>DATDMU010000407.1:0-2534 GCA_036518615.1 Myxococcales bacterium
GGACCAGCTCCTTGAACGCCTCGTGCGACATCGCCTTCGGTCCCTGCGAGGTCACGTCGGTGAAGCGCAGCGACGCCACCTCGCCGGCCCGCGCCTGCACCTTGGCCTCGCGCGTGGCGCCGGAAGGCAGCCGCGCGGCCACCGAATACCAGTGGTCCGCTTCCGCCTTCACCGCCATCGGCGCGGAGTCGCGGCCGAGCAGGGCGTCCCCTTCGCGCACCTCCACCCGGGCGCCGGCAGGCGAGGCCACCTCGATGAGCGCCTGTCCATCGGCCTGCGGGCGATACTCCACCGCGACGTCTTCGCCGATCAACGCGGCGGGCGGCGCCGGCGCCGGAGCAGGCGCGGGTGCAGGCGCCGGAGCGGGAGCCGGCTCTTCGCGCACGGCCTGCCTTGGCCCCTGGCACGCGGCGAGGCAGAGCAGGAGCAGCGCGCGCGTTCGCATGGTTTTCTCTTAACGGGACTTCAGCACTTCGCCATTCTTCATCACGAAGTGGACGCGCTCCAGCACCGAGATGTCCCGCAGCGGATCCGCGTCCACCGCGATCAGGTCGGCGAAGTGCCCGGGGGCCAGCACGCCCACGTTGCTGCCCTCGCAGTTCGCGGCCTGCGGCGGGCAGAGCGGGTCGAGCAGCGCCGCTGCGACCCGGGTGGCGGACTGGATGGCGGCCATCGGCGTCATGCCGTAGCGGACCATCACCGACAGCTCCTTGGCCTGGTTCTCCGTCCAGGGATAGCCGCCCACGTCGGTGCCGAAGGCGATGCGCATTCCCTTGCGCAGCGCCTTGCCGAAGGCCTCGCGCTCCATGTTCACCATCTCCGGCCAGACGCCGCCGCGCCCCTGCGCCACCCAGATGCCGACGTAGAGGGTGGGGCACCAGTAGACGTTCTGCTTGACCGCGCGGTCGATGAGGTCGTCGGTCAGCCCGTCGCCGTGCTCGATGGAATCCACGTGCGCGGCGAGGGCCGCGTCGATGCCGTCCCAGCCGATGGAGTGCGCAGCCACCTTGCGCCCGAGGCGATGCGCCTCCTCCACGATGGCGTCCATCTCGGGTCTGGTGAAGTTCACCCAGGAGCGCAGCGGCCGCTTCGGATCGCTCGTCTTGTAGTACTTGCGATCGGCGTAGAACTTGATCCAGTCGGCGCCGTACTTCACCTGCTCGCGCACGGCCTTGCGCAGGGCGTCCGGCCCGTCGGCGATCTGCACCCCCTCGGGAAGGTGCTGAAGCTCCCAGGAATATCCCAGCAGCGGATAGGTGCCGGTCGGCGCGAACGCCCGGGTGGCCACCCACATGCGCGGGCCGGGGATGATGCCGCGCGCGATGGCGGTCTTCACGTCGACGTCGGTGTACATCGCGCCCTCGGTCTCCAGGTCGCGGATGCTGGTGAAGCCGTTCATCACCGACATGCGGACCGCGGCGGCGGCGCGAAGGGCGCGGTAGGGATTGCTCTCCTTGAGGAGCTGCTCGTCGTAGTCGGCTGCGGTGACGTCGCCCTGCAGGAGCACGTGGGTGTGCGCGTCGATGAGGCCGGGCAGGAGCCAGGAGTTTCCCAGGTCGACGACCCGGACGCCGGGAGCCTGGACCTCCGCGGCGGGCCCCACCTTCGCGATGCGCTCGCCTTCGACCAGCACGGCCCAGCCGTCGTGGACCGCGTCGGACCGCCCGTCGATGAGGTGGGCGGCGCGGACGAGCACCCGTTCGGGCGGGCGTTTCGGCGGCGGGTTTTCGCGAGGCGCCTGGGCGAGGAGGAAGAGGGCGAGCAGGAGCATGCAGGGACCGTCGCACGGCCGCCGCCGCGCGTGCAACCTGGGCAACCGCCCCGGCGGGTGGGAGGTTGCGCCGCCCTCCTCGCGAGGCTAGGGAGGAGGGTCCATGCACGCAGGCGACGTCCGCATCGTACAGACCCTGGACGAAGTCGCACCGGAGCAGTGGGATGCGCTCCTCTCGCCGCGGTCCACGCCCTTCATGCGCCACGCCTGGCTGCGGTCGCTGGAGAAATCGGGCTGCGCCGCGCCGCGGTCGGGGTGGAATCCCTGCCACCTGACGCTCTGGCGCGGCGGGGAACTGGTCGCCGCCGCGCCGGCCTACGCCAAGGACGACAGCGACGGCGACTTCGCCCGCGACTGGGACATCGCCTCCTCGCTCTCGCGCGGCAGGCTTCCCTACTACCCGAAGCTCTCGCTCACCGTTCCCTTCACGCCCTGCACCGGCGAGCGCGTGCTGGTGTTGCCGGGAGAGGACCGGAGCGACTGCGTGGAGCGCATCGTCGCCGCCGCGAAGAAGCTCTGCGCGAAGGAGGGCTGGCCCACCTGGCAGGCGCTCTTTCCCGACGAGGACGGGGCGCGCGAGCTGTCCGAGGCGGGAATGGCCATGCGCGTCTCGTACCAGTTCCACTGGCGCAACGAGGGGTACCGGACCATGGCCGACTTCCTCGCCCGCTTCAATTCCAAGCGCCGGCACATGATCCGGCGCGAGATGGCGGCGGCGGCGGAGCAGGGCATCGAGATCCGCACCATCCGCGGCGAGGAGCTT
>DATDMU010000408.1:0-13981 GCA_036518615.1 Myxococcales bacterium
CGCCCCACGCGGCCCAGATGGCGATGCGGCCCTGGTCGTGGCGGTCGCCGGTGTGGGCTCCCGCGATCAGCGCCGCGATGATGGCGGCGCTCCACACCACCGGCGCCGCGTAGCTGAGGAAGAAGCGGTGGTGGCTGGTGAGCACGCCGATGCAGAAGGCGGACAGCACCAGCAGCGAGATGCCGGGAAAGAAGATGCGCACCAGCACGATGGCGAGGGCGCGCGTCTCGCCGCGAAAGCCCGGCGCGATGGCGTCGAGGAGCCAGGGCGTCGCCAGAACCCCGAGGAGCGCCATGACGCCGGTGACCAGCGTGAGCAGCCCGGCGACCGCGCCGGCCACCTTGCGCGCCTGCAGAAGCTCGCCCCTGGCGCGCAGGCCCGCGTAGACGGGAATGAAGGAGGCGGAGAGCACGCCTTCGCCGAGCAGGTTCTGCAGGAAGTTGGGGATGCGCAGCGCCGCGGCATAGGCGTCCGCGGCGGCGGCGATGCCGAGGTAATGGCCGAGCACGCGCTGGCGCACGAGGCCCGCGATCCGGCTGAGGAGGATGCCTGCCCCGACCAGCAGCGCCGCCCCGCCCGAGCGCGCCGGTGGTTTCGCTGGCGCTGCAGGGGTCGCAGCCACTGCCTCGGTCACGGCGCGCACCATACCCGAAAAAAACCAGCCATTTCGTTCCTTGCCGCACCGTGCAGGCGTGCGTACCCTCCCCTGCATCCGGGAGGAGCTCACCCATGCGGCGCCGCACGGTCGCGCATCTTGTTACGCAATTCAACATTGGCGGCACCGAACGGCAGCTGGTCGAACGCCTCAGGCGGCATCCCGCCTCGTTCGCTCCCGTCGTCGTCTGCAACCACGCGGTGGGCGGGTTTCTCGAGCCCATCCGGGCGTTGGGTATCGAACCCATCGTCGTTCCCTACGCGGGCCTCATGCATCCCTCGGCGGGCCTGGCGGTGGCGCGGCTCGCGGCCGTCTTCAAGCTTCTCCATGTAGACGTGGCGCACGCGAACGACTTCGGCATGAGCGTCCTCGGGGTCGCCGCGGCGAAGCTCGCCGGCACCCGCATCGTGGTGAATCGCGTGGACCTGGGGCACCTGCGCCCGGGCTTCACCTCCCTGCACCGGCGAATCGAGGCGCTGGCGGCGCGCAATGCCGACGTGGTCTGCGCCAACGCCGAGGCGGTGCGGCGGGTCTGCATCGACGAGGAGCGCTGCAGGCCGGAGCGCGTGGTGGTGCTGCGCAACGGCCTCGACCTTTCCCGCTTCGACGCGCAGGCGGCGGCCCCGGGCGATCCGCTGCCGCGCGAGCCCGGCGACACGGCGATCGCGGTCGTCGGCAACCTCTGGCCGGTCAAGGACCACCGCACGCTGGTGGAGGCCGCCGCGCGCCTCAAGGGAAGCTTCCCGCGGCTGCGCTTCTTCTGCGCCGGAGATGGAGTCGAGCGGCCGTATCTGGAGTCGCGGATCCGTGAATTGGGCCTGGAAGGCCGCGTGGTGCTGCTCGGACACCGCACCGACGTTCCTTCGCTGCTCGCGCGCTCCGACGCCTTCCTGCTCTGCTCCACCGCGGAAGGGCTCTCCAACGCGGTGATGGAAGCCATGGCGGCGCGCCTGCCGGTCATCGCCACCCGCGTGGGCGGCAATCCCGAGCTGCTCGAAGGCGGGCGCGGCCTCCTGGTGCCGCCGCGGGATCCCGCAGCGCTCGCCGCCGCGGTGGCGCGGCTCATGGCCGACAGGGAAGAGGCCCGCGAGATGGGCCGCCGCGGCCGCGCCTTCGTCGAGGCGGAGCTGACCGTATCGCGCATGCAGTCCGCCCACGAAGAGCTGTATCTCAAGGCGCTGGGCGAGAAGCCCGCCACCACCAGGGACGCGCTGCGCCCCGCAGCGTAAGGATCATCGATGAGCGCTCCATTGAAGCTGCAGAAAGTCGCGCACGCGCTGCACGGCGCGGGGTTCGGCCGCACCGCGCAGGCCATCAGCCGCGTGACCCGGGTGATCTTCTCCGCCCACCTGCCGCCGGAGGCGGAGATCGGCGAGGGCACCGAGCTGGGCTACGGCGGCATCGGCGTCATCGTGCACAAGGAAGCGGTGATCGGGCGCAACTGCCTGCTCTCCCCGGGCGTGGTCATCGGCGGCAGATCGGGGCGGCCCGGCGCGCCGGTCATCGAGGACGAAGTGCTGATCGGCGTGGGCGCCAAGATCCTCGGGCCCATCCGCATCGGCGCCGGGGCGAAGATCGGCGCCAACGCGGTGGTGCTGGAGGACGTCGCGCCGGGCGACACCGTGGCGGGCGTCCCGGCCCGCTCGCTCCACCGGGTCAAGCGCCAGATCGCCTGAGCCGCGCCGGGCCCTGGACGAGGTCTGAACGCCCGGTTGGCCAACGGAGGCCAATGATTTACAACAAGATCAATGAATCCGGCCTCGTCGGACGATTTCGACTCCCGGTCCCTGGGGCGGCAAAAAGCCGCAAGCCTTGACGTAATGCGTTTCAAGCGTGCCCAATCCCGCGGTCCGAACCTCGGGGGGTACCGCGATGCGCTCACGAATTGCAGCCCTGCTGTGGGTGGCCTGCTGGTCCTGTTCCGGTCCGCCTTCGTCGGAGCAGTCGCAAGCGGAGAGAGGACAGGGCCCCGCCGACACCATTCCGGTGGCCATTTCTGGAGTCGTCTCGCCCTCCTCTGACAACGCGGCGTCAGCCTGCCGTCTCTTCGACGTCCCGTTGCAGGTGAACACGCGCTGGTATTACGCCCGGCGGTATCGCGACCGGCTGGCCGCGGTGGTGGAGGTTCGCGTCACCGCCCTCACCCAATCCGAAGCCGAGCTGACGACGGAGGTCGCGACCAGGGAGGAGCGGCTGCACTGGACCACGGTCTTCGACTGCGCGAGCCACGTCATCTTGCGCCAGCAGATCCCCGAGCTCGCGTACGGCTTCTCTCCATTCCCCGGCTTCGGCGAGGGCCAGATCATCGATGTGCCCTCGCCGGGCCCCGCGCGCGTCGGACTGCCGCCGAAGAAGCCGTCACAGAAGCCGCGGGAGCTGGACCTGGTCTATTCGCCCATCACCCGGTCGGACGGCCGCGCCAGACTGAGCCGCACCAACGACAGAGGTGCGATCCTCGTCTTCGAGATCGCGCCTTCGGTGGGCATCGTCTCGGTGCGCGCGAGCGCCGACGTGAGCATGGACCTGATCGGGGAGGCGGAGGCCACGGCTTTGCAGGAGACGCTGGATTCCGAAGAGGAGGAGCGCGGAACCGTGCCGCACCCGGGTGCGAAAGAGCCGCTGGCCATCCCGGCAGGGACCCCGGGCGTCGGCTTCTACGACTATACGCAATTCTGCTTCAACCATTCCTCGTCGACGTACAACGGCCATTGGCCGGAATTGGCGTACCGGGATGTCAGCGGCATAGTTTCGAAGTATGGCAGGATCGCGGGCGACGATCTCACCTATCAACACGACGACCGGGACAGCGAATTCAAGATGCTGCCGGACGACGAGGCCTTCGTGCAGGGCTTCCTCGCCTATGGGCAATCGGAGATGGAGGTGGAGTGGGAGTCGGTCGTCTGGTTTCCCAAGCACCCGCAACTCGCCGACAACTACCCCGCTCCGCCGGCGGGCATGACCGAGACACCCTTGACCCCGAACCATTTCACGGCGTTCCGCGATCCTTCCTTCCAGTCGCCGCGCATCGGCGACTCCGTCAGGGTCCGGGGAGCCGTGGTCGTCGACTGCGGTCATGCGCCGGCGACCGAGATCCACCCTCCCTCGGCCGTAGCCTGGCGGCACAGGTTCAACACGGGCATTGCGGATTACTTCGTCCGGCTGTCCTCGTATGGTTGGTACCCTCACGTGCAACATTTCGAGGGCCTCGGCGCGACGCTCGACAACGGCCAGCCCATCCCCCCCATCGGCACCTTCGTGGCGGACTTCGACATTCCTGACGCGGCGTCGTCGAACCAGGCGCCCTATCTCGGACCGGTCGTGGTCGATTACGCGTATTCCGGCTATGACGTCTCCGACGACCAGTACACGCTCTCGACGTCCGGATACGACCCGGATCATCCCGCAGCGCACCTTTTCGGCGGCGATTACGGCCAACCTCCGTCCACCTACTTCGACCTCTCGGTCAGCCTGATTGGAACGACGGTCCACATCACCGCGTACCCGACGCCTGCCTGGTCGACCCCCAGTGACAGCCCGCAGCGGCCGGCTCTGGTTGGAATTCACTTCATGGCCTGCGTTCCGCTCCGGGACCCCGATGGCCTGGACGTCAACGGCTGCGTGGGCGGAGGCAACCTCGAGCCGGCGCAACCCTTCATCGGCCAGATCGTACCGGCGCCGATGGGCGGAACGATTACCGGTTGGGTCCAGGATCGCCACCTGCCGCGCAACCCCGTGACCCTGGAGGTGCGCGCGTACGCCGACACCTGCGACACCACCACCGGGCACGAGGAGGTCGTCCTCGGCACGGCGACCACGGATCTCAACAATCAGTTCTCCTTTCTACTGCCCACTGCGCCCAGGGTCTGCACCCCTTCGTCTCCCGGAAATCCTGCCGCGAACGTGGCGAACGGGATCATCATCCGGGCATTGTCCGAGGACATCCGGCCAGACCCGGCCGCCGTCGAGCTTTTCCGATACAAGCAGCCATCGACCTGCCTCATCTCGCCCGATCTCGTCACCAGCGGTCCGCTCTGTCCGGACCATACCGGTTATGGCGGCACCGGCTACACCGAGTGTTCGAGCTCCCAAATCGTGCCGTATTGCCTCCCCCGCACGAGCGGACAACCCACGTTGCCTGGCGCGCCGGCCGGCGTCACCGCGACGGCCGGGTCGAACCTGATCTCGCTCTCCTGGCAAGCCACGCCGGGCGCCGCTCAGTACAACGTCTATACCGTCAGCGGCGGTCTGCTGACCCGCGCGGCGCAGGTCCTCCGCGATACCAGGGCGTCCATCAGCGAGCCCAACGGAGCCACGCAAACCTTCGTCGTCACGGCGGTGAACTCCATCGGCGAAGGCCCGGCGTCCGCAGCCGTGACCGGCACCTCGCTGCATTGCAGCCAGAACTGCCCATCGGGCTGCTGCAGCGGCGAGGTCTGCAACACGTCCGGCCTCAGCAATGGCTGCGTCATCGGCGGGCAGGCCTGCGGGAACGCCTGCCCCGCCGGGACGGACCTCTGCAGCAACGGCCACTGCATCTGTCACCAGACCGCGTTCTCGGTGTGCAACCCGACGGTCGGGCAGGCGGACTACCACCGCGCCTGTGGCACCTACCCGGACGCGTGCGGGAACCTCGTCAACTGCGGCAACTGCCCCACGGGCTGGTCGTGCGTGACCGGGATCAACGGGTACTGCGCCTGCAATCCGCTGTCGCAGGCGGCCGCCTGCGCGGCGTACGCCTGCGGAACCTACGCGCCCGACGGCTGCGGCGGCTCCGTCTACTGCGGCGCCTGCCCGCCACCCGACCCACCGCCGCCAACCTGCAAGAACTGCGTGATTCCCTGACGGTGGGAGCCGACCGCAAGCGATGACCGCGGCCGGCTTCCGCAGTGTGGCCGGAAACGTCTGCGGACGAGACCCTGGCGCTACCCCAGCGGCGAGCACTTCACCGCGTTGGTGGTCGTGATCGTGTTGTTCTCGAGATGGCAATCGCCGATGAGCTGCTGCTCGTCGACGATTGCCTTCACGTGCACCGACTGCGACTGCGGCGGCGCGGTCCAGGGCACGCTCACCGTCTCCGAGTCGCCGGGCTTGAGCGCCCGGGCGGTCTTGCCCTGGCCGATGTGCGCCGTCTGGCCGCTGTCGAGGACCACGTAGAAGTCCACCGTCACCCCGGGCTGCGAGGGGATGGCGCCGCCGTTGTAGACCACCGCGCTCGCCTTCGCCGCGCCGGTCTGGCAGGAGGTCATGTCCACGTCCACCGCGCAGACCGACAGGTCCGGCGAGCTGAAGACCCCCTGCCCCTGCACGTTCTGCCGGTAGCTGTTGGACTGGTCCGGGCCCCAGGAGAGCGGCTCGGGGAAGGGCAGGGTCCCGTCGAGGTTCACGTTGGTGACGTGGTAGGTGTGCTGGTTCCAGACGCTGCGGGTATTGACCCACTTGTCGCTCGGCGACTTGAGCGCCTTCAATCCCATGTAGCGATTGATTCCGATATTCGGCCACTCGCGGTCGCAGACGTCGAAGTGGCAGATGTCGTTGTTGGGCACCAGCACCTTGGCGCGGCCGCTGCCGTCGATGTCCGCCACGATGGGCATCTCGTACGCGGTGCAGCTCAGGTTGGGCTCCTTGATCAGCAGCTGCCCCGACTTGCCGTCGAAGACCTTGAACGAGCACTGGTCCGAGTAGACCACCGTCGCCTGGCCCTTGCCCTCGAAGTCGAAGACGGAGCTGCCGGTGTTGGCCGAGCAGTCGAAGGTGGCGGAGCTCCAGATCCAGCCCACTCCCGGCTTCCACACCGAGTACGCGCTCTGCGAGGCGACGCCGATTTCGGGCAGGCCGTCGCCGTCGAAGTCGGCGATGGTGGGGGCGCCGCCCGGGTTGTAGTCGGTGCCACAATCCGCGCCGTGCGTGGGGAGCGGAATGGGGTTGAGGAGCATGCCTCCCGTCCAGTCGTGGATGTGGAGGAAGCCGTGCGCCACCACCACGATCTGCGGATGCGGATCGTCGGGCCGAAGGCCCATGAGAGCGCCGTACTTCGCGAAGTTCGCCACCGCCGGGAACCCCTCCGGGCAGGACGAGCCGGCGCCGCCCGCGCAGGGCTGGTTGTTGGGCATCTTCACGCCGCCCGCGAAGAGGGGCTTGCAGGTGTAGCCGGTGGCGGAAGTCGGGTCGGCGACGAGCTTGTAGGCCTGGTTGCCGGTGATGATCTCCGGCACGCCGTCCAGGTCGATGTCGGCGATGGCGCTGAGCGATCCGTCGCCGTTGCCGCCGATGGCGCCGAAGGCGTTGGTCTGCGGGCAGAGCGTCTTGCCGGTGGCGCCGTCGAAGACGCCGTTGCCCACCACCACCTGCGCCGGGCCGGTGGGTCCGAGCAGGCGGGCGATGACCGGTCCGCCCCACCAGAGCTGCGCCTGACGGGTGAGCCAGAGGAAGCGGCCGTCGCTGCCGAAGGCGATGAGCCCGCCGTGCTGGTGGGCCTTGCTGGGATCGGCCACGCGCGGCGGCTCGTCCTCCGGATCCCATCCGCCGGTGATGAAGCAGGTCTCGCCGGTGCCCATGCAGTCGCCCGCGGCGATGCTGGAGTTGCCGTCGACGCTCAGCTCCATGTGCTGGAACATGTCCTTGGGCGCGGACCAGATGGGCGAGCCGTCGGAGCCCCGGACGGCGCGCATCACGCCCTGCACCTCCACCATCTGCGCGCCCTGCAGGCCGGTGGGATGGAGGGGAAAGGAGTTGAAGACCACCGCCGGCTCCACGTCGGTCGCGTGCAGGCGCATCACCACCGGCGTGCTCATCACCTGGACGTAGTCGGGATATTCGAGGCCCGCGCGGAAGGTGTCCTTGCCGCCCGGGGCGTCGGGGCCGTCCGGCGTCAGCCAGGGCCACCACCAGGCATGGGTGGGCGGCTCGAAGGAGCCGTGGGGGATGAAGATGCACGCCGGGTCAGCCTGCTTGCACTGGGCTGTCGCCGGGATGCACTGGCCGTTGCTGCAGAAGTCGCCCGCAGGGCAGGACACGCTGGCGCAGGCATTGGGTTGCGTGGCGGGATTCGCCGCCCTGCAAGTGCCATCGGCCTGGCAGACGCCGTCGGCGCAGTCGGCGTTCGTGCTGCACTTGCCGACGCCCCCGACGATGGTGCTGCAGTCCTCGAACTGCGCGTCGCAGGCTTCCTGCAGCTTCTTGTCCACGCACGCCGCAGCCAGCACACATGCGGCCAACGCCGCTGCCTTCCCCGACCCCATCCGACACCTCCCAAAGGCTGCCGGCAAGGTGGGGAGCGACCTTCCGCAAGGCAAGCGGGCCGGTGGGCGGCTGGCGAAAAGTGTCGTCTTTTCAAGCGCCAGCAGATTCGCGTTTGTCCACTGTAATACGCGCCCCGGTCGTGCGTTCATGACTCCGAAGTCAGAAACCATTGACAGGTTACTGACCCGTCGTTTAGAAACCGCCGCACTTTTCTGACCCGCAGTTCACGAAAGCGAAAGATGCCACGTCACGCAGACCCCAACGCCAAGGACGCACTGGTGGCCGCCGCCCGCGCGGAGTTCGCGAAGCGCGGCCTGCGCGGCGCGCGCATCGAGGACATCACCGCCGCGTGCGGCTTGTCCAAGGGCGCCTTCTACCTGCACTTCAAGTCCAAGGAAGCGCTCTTCGGCCAATTGGTGGACGCCTTCCGCGAGCAGATGGGCGCGTGCGCGGGGCAGCGCGACTGCGAGATGGCCTCGTTCGTCGCCGAGGAAGGCGCCGTCACGCGGCGCGACTTCGCCGAGCTGACGGCGCGCTACCAGCGCTTCCTGGAGATGGAGACCAGCGGCGACCTGCGCATCCTCGAGCTGATCTGGGAATACCGCGACGTGGTCGGGGTCCTGTTGCGCGGAGCGCAGGGCACGCGGTTCGAAGGGACCATCTGGGAGATGACCGACCGCGAGGTCGACCGCATCAAGCTGAACTTCGATCGCATGCAGGTCGACCATGCCTGCCGCACCGACATCCCGGCGGAGATCTTCGGCTCCCTGATCGTCGGCGCCTACGTGCTGCTCGGCGCGCGCATGAGCCGCATGGCCGAGAAGCCCGACCTCGCCGAATGGGCCCGCAGCCTCCACGTGCTCGTCCGCGAAGGGAGCACGCCCGTCGACCTTCCCCACTTCCAGAAGTCAGTCCGGAGCACCCCATGAACCGCAAGCCGCTCGTCTTCGTCTCCGCAGCCGTCGCACTGGCCATCGCCGCCGCAGTGGCGCTCTCCGCGCGCGCCAGGACCTCCACCAGGAGCGCCGCCAGGGCCGCCGCCCTTCCCTCCGTCAGCGCGGCCGAGGTGAAGACGGTGCGCAGCGCGCCGCGCGACGAGATCACCGGAGCGCTCAATCCCGCCAGGGAGCTGAAGCTGGGCTTCGAGGTGGCCGGCCGGCTCGAGCGAATTTTGGTGAGGAAGGGCGACAGCGTGGCGCTGGGGCAGACCATCGCGCAGCTCGACCCGGAGCTGGCGGACGCGCAGGTGCAGCAGGCCGAGGCGGCCGTCAAAGGCGCCGAAGCGCAGGCGGCCATCGCCGCCGACCAGGCGCGGCGCAGCGAGGAGCTGGCGAAGTCGCACAGCGTCACCGAGGCCCAGCTTCGCAACAGCATCTCGGCGGCGGCGGCGGCCGCGGCGCAGGTCCAGGCGGCCCAGGCGCAGCTCGCGCAGGCTCGCGCCGCGCGCCGCCGGCACGACCTGCGCGCCCCCTTTGCCGGCGTGCTCGTCGACGCGCCCGACCAGGTGGGCGCAACCGTCGCCGCCGGCGCCACGCTCTTCACGCTGGAGCAGCTGGATCCGCTGCTGCTCAAGCTCACCGTGAGTGACGGCGCGCGCGCCCTGCTCAAGCCGGGCACGAAGGTCCACGTGGAGCAGGTGGGGGGCAACGCGGCCACCGACGACGCCTGGGTGCGCGCGGTGATCCCGTCGGCCGATCCTGCCACCCGGCGCGTGCCGGTGGACGTGGTGGTGCCCAACACCTCCGGGCGCTTCACCGCGCACACCCTCGGCCGCGCCGTGCTCTCTCTCGGCGCCCCCGAGAACGCGCTCTCCGCGCCCGCCAGCGCCCTGGCCTCGCAAGGCGGCGATCACGTCTGGGCCCTGGCCGCCGGAGAGGTGCGCCGCATCGCCGTGGAGGTGATCGACCGCGGCGCCGACCGCGTGGTCTTCCGCGCGCCGCAGCCCCTGGAGAAGGTGGTCGATTACCCGGCGCCGGACCTGACCGACGGCGCCAGGGTCTCCCCCAAGTAGCAGCCCCGAGGCATCCAATGTCACTCTCCGACGTCGCCATCAAACGCCCCATCTTCACCTCGATGATGGCCCTCTGCCTCGTCGTGCTGGGCATCATGGGCGTCAAGCGGCTGGGCACCGATCTCTTCCCCGACGTGACCTTCCCGGTGGTGATGGTGACCACCGTCTACAAGGGCGCCGGCCCGGGCGAGATCGAGACGCAGGTCACCAAGCCCCTGGAGGACTCCATCGCCGGCATCAGCGGCATCGACAAGATGCACTCCTGGTCGCGCGAGAACGCGAGCACGATCGCGGTGCAGTTCAAGCTCAGCGAGAGCCTGGACCGCGCGGTGCAGGAGGTGCGCGACAAGGTCTCGCAGGCGCAGTCGCTCTTGCCCCACGACGCGGATTTGCCCAAGGTGAGCCGGGTGGACATCAGCGCCGCGCCCATCCTCACCTACGCGGTGAGCGCAAACCTGAGCTCGCAGAAGCTGCGCAAGCTGATCGAGGACCGCGTGCAGCCCGTGCTCCAGCAGCTGGAGGGCGTGGCCGAGGCGCGCATCACCGGCGGCGACGTGCGCGAGATCCAGGTGGATCTGGACCTCGACAAGGTGAAGGCGGCGGGGACCAGCCCGTACGAGATCCAGCAGCGCATCGGAATGGAGAACCTGAACCTGCCCGCCGGGCATCTCTCGCTCGGACCCACCGAGCTGACGGTGCGCACCCTGGGGGAGTTCAAGGACGTGGACGAGCTTCGCGCGCTGCCCGTGGCCACCGGCAAGACCGGCTCGCAGGTGCGGCTGGACGAGGTGGCCCGGGTCACCGACGGCGTGGCGGAGCGGCGGACCCTCGCCCGCCTCGACGGCAAGGACGCCATCATCCTGGAGGTGGTCAAGCAACCCGGCAGCAACACGGTGAAGGTCGCCGATGACGCCAAGGCGGCGCTGGCCCGGCTCACTCCCGCCATGGGCAACGGCTTCGCCCCCAAGCTGCTCATCGATCAGAGCGCGCTGATCCGCGCCAACGCGGAAGAGGTGTACGTGGCGCTCGTCTTCGGCGGCGCCATGGCCGTGCTCATCATCCTCATGTTCCTGCTCGATCCGCGCGGCACCTTCATCTCGTCCCTGGCGCTGCCCACCTCGGTGGTCGGCACCTTCTTCGTCATGTTCGTGCTCGGGTACACGCTCAACCAGATGACGCTGCTCGCGCTCTCGCTCGCCATCGGCCTCTTGATCGACGACGCGGTGGTGGTGCGGGAGGCCATCACCCACCGGCTGGACCGGGGCGAGGATCCGGCGACGGCGGCGTCGAAGGGCACCCGCGAGGTGGGCCTCGCGGTGCTCGCCACCACCTTCACGCTGGTGGCGGTCTTCGTGCCGGTGGCGTTCATGCCCGGCATCGTGGGGCAGTTCTTCAAGCAGTTCGGCATCACCATCTCCGCGGCGGTGCTGATCTCGCTCTTCATCTCCTTCACGCTCGACCCCATGCTCTCGGCGCGCCTTGCGAAACGGAGGCGACCAGGCGAGGTGGTGATCCACAACGGCGTGGCGAAGTTCTTCCACGAGATGTTCCTCTCCTGGGAGCGCTTCTACGAGAAGACGCTGGCCTGGGTGCTCGCGCACAAGTGGACCACCATCGCCCTCACGCTGCTGGTCATGGCGCTGTCGCTGGGCGCGGCCACGCGCCTCGGCGCGGAATTCGCCTCCGTGGAGGACCACGACCAGCTCATCGCCGACCTCAAGCTGCCCGACAGCGCGAGCATCGAACTGTCCGCTCGCCGCGCCGGAGAGGCCGAGGCGCTCCTGCACAAGATCCCCGAGGTGACCAACGTCTACTCCATCGTCGGCACCAACGGCGAGGTGAACAAGGTGCGCCTGCGGGCGCTTCTGACTCCCAAGGGCTCGCGCAAGAAGAACATCCTCCAGCTCAAGGACGAGGCGCGCGCGGCGCTTGCGGGCGCGCTTCCCGCCACCGAGGTGGCCATCAGCGATCCGCCGATGATCGAGGGCCTGGGCGACTTCTTCCCGATCATGATCCGCCTCGTGGGACCGAAGTTCGACGAGCTGAACGCGCAGGCGAAGTTCGTGGCCGACTGGCTGAAGAACAACCCCGGCACCGCCGACGTGCGCATCGAGTCGAACCCGCCCAAGCCGGAGCTGGCCATCGACGTGGACCGCACCCGCGCCGCCGACCTGGGGCTGCCGGCGGCGCAGATCGCCACCCAGATGCGCCTCGCCGTCGAGGGCGAGGTGGCCGCCAGGCTTCGCGAGGGCAAGGACGAGACCGACATCCGCGTGCGGCTCCGGGAGCAGGACCGCAACAGCCCCGAGCGCATCGCCGGGATGGATCTCTTCTCGCAGAAGGGCGTGCGCAAGCTGTCCGACGTGGCCGCCGTCTCGCTGAAGGACGGGCCCAGCGTCATCGAGCACGACGATCGCGAGCGGCAGATCGCCGTCTACTCGCAGCTCGCCTCGGGAGCGGCGCTGGGGGACATCGCCACCGCCCTGCGCAAGGCGATGGCGGCGCACCAGCTGCCCGCCGGATACGCGGTGAAGTACGACGGCCAGATCAAGACCCTCGACGAGCAGAACGACGCTTTTGCGGGCGCCTTCGGCCTCGCCTTCGTCTTCATCTTCATGGTGCTCGCCTCGCAGTTCGAGTCGCTCAAGCATCCCTTCACCATCATGGTGTCGCTGCCGCTCGCGCTGGTGGGCGCGCTGCTCGCCCTGCTGGTCACCGGCAAGCACCTGTCGCTGGGCGCGATGATCGGCGTCATCCTGCTGATGGGGCTCGTCACCAAGAACGCCATCCTCCTGGTGGACGGCGCGCTGCAGCGGCTGCGCGAAGGAGACGACGTGGACACGGCGCTGCTCAAGGCCGGCCCGCGGCGGCTGCGCCCCATCCTCATGACCTCGTTCGCCATGGCCATCGGCATGGTGCCCACCGCGGTGGGCGGCGGCATCGGGTCGGAGTTCCGCTCGCCCATGGCCATCGCGGTGATCGGCGGCGTGATCACCTCGACGGCGTTGACGCTCCTGGTGGTGCCGGTGATCTTCGCCGGCGTGGAGAACCTGGATCTCGGGCGGCTCTTCGGGCGCAAGAAGCGCCCGGCGGAGCCGGTGCTGGTTTCCGCCGAGCCCGCTGCCGCGGCGCCGGCGCAGGTGGTGAACGGATAAGACATGCACACGATTCGTCAGGCAGCGGCGGTCTTCGCGACGGTGGCGGGCATCTCCTTCGGAGCGGCAGCGCAAGAGCAGCCTGCGCAGGGAATGCGGCCGCCCCAGCGGGTGGAGTCGGGCCGGCGCCAGGTATCGCTGCGCGAGGCCCTGCAGCTCGCGGCGAGACAGGGGCCGGACGTCGCCGCCGCGCGCGCGCAGGCCGCGGTGGTGCGCGCGGGCGTGGAGAAGGCGTGGACCGCGTGGCAGCCGGACATCAGCGCGAGCGGCACCTTCGATCACACCAGCGCGCCGGCGAGCCTCAACTTCGGCGACCTGGCGGTTGGCCTCGGCCTGCCCCGTCCGGCGAACGCGCCCACCATCGTCATCGTGGCCCCCAACTCGCGCTTCGGCACGCTGCAGATCGCCCAGCCGCTGCTGACGCCGCAGGGGCTGTTCCTGCCCGGCATCGCGAATGCCGCGTCGGAGGCGGCGGCGCGCGGGGCGGACGAGCAGCGCGAGCAGATCCTGCTGGCGGTGGCGCGCACCTATCTCAATCTCCAGGGTCTGGAGGGCCTGCTCAATGCCGCGCGCGAGGCGGAGCGCGTGGCGCTGCGCCGCGAGCAGGACGCGCGCGCGCAGATCTCGGCCGGCACCGCCGTGGAGCTTGCCCTCTTGCGGGCGCAGACGGAAACCGCCAACGCCCGCGTGCAGATCGCCAACTTCGAGGGGAACAACCAGTCGCTCTGGCCGCTCCTGGAGGCGCTGACCGGCGAGCGGGTGGAGCCGCTGCCTTTCGGCGCGCCGCAGGAGATCCCCGAGCTGCGCCAGGACGAGGCCGAGCCGTGGGAGAACAGCTACGCGGTGAAGAGTGCCGCCGCCGCGGTGAGCGCGGCCGAGCGCTCCACGCGCCTCGACCGCTTCGCCTGGCTTCCCAGCGTC
>DATDMU010000409.1:0-26484 GCA_036518615.1 Myxococcales bacterium
GAGCAGCCCGCGGATCTGCCCGTGCACCTCCTGCGCCTGGGCGGTGGTGGCCACCTTGCCGGTGCCGATGGCCCAGACCGGCTCGTAGGCCACGGTGCAGCGGCCCACCTGCGCCGCCTCGATGCCGGCGAACGCGCCGCGGATCTGGCGCGAGACGACCTCCCAGGTGCGATTCGCCTCCCTCTCCTGCAGCGTCTCGCCCACGCAGACGATGGGGTGGAGCTGCGCCTCCAGCGCGGCGCGCAGCTTGCGGTTCACGCCCTCGTCGGTCTCGCCGAAGTACTGCCGGCGCTCGCTGTGGCCGAGGATGACGCCGTCGCAACCCAGCTCGGCCAGCATGGGCGCGCTGATCTCGCCGGTGAAGGCGCCCTGCTTCTCGTGGTGGCAGTTCTGCGCGAAGAGCTGGATGGAGCTGCCCGCCAGCGCCTCCTTCACCCTGGAGAGCGCGGTGAAGGGCGGCGCCACCGCCACCTGGATCTGCGGTTCGAGGCGCTGCCTCAATTCCCGCACCAGCGCCACCGCCTCCGCCGTGGTCTTGTGCATCTTCCAGTTGCCGCACACGAACTTGCGTCGAGGCACGAGACCTCCAGGTCGAGAAGCCCTATTCGTCGAGGACCTTCACGCCGGGCAGCTCGCGGCCCTCGAGGAATTCGAGGGAGGCGCCGCCGCCGGTGGAGACGTGGGTCACCTTGCTTGCGAGGCCCATCTCGGCGATGGCCGCCGCCGAGTCGCCGCCGCCCACCACCGTGCGCGCGCCGCCGCGGGTCGCCTCCGCCAGCGCCTCCGCCACGGCCCGGGTGCCGGGAGCGAACTCCGCCACCTCGAACAGCCCCATCGGCCCGTTCCAGAACACCGTCTTCGCTGCGAGGATGCGCTGCCGGTACTGCTCCCGCGTCTTCGGGCCGATGTCGAGCCCGAGCATGCCGTCGGGAATCTGCGCGACCGTCTCCACCGGGACGCCGCCCTTCGGCTCCTTCGCGACCAGGTGATCGGAGGGGAGCAGCACCTCGACGCGCGACTGCGCGGCCTTCTCCAGGATGCGCCTCGCCACGTCGAGCTTGTCCTTCTCCACCCGCGAGGCGCCCACCGGGACGCCGCGAGCGGAGAGGAAGGTGTAGGCCATGGCCCCGCCGATGAGCAGCGCGTCCACCTTGCCCATCAGCTGATCGATGACCTTGATCTTGTCGCTCACCTTGGCGCCGCCGAGGATGGCGAGGTACGGCTTCTGCGCGCCCTTGAGCAGCGGCTGCAGGTGCTCGAGCTCCGCGGCCACCAGAAAACCCGCGCCCCGGCGGGCCACGTGCCTGACCATCCCCACCGTCGAGGCGTGGGCGCGGTGGACGGTGCCGAAGGCGTCGTCCACGTAGACGTCGCAGAGCGAGGCCAGCTCGCGCGCGAAAGCGTCGTCGTTGGCCTCTTCCTCGGCGTGGAAGCGCAGGTTCTCGAGCAGGAGCACCTGCCCGGGCTGGAGCTCCCCCACCAGCTTGCGCACGCCGTCGCCCACGCAGTCGTCGGCGAAGATCACGTCCTGGCCGAGGAGCTGGGAGAGGCGCGCGCCGGCGGGTTCCAGGGACATCTCCGGCACCACCTTGCCGTCGGGCCTGCCGAGGTGGGAGGCGAGGATCACCCGCGCCCGCTGCTTGACCGCGTACTGGATGGTGGGCAGCGCCGCCCGGATGCGCGCGTCGTCCTTCACCTTGCGCGTCTTCTTGTCCAGCGGGACGTTGAAGTCCACGCGGATGAACAGCCGCTTGCCGCCGATCTCGAGCTGCTCGATGGACTTGATCATCGAGGCGCCTCTTTCGCCGCTAGAGCTTGCCGGCGATGAACAGCCCCACGTCCACCATCCGGTTGGAGAACCCCCACTCGTTGTCGTACCAGGAGAACACCTTGACGAACTTGCCGTCGTCGGCCACCGCGGTCTGCGTCGAGTCGAAGATCGAGGAGGCGGGGTTGCCGTTGTAGTCCACGCTCACCGTCGGCTCGGTGTTGTACTGCAGGACGCCCTTGAGCTTGCCCTCGGCGGCGGCCTTGAAGGCGGCGTTGATCTCCTCCACGGTGGTCTTCCTGGTCAGCTCGGCGGTGAGGTCCACCAGCGACACGTTGGGCGTGGGCACCCGGATGGAGGTGCCGTTCAGCTTGCCCTTCAGCTCGGGGATGACCTCGCCGATCATCTTCGCGGCGCCGGTGCTGGAGGGAATCATGCTCACCGCGGCGGCGCGCGCCCTTCGCAGGTCCTCGTGCGGCAGGTCGAGGATGCGCTGGTCGTTGGTGTACGAGTGGATGGTGGTCATCAGGCCGCGCTCGATGCCGAAGCTGTCCATCAGCACCTTGGCCACCGGCGCGAGGCAGTTGGTGGTGCAGGACGCGTTGGAGATGACGTTGTGCTTCGCGGGGTCGTACTTCTCGTGGTTGATCCCGAAGCAGAGCGAGAGGTCCTGCCCCTTGCCCGGCGCGGAGATGATCACCTTCTTCGCGCCCGCCTTGAGGTGCTTCTCCGCGTCCTCGCGCTTGGTGAACCGCCCCGAGCACTCCAGGGCGACGTCGACCTTGTGCTCGCGGTGGGCGAGCTCGGAGGGATCGCGCTTGGCGGAGACGGCGATCTTCTTGCCGTTGATGACCACCGCGTCCTCGGTGGCCTGGACCGTGCCGTCGAAGACTCCGTGCACCGAGTCGTACTTGAAGAGATGCGCCAGCGTCTTCGGCTTGTCGACGTCGTTGATGAGCACGACGTCGAGGTTGGCCCCGCGCTTCAGCGCAGCGCGGAGGATATTGCGGCCGATGCGGCCGAAGCCGTTGATGGCGAAGCGAGCCATGTCGAAGCCTCCTTGGGGGAGGGACAAATAGGCTCTGACATGCGACCCGTCAAGGCGGAGCGGACGCGGTCATCCGCCGCGCCGGGCCGCCTGCCCTGCGAGGAACTGCGGCTACGCTGCTCCCTTGCGCTCCGCCTGCAGGTCGCGGGTGATGAGCTCGATCAGCTCGGTGGAGAGAGCGAGCAGCTGCTTCGGGGTGTAGCCGTTCTCGCGAAGCTCCCTGTAGAAGGACCGGGCGAGAATCCGCGCTCCGGCGGCGCGATCGAAGCTCGGGATCGAGGCGGGCGCGGGGGCGATGACCTTCTCTGAAGCAACCTTCTCGGACACGATGAACCTCGGGGGGGAGGACGTGCGGCGCGATACTGTTGCAACTGCTTTGCCGGGCGGGTCAATTCCAGAAAATTCATGCACTTGCAAGCCGCAGGGCGTCGTCATACCGCATTGCGGTGCGAATGGGTTGAGTCGCTTTCGCGACGTTTGGTCGCGACAGCCGCATAAACGGATTCGCACCGCGCCGCGTCATCCGGGTTGCTCGTCCGAAGCGCAGTCCCTAACCTGACGGCCGCATGAAGCTACAGGTCAGGCAGGCGAGCGGCGCCAAGGAGCTCACCGTCGGCAGCCAGAAGGAGTTCCTCCAGCTCTGGAACAGCGGCGTCGTGGCGGGCGACGATCTGGTCCGGCGCGGCGAGGACTGGGTGCGCGCCGCGGACCTGCCCTGGATCCGCGGCATGGCTGCTGCGCGCAAGAGCGACAACAAGCGCCTCTTCTGGATCACGCTCGCCCTGCTCTTCGCCGGCCTCGCCGGCGCGCTCTGGGTCCAGGCGCACGCGGGCCTCGTGGCGCGCAAGAGCGGCGCGCTGCCGCCGGGAGCGGTCCACGCCGTCCCACGGTGAATTCCGTGGTACATCGCTCGGCATGCCGACGAAGGCGATCTGGCAGGGCAAGGAATGCGACGTCCGGGTGGACTCCGATCTGGAGTCGAACTGGTCCGTGAGCATCCTCTCCGGCGAGTTCGATCCGGTGAGCCTCATCCGCAGGCCGGCGGCGCCGGTGATGATCAAGCTGCGCGCGAAGAGCCGCTGGCTGGCGATGGACGCGGGGCTCAAGGCGCTCAAGGCGCAGGGCAAGATCACCGACTACAGCATCGAGCCGCGGCCGCAGGCCGAGCTGGACGCGGAGGCGGCGGAGAAGGCGAAGCTCGCGGCGAAGAAGACGGCGGGCGCCAAGGCCGCGGCCGAAGAGGAAGAGGAAGCGTAAGGCGGAACGCCGCTAACGGAAGAAGCCTTTCCACGCCTGCAGCCCGAACGTGCAGGAAAACCGGCTCGCGCAAGGCCGATCCGGCAGTTCCTGCACGACGGTGCCGTCGTAGCCGACGAGAATCTGACCGGCGGTGCATGCGGCGCCGCCCGCGGCGAACGTCGCTGCGCCGCAACGGTGACCCAAGGCGGAGAACACCTCGATGCTCTGCTCGCAGGTGCTGCCGGCGGCTCCAGTCGGAGGAAGAACCGCGTACGCCGTGCCGCCGTGAGCCATGTGCAGCGAGAGGAGGCAACGCCGCCGATGAACAGCCCGCGGCCGGCGCGCTCGACCAGGCGCGCGGCGAATTGCCACCCGCTGAAGGCGACGAAGACCGGGCCGGCGTTTCCCGCGGGATCGAACCACTCTGCCCTGGTGTCGCCAGCCGCCGGCGGCGCACCGGGCGGGGGCGGCGCGTTCCAGAGCGACAGAACGTTGCCTGCCCGATCGACACCGAGCACGAGCGAGTAGATGAACACGGGCTCCGGCAGGGTCCGCGCCCAGCGGACGTTCCCCGAAGCGTCGAACGACTCGAGAGTCGCCGTCGAGCCGTCGGGGCCGCCGAACGTGGCGCGCACGACTCCGCCCGCGGGATTGTCGACCTGGCGGACGCCGTGCGATGGCCCACCGAAGTTCGTGAACGTCGTCTGCCCGGAATCGGCGATGCCGTATGTGACGATGTAGCAGTCCCCCCCGAGGCAATCCGCGCCGATGAAGCCGGATGCCTGCCCTGCGACGACGTTTGCCGCTTCCCCGAACGGGCCAGTGACCCGTGCATCGGCAGAGTCCGCCAGAAAGACGCGGCCGCGGTCGCCAGCCGAATTGCAGGAGATGGCGATCTTGCCTTCGCCGTCGACGTCCCCCAGGGTGCAATGTTCGTGGACGAAATCGATGCCGTCGACACGGATCTGCACCGCGCGCCCGGGAGCAGGCGGCTCGATTCCGGAGCAGTCTGCGAAGGACTCGGGGCCCGCGTCGGAGACCGCCGATCCTGCATCGGCGACTGCTGGCGAGCCGCCCCCGCCGGATCCGCCGCCGGCCGGGGCGGAGCCGCCGTTCGACCCGGAGACGGCTCCGGGCTCCGCTGGGCCGCGCGATGCGCCGGTCGAACCTCTGCCGCAAGCGAGCGCGAACACAGCGACCGCGACATGCCGGATTGCCATGGGCTGGCCCCCGCCAGGCAAGTTGGCAAGCAGGCTGCGGGGCAGCAAGGCGCTGCCGGCGAGACCGTCCTAGCGGACCGTGAACGCCGCCACCGACGTGTCGCCCGCGGCGTAGACGCGGCCCTTGGCGGCGATGGGCGCGTTGAACCTGCGCATCTGCACCTGACCGCCGGTGAAGAGGACCTCGCCGGTCTCGGCATTGACCGCGTGGAGCTGCCCGTCGCCCTCCGCGCCCGCCACCCAGATGACCGACTCCGCGCCGCCGCCGGTGGTGGTGGCGATGGCAGAGCCGTGCCCCACGACTTTCGCGCACCATGCCGTCTTCACTTCCGGCGGCGGTCCGGCTCCGATGCGCAGCCCGACCAGGCCGTTGTCGGCCCCGGGGCAGCCGGTGCCCTGCGCGGTGAACGCCAGCATCGTGCCCGAGGGCGTGTCGATCACCGCAGGCGCGGTGACGATGAAGTCGCCGACCTTGGGCGTGAGCGCCCCGCCGCCGATGCCGCCCAGGTTGTCGCGGTTGCCGAGATACAGGAGCCCGTTCTTGCCCATCGTCGCGACGAAGTGCGCTCCGCCCACGTCGAAGGGAAACGCGCCGGAGGTGCCGATGTCGCCGTCGGCGTCGTCGAGCGCCTTCCAGTCGGAAGGCGCGTAGTAGTCGGCGGCGCTGCCGGAGAAGACCGGACCGGGCCCGAGCCGGAGGATGGCCTCGCCTCCGTCCCAGGAAGCGAGCCCGATGGTGTTGCCGGTGGCCACGAAGAGCGAGCCGCCCATCGCGGCGACGCCGGACACCGACCACATGCCGCCTCCCTTTCCGGTGTGGTACGCGGCCGGGGGCTTCTGGCCGGTGGTGTCGATGCCGACCACCCAGCCGGCATAGTTGCCGCAGTCGCCGAAGTGGCCGCTGAAGGGCACGTAGAGGATGCCTCCGACCAGCGCGAGCGCGCCGCGCTGGTTCTGCACCTTCGAGGTGAAGCCGGGGACGGCGGTGTCGAGATCCACGGGCGGTCCGATGACGCTCCCGTCCACCAGCGACACGGCGTAGATGCGGTGGTGCGCGCCGGCAGTCATCGCATCGGCGAAGAGCAGCTTGCGGGAAGCGTCGATGACGGGCGTGCCGGTGATCCCCAGCGGGTCGATGTTGCCGCAGGGCAGCTCGGAGAGCGACGCCGGAGCCGCCAGCGTGCGCGACCAGATGCGCGCGCCGGTCAGCGGATCGAAGGCGATCACCTCGTTGCGCTCGGTGGCGACGACGAGGAGATCCTGCCCTCCGTCGCCGCCGTCCCAGTAGAGCGGCTGGGCGTAGACCGGACCCTGGTAACGGGCGGAGAAGGCCGCGTCCGGGCGGAGGTTGCGCACCGCCGCGCGGGTGAGCGCCGCGTCGACATGGACGCCGCTGCGCGCCGCGTCCGCATGGTGCTGGAGCACCGCGCCGCGCGTTCCCGGCGCGATGCGGTCCACCCCCGCGTCCGGCGCGATCGCGCCCGCGTCCGGCGGAGCTCTTTGCGCGGCGGTGGTGCAGGCGAGCGCGGCAACGGCGGCGAGGAGTCTCCGCATCGGCGCAGCGTACAGCGTCATGGGGCTGTGATACATCCCGCCCCATGACCGTCGAGGCGATGTTCGACGAAATCCGCTCGCTCGCAGCGCAGGCGAAAAACCACCAGGTCCGCGCGCTCCTCTTCTCCTTTCTCGACGATCCCGCGCTCAAGCCGTCGTTCCTGCGCGCGCCCGCCGCGAAGAGCATCCACCATGCCTTCGCCGGCGGACTCTGCGAGCACACGCTCTCCGTCCTGCAGCTCGGCTGGCGGGTGTGCGATCACTACCCGCAGCTCGACCGCGACCTGGTCACCGCAGGCTGCATCCTCCACGACATCGGCAAGGCGCGCGAGATCTCCCCCGAGCCCGGCTTCGAGTACACCGACGAGGGCAAGCTGGTGGGGCACCTGGTCCTCACCTGCCAGCTCATCCGCGAGAAGGCGGCGCTCATCCCCGACTTTCCCCGCGAGCTGGAGTTTCGCCTCACCCACCTCGTGGTCGCGCACCACGGCAGGTTCGAATACGGCAGCCCGCGCGAGCCGGCCATGCTCGAGGCCATGGTGGTGCACGCGCTCGACGAGCTGGACACGCGGGTCAGCTCCTTCGGGCAGCTCTTCGCCGCAGCGCCGCCCGGCTCGCAATGGACGGATCGCAAGAACCTCTACGGCCGGCAGCTCCTGGTGCCGCCGCCGCCCGCCGACGACGACCGCCGCTTCACCGGGCCGGGGGTCTACCGCTCCGGAGTCAAGTGATGCAGCCGTTCCAGCGCACCGCCGCGGTCTTCGACATCGACGACTCGCTGCTCGACGGGAACGCCGGCACCATCTTCACCTGGTACCTGTACTCGAACCGGGAGATGACCTCGTCGGTCCGCTCGCAGGTGCCGCGCGCGCTCTACGAATATGCGCGCAAGCGGCTCTCGGAAGCGGACATGGTGGCGCTGGGCTCGAAGTGCCAGCAGGGCATCCGCGCCGACCGCCTCCGCGACCTGGCCCGCAACTGCTTCGACCGGCACGTGAAGAAGCGCGTCACCCAACAGGGCCTGCGCACGGTGCGGCGGCATCTGCTCATGGGTCACCTGGTGCTGGTCGCCTCCGGCTCGCCGCAGTTCATCATCGACGAGCTGGGCCGCTTCCTCCACGCGCACGAGGCGGTGGGAACGCGCGCCCTCATCCGCCAGGGCGTCTCCACCGACGAGCTGATACCGCCGGTGGTGTTCCGCGAGGGCAAGCGCGAGCGGGTGAAGGAAGTGCTGGCGCGCCACGGCATCGACGTGGGGCGCTGCTACCTGTACTCCGACTCGGTGGCCGACACTCCCCTCTTCGAGGAGGTCGGCCATCCGGTGGTGGTGAACCCCAAGCCCGCCTTCCGCGCAGAAGCCGTCCGCCGCGGCTGGGAAGTGGTGGAATGGAAGGGCCGCTGGAAGACCGACGCCGAGGAATCCTTCGGCGAAGAGTGGCTGAGCTGGGAAGGCTGAAGCCTACTTCTCGACGGTGAAGCCGGAGTCGGCGATGGCCTTGTCGAGGTCGGCGCGCTTCACCTTGGCGTCGTCGAAGGTGACCTTCACTTCCTTCTTGTCCTTGTCGGTCGCGACGGTGGTGACGCCCTTCACGTCCTTGAGGGCGGACTCGGTGCGCGCGGCGCAGCCGCCGCAGTGCCACCCGGAAACCTTGATGGTCTCGGTCTTCTCGGCGGCGAACGCCCCGAGCGACAGCGAGGCCGCGAGCAGCGACCCGGCGATGAGCTTCTTCATGGAAACCTTCCTTTCAAAAGAGTTGGACGCCCAAGGAGGCGCCGGCATTCAAGATCATCCGCCGGGCAGGCGCAAGGCGCGGCGGGCATTGGCCGCAGTCGCCGCTGCGAGCGCGTCGAAAGGGACGCCGCGCAGGCGCGCAAGCTCTGCCGCGGTCAGGGCCACGTACGCAGGTTCATTCCGCTTTCCCCGGTGGGGCACGGGTGCGAGAAAGGGGCAGTCGGTCTCCACGAGCATGCGGTCGAGCGGCACCTTGCACGCCGCCTCGCGAAGCGCCACGGCGTTGCGGAAGGTCACCACGCCGGAAAAGCTGAGGGACATGCCCAGGGCGAGGTAGCGCCCGGCAGCCGCCCAGTCGCTGGTGAAGCAATGGATGACGCCGCCGTCGGGACCCAGCTCGCGTGCGAGGATCTCCGCCGTCTCCACGTCGGCCTCGCGCGTATGCACGACGAGCGGCTTGCCCAGCTCGCGCGCAAGGCGGATCTGCCGGACGAAGACCTCGCGCTGCACCGGGCGCGGCGAGCGGTCGTAGTGGAAGTCGAGCCCGCATTCGCCCACCGCCACGACGTCCGGTCCGGCGCAGAGCCGGCGCAGCTCGGCGAAGTCGGCCTCCGCGGCCTGCGCCGCGTCGTGCGGATGGATCCCGGCGGTCGCCGAGAAGAAGGAGCGATCGGTCCGCGCCAGCGCCACCGCCTCGGCCGCCCCGGCCATGCCGTCCCGCTCTCGCCATTGCCCGACCACCACCACGTGGGAAAGCCCGGCCTCGCGAGCGCGGGCGACGACCTCCGCGCGATCCGCGTACCCGTCGAGGTGGGCGTGGGAGTCAACCAGCATTCGCCTGCACCTCGGCGAGCAGCTCGCGGCAGAGCTGGCTCAGCTCGGCAGGCCCGCTCTCCGCGATCTTGCGGAGCAGATCCAGCGCGGCGGGCGTCTCCAGCTCGGCCAGCCCCTCGAGGGCATCCATGCGCAGGTCCTCGGCCGCGCCGGCATCGGCGGCCAGCTCCAGCAGGCGCTCTTCGGCGCCCGGCGCCTTGAGGCGGCCCAGCGCGCGGATGGCGGCGCCCTGCGCGGGATCCCCCTCGCTCCGGGCAAGCTCGCTGAGCGCCGGCACGGCGTCCTGGACTCCCAGCCTTCCCGCCCATTCGGCGGCGATGGGCCGGTCGTCCGAGTCCGTCTCGATGCGCGAGACCAGGTGGGCGGCGCCGCGAGGATCGCCGAAGCGGACCATGGCCGCCGCCACCAGCGTGCGATCGAACTCGCCCAGCGACTCGTCGTCGAAGAGCGCCGCCACCTCCGGCAGCGCGGAAGTATCGCCCAGCGACATCAGCGCGGAGAGCGCCTCCTGCCGCCGGTACCCGTCGCGCAGCGCCGCGGACAGCTCCGGCAGCGCCGCCGCGTCGCCCACGTCGGCGAGCGCGCAGGCGGCGGCGAAGCGCAGCGTCTCCTCCGGAGACTGCAGCGCCGCGCGGACCTGCGCCCGCGCCGCGTCGCCGGGCAGCCGGATGGCCGCCCAGAGCGCGGCGGTGCGCACCTGCGGCACGGCATCGGCGAGCAGCGCCAGCACGCCGCTCTCGCAAGCCTGGACGTTCTCCGGCTTGCGCAACAGCCGCACGCCCTGGAGCGCGGAGATGCGCACCAGCGGCTCCGCGTCGTCGAGCAGGTCGGGCAGGCGCGGGGCGAAGACTTCCGCCGCCTGCAGCTCTCCGTTGCGCCAGCGGTCGAGCAGCTCGCGGGCGGCGTCGATGCGGGCGCCGCCGTCGGAACCCTCCAGGCCCTCGCGCAGCTCGTCGATGGAGCTGCGCTCCTGCTGCGCCTGCTCTTCCTGCGCCTGCGGCGCCGCGGGCTTCTTGCCGAAGAGCGAGGAGAACAGTCCCATCACTTCACCTTCGAGCCGGGCTTCACGTCCGGCGGAAGCTCGATGGCGGTGTGCTCGCGGTCGCCTCCGCTCGCGTAGAGCACCATGCCGTGCGAGGAGAGCCCCTTGGCGAAGCTGCGCGGCGGCAGGTTGGCCACCACGCACACCACCTTGCCCACCAGCTCCTCCGGCGCGTACGACTGCGCCACGCCGCTCACCACCGTGCGCGGCTCGGGCTCGCCCAGGTCGATGGTGAGCTTGAGCAGCTTGTCCTTCTTCGCCACCCGCTCCGCAGCGAGCACCTTGCCCGCGCGCAGGTCCATGGCGGCGAACTGCTCGACGCTCATCTCGGGGGTGACCGGCCCGCTCTTCTCCTCCTCTCTGGCGGCCGGCGTCTTCGACGCGACCGCGGGCGCCTTCGGCGCTGCCGCAGGCGCCTCCGCCGGGACGAAGCGCGAGGCGAGCTTCGCCAGATCCGCGTCCTCCACCTTGCGCACGAGCGGCCTGGGCTCCTGGATCTCCCGCTCCTCCAGCGGCGCGAAATCGCCCCAGCGCAGCTCCTTGCCGCTCTGCTCGGCGACGCCGCGCGCGAACCGCGGGACGATGGGGGAGAGCCAGCGCGCGCAGAAGCGCGCCACGTTGACCGCCAGCGTGAGCTCCGAAAGCGCGGCCTCCCTGTCGGTCTTCAGCTTCTCCCAGGGCCGCGCCTGCTGGAGGCGCGCGTTGGCCGCGGAGGAGAAGTCGAGTACCTTCTGCACGACTGCGCGGGTGTCGCAGCGGAGGTACAGGTCGGCGATCTCGCGCTCCACCGCGCGGGCCTGCTCGAACACCGCGGAGGGCGCCGCCCGCGTGAGCTTGCCGCCGTTCTTCCAGATCAGCGAGAGCGCGCGG
Organism: Myxococcales bacterium; assembly: GCA_036518615.1. Classification (GTDB taxonomy): domain Bacteria; phylum Myxococcota; class Myxococcia; order Myxococcales; family 40CM-4-68-19; genus 40CM-4-68-19. Next base: position 11,308 of record DATDMU010000409.1, read on the forward strand.
TTGGCCAGGTTGCCCACGTTGGCGAGGAGCTCGCCGTTGACCCGGTTCTTCAGCTCCTGCAAGGACAGGTCGATGTCGCTGGGCGGCGGCCCCAGGTTCGCCGCGTAGAAGTAGCGCAGCCATTCCGGGTCGAGGCCGGCGTGCAGGTATTCGCCCGCGTTGATGAAGGTGCCGCGCGATTTGCTCATCTTCGCGCCCTCCACCATCAGCATGCCGTGGACGTGCACCCGCGAGGGCACCTTCCAGCCGGAGGCGTGCAGCATCGCCGGCCAGAAGAGCGTGTGGAAATAGACGATGTCCTTGCCGATGAAGTGCACCACGTCGCAGTCGGCATCCTTGCCCCAGAACTCTTCCACCCTGCGGCCGTGCTCCTGGCACCAGTGGTCGGTGGAGGAGAGGTACCCCACCGGCGCATCCAGCCAGACGTAGAAGTACTTCTCCTCCTCGCCGGGAATCTTGAAGCCGAAGTACGGCGCGTCCCGCGAGATGTCCCAGTCGCGCAGCGGCTCGGAGAGCCAGCCCTCGATGCTGTTGCGGATCTCCGGCTGCAGGCGGCCCTCCGCGCTGGTCCAGCCGCGCAGGAACTCCTGATACCTGGCAAGCCGCACGAAATAGTGCGCCGAGCTGCGCTGGGTGAGCTCGGTGTTGCCGCAGATGGCGCAGCGCGGGTTCTTCAGCTGCGTGGGCTCGTAGGTGCTGCCGCAGTGCTCGCAGGAGTCGCCGTACTGGTCCTTCCAGCCGCACACCGGGCACTCGCCGCGGATGTAGCGGTCGGGCAGGAAGCGCTTGTCCACCTCGCAGTAGACTTGAAGGACGTCGCGCTTCTCGATGGCGCCGTCCTCGCGCAGCTTCTCGAAGATGCGCCGGGCGTGGTGCTCGTTCTCGGCGGAGTGGGTGCTGTAGAAGACGTCGAAGCCGATGTCGAACGCCGCATAGTCCGCCACGTGCTCGCGGTGCATCTTCTCGATGTACTCCTCGGGCGGAACGCCGGCCTTGCGGGCGCTGATCTCGATGGGCGTGCCGTGGGTGTCGTCGGCGCAGATGAAGATGCATTCCGTACCCTGCGCGTTGACGGCGCGGACGAAGATGTCGGTCTGCACCGACTCGACCAGGTGGCCGAGATGGATGCTGCCGTTCGCGTACGGCAGCGCATGGGTGACGAGCATGCGGGAAGCCATCTGGCGCGTTCTCTAGCACATCTTGCGGAAGGGCTACCGCGCGCAGACCTCGACGAGCAGGCGCTCCATGCACAGCCGCGGGTCGGCCCCGTTCTTCAGCTCGAAATCCACCTCGGCGCAGCGGACCAGCGCGTTGCGCCAGAAGGAGCGCGGCCTGCGCCGGGCGCGCTTGTAGCCCAGCCATGCGGCGAAGGGATGGGGGACTTTCTGTTTCTTCGCCGACAGCTCCTGCTCCAGCTGCGGGAAGAGCTTCGACTGGTACTCGTTGTACCCGAGCTCCCGCGGGCCCGCCGAGGCGTAGCGCGCGCTGTCCGTCAGCGCCTTGCGCACGGCGCTGGCCACGCCTCCCAGGAAGGGCAGCGCCACCGAGGACGCGTTGGTCTTGCGCCGCAGCTCGTCGCCAAAGAGCTGCAGCGCCTTGCCCAGGTCGCCCTCGCCCACCGCCTCCGCCAGCGCGAAGAACTCCTCCTCGCGCACCGGCGCCACGATCGCCTCCACGTCCTCGCGGGTGATCTGCGGCCGCTCGCCGGCGTGGAGGGCGAGCTTGCCCAGCTCGGAGGCGATGAGCCGCAGGTCGTCTCCGAGGCGGTTCTTCAGCTCCAGCTCGGCGTCGCGCGCCAGTTTCTTCTTCAGCGGGCCCAATTCCTCCGCGACCAGCGCCGAGATGTCCAGCGTGTCGACCGTGCGGCCGCGGCGCTCCGCCCGGCGCTTGAGGTGTGCGCCCTTCTCCTGCGCCAGGCGCACCAGCGGGTGTCTGGGAGGCAGCGACTCCGCCACCAGGATGAGGTGCGTCCGCGGCGGCAGCCCGCGCTCCAGCGCTCCGATCAGCGCCTGCAGATCTTCCGGCGGCGCCACGATGTCCTGCGCCAGCGCGAAGGCGGACAGCTCCGCGAGCCAGCCCTTGTCGGCGTCTTCCGGCGCCGCGCCCACTTCCTTGCGCCACTTCGCGGCGGAGGCGCCCGACTTGCTCCCGAAGGCGAGCTCCGCGGCGCCCCACCCCACCGGCCGCACCAGCTTGAGCAGGCGTCGGGCGGCGTCGCGCTGCCTCCTGCCCTGCCAGAGATCGCGGGCGCGGGCCAGCTCGCGGGCGGCGTCCACCTCCTCCGCGAACGCCTCGGCGCCCTCGACCACCACCGCCTTGGGCGCCGCGAACATGGCCACCGTCACGAGGTGGGCGGCGATCTCGCGGGCGCCGGCGCTCGCGTCGAGCAGCACCAGATTGAGCGCGCGGTCCTTCTCGGGGACGATGGCGTCGGCCAGCTCGCGCGCGCTGTGGCGCGCCAGGTACTCGTCTCCCTCGATCAGCAGGAGCGGGGGCGCCTTGCCGGCGGCGGCCTGCTCGAGCAGAGCGACGATCTCAGCCACGGCGCAGCTCCCGCGCGCCGAGGAGCAGCCGCTCGAGCTGCAGCCGGCCGTTGCCGTTCTGCTCCAGGGCCTCCATCGCCGTGGCGCAGAGCTCCGCCTGCCCGAGCAGCGCGAGGGGCGGCACGCGCTCCGCCACCTCGCGCGCCTGGTCGGAAAGATCGCGCAACTGCGGGGCGCCTCCTGCCTGCGCGATCAGCACGTCGCGGGTCCAGGCGTGGACCGCCCGCGCCACCTCCAGCGCGGCCTCCCGCTCGCCGTTGGCCTCCGCCAGGTCCAGGGCGTCGCGCTCGTCGGCCGCGGCGAGGGCGGCCTCGACCGCGAGGAGCAGCTCGCGCCATTCGCCCTGCTCCGCCAGGGCGCGCGAGAAGCTGCCCTGCGCCCGCGCAGCCCGCTCCCGCGCCTCCGCCTCGGCGATGCCCTCGCGCAGCAGCCGGGCCACCAGCGCCTCCTCGGGAACCGGCGCGAGCTGCACCCGCGCGCAGCGGGAGCGGATGGTGGGAAGCAGCGAGTCCGGATGCTCCGAGAGCAGAAGGAAGGTGGTGGCGGGCGGCGGCTCTTCCAGGGTCTTGAGCAGGGTGTTCTGCGCCCGCTCGTTGAGCGCGTCGGCCGGCGTGACGATGGCGATCTTGCGCCGGCCCCGCAGCGCCATGAGCGACAGCCGCCTGGCGAGCGCGCGCACCTCGTCCACGCGGATCTCCTTCGAGGGCACGCCTTCCAGATCCGCCCTGGCCAACAGGCCGCGCGACACCAGCTCCGCCTGCGGCATGACCGCCATCACGTCGGGGAAGTTGCCGCGGGCAAAGCCCAGGCAGCTCTCGCATCGCTCGCACGGCCGCGCCGCCGGGTCTTCCGCCTCGCAGTTGGCCGCCTGCGCGAAGGTGCGCGCGAGCAGCTCCTTGCCAACGCCCGCAGGGCCGGCGAGCAGGTACGCATGGTGCACCTGGTCGCGCAGGAGCGCGGAGCGCAGCGCCTTCACCGCCCGGTCCTGGCCCGCGATCTGGTCCCAGCGCATGAATCCGGCTTCCTACACAGCGTCCAACCGCAAAGCAACGCCCGACGCGTGTCCTGTTATAGGTGTCCCATGCGCAAAGCCGTCCTCGCACTGCTCCTGCTCGGCGCCGGCTGCAGCAACAACGACACCCTCATCCTCGGCGGCATCGGCGCCAGCTCCGAGACGCCGCAGATCGTCTTCGACAACATCAACAGCGCCATCTCCGGCAAGGTCACGCTCTCCGACGCGAACGGAAATCCGGTGACGCCGGTGCTCGCGGTCATCCTGAGCGACTCGCCCGGCCTCTGCGACAAGCTCAAGCAGCATCCCGACTACTTCCGCAAGCCGCCCGAGACGTTCATCGCCATGATCCTCTTCATCCCGCCCGACAAGTTCGGCACCTTCCTTCCCGGCAGGCAGGGCGACGAAGGCACCGGCAGCGAGATCATCGGGGTCAGCGACACCAGCAAGAAGGTCCTGCCCTTCAGGGCCGTGGACGGCGACGGCTTCATCGCCATCGCGCCCGAAAACGGCACGACCGGCAGCTTCAACCTGCTCTATGCCGCTCCGCCGGAGCTGAACGTCACCACCAGCGGCTTCCCCTTCCAGGGCCGCTTCAAGGCCGGCCCCTGCCCGAACATGGCCAACGTCCTCTTGCCCTGAGGCGCGCTACGACAGGTGCCGGCGGAGAAAGCCGGTGATCTTCCCCCATGCCAGCGTGGCCTGGCCCGCTGCGTACCGGTCCGGCCGCGTGTCGTTGAGGAAGGCATGTCCGGCGTCATACAGCGCAAGCTCGCTGCCCGCCGGGAGCAAGGCGCCCAGCGCTTCCGCGTCGGAGACGGCGATGCCCTCGTCGCGCCTGCCGTACACCGCCAGCACCGGACAGGAGATGCGGCGGGCGGCGTCGATGGCGTTCACCGGGTGCAGCGCGTCGTTCCTGCCCCAGCGCGGGCGGCCGTAACAGTCCACGCAAGCGGAGAGGCCGCCTTCTGCAGCGGTGAGCAGCGAGAGCGCCCCGCCCAGGCAGAAGCCGATCACGGCCGCCTTGCCGCCGCCCTGCAACTGCTCCAGCGCCAGGCGCAGATCCGCCACCGCCTGGGGCACGCTGAGGCGGCCGATCCGCGCCATCCACGAGCCCATGTCGGCGCCGAGCGGCTGCGCGTCACGGGCGAAGATCTCCGGCGCCACCGCGCGAAAGCCTTCGCGGGCGAGCCGCTGCGCCACCGAGCGGATCCAGGGCGAGAGCCCGAAGATCTCCGGCGCGACCACGATGCGCGGCGCGCCAGGAGCTCCCTGCGGCTCGGCGAGGAACGCCGCGACGGTCACGCCGTCGCTGGCGCGATACGCGATCTCCCGCTCGGCGATTGCGGTCTTCTGTCCCATGCGCCGCGCTTTATCACGGGCGCTCCGTCTTGAGCGCGTTCTGCATCAGCACCGTACCCGCCGGGACCGCGAGGTAGAGGAGCACGTTCGCCGCCTGCGCGGCGCCCCGGTCGAGATTCGCCGCGGCAAGGCCGAGCCCGGCTCCCACCGCCACCGCGGAGGTGCCGTAGGCGCCCAGCACCGCGCCGCCGAGGGACGGGTCGTACGCGTCGCTTCCCTTGCCGATGAACCACGAGGCCAGCGCGGAGGCGAGCGGCGAGAGGACGAAGCAGGCGCCCGCTGCGGCGAGCGACCCGGACGAGTCCACCGATGTCTGTCCGCCGACCGTGTGGTGCACCCGCGCGCCGGAGAGAAAGGCCACGCCCCCCGCGTTGAGCGCGGTGAACGCCGCGAGCGCGCCCAGGTACTCGCCGGCCAGCCGCAGCGGCTCTCCCGTTGGCCTGGCGCGGGACACCACCAGCGCGTCGGGGCGCGAATCGACCAGGGCAGCGGGCGGCGCCGCCACGGCGAGACTGCAGGCGAGGAGCAGGACGGGCATGCGCGACGCTAGGGTCCCTGCGCCTGCCTGTCAACAGGCCGCCGGCCGTGGACGAGGGCTCGATGCTCGCGGACGACGCCGCGGAGCAGATAGGCGACCACGGCGATGTTGACGGTGAGGATGAGCGCGCGGCCCCAGGTCGGTCTGCGCAGGATCTCCCACACCTCCCAGGGAAGCAGCGAGCCCGTGGCGACGACCACCAGCCACGGCCCCCACCAGCGGCCGGCGCGCAGCGAGAGCCCCTCCACCGCCGACAGCGCGGCATCCGCGAAGGAGGCGGCCGCGACGAACTTCACGTGCGTGCTGGTGCCGGCGCGCACCACCAGGGTCGCAGCCCGCAGCGCCCAGGCGCCGGTGAAATGCTCGAGCAGCACCTCGGCCAGCGTCGCCGCGCCGGCCTCCGCGCCGCGCAGCAGGAACCAGAGCGCCGCGCCGCCCAGCCCGGCCTCCGCAACCGCCTTGACCAGCTTGTAGAGGATGATCGCTTCGAGGCCGACGGGCCGTTTCATCCCTTGGGAACCAGCGAACGCACCAGGTCGAGCAGGCGGCTCACGTCGAAGGGCTTCTCCAGCGATCGCACCCCGAGGCGCTCGGCCTGCTCGCGGCCTTCGTTGGAACCGGTGGTGAGCACGACCGGCACCTCGCCCAGCCCCGACTCGCGAAGCTGCTGCACCACCCAGGCGCCGTCCGCGTCGGGCATGAAGTAGTCCACCAGGATGAGCGAGGGCGGAACGGAGCGGGCCGCGTCGAGCGCGTGGCGCGCGTCCGGCGACGTGCGCACCGCGAACCCGTTCAGCTCCAGCAGGTCCTGGAGAACGACCCGGGTGTCCTCGTCGTCTTCCACCACCAGGATCTCAGGGCGCTCGCTCACGCCCGGGACACTAATGCTTGTGCAAGCGCACGGCGAGGGCGAGCGCGTCGCACAGTTCATTCAAGCCCCCGGCGGCCACCGCGTCCGGGTGCAGCCCGCATCTCCTGACTTCTTCCGCACAGTTCTCGCCCATGCAGGCGATGGCGGCGCCGCGCGCGGCCTCCGGACCCGCCAGCGAGACGAAGCCGCGGACCGCGCTGCCGCTGGCGAAGGAGATGGCGCCGAGGCCCTGCAGCAGCGAGAGGTCGGCGCTCTTCGCCGGGACGGTGCGGTACAAGGTCAGGATCTCGACATGCGCGCCCGCGGCCCGCAGCCCCTCGACCAGCGCGGGATTGCCGCCTTCCGCGCGCGGCACGAGCACGCGCTTGCCGGAGACGCGGTCCCGGAGCACGTCGAGCAGCGCCGCGGCGCCCGCCCCCGCCCCGGGCACCAGCACTTCGCCGGGCAGCTCGCGCGCGGTGGCGGCCCCGACCGCGGCGAGCGGCACCTCGAGGCGTCCGCACAGCGCGAGCAGGCGCCGCGCCGCGTGCGGCGAGGACACGACGACCAGATCGGGCCGCGCCCGCACCAGCTCGGCGACCCGGCCTGCCTCCGGCGCGTCCTCGAACTGGATGCAGGGCATGCGCACCGGAACCGCGCCGCGCTGGCGGAGGAGATCTTCCAGCTCGGGAGCGTCCTCGGCGGCGCGCGTCACCAGCACGCGCACGCCCCGCAGGGTCATCCGCGCTTCGGCGCGGGCAGCCCCGTGGCGCCGGCGCGTGCGGCGTCCAGGAGCGGCGCGCCGCCCTTCGCGAGCAGCGCCTCCGCGACGCCGCGGCCCAGCGATTCGGAATCGGTCCCCCGCGCCTCCGCCTGGACCAGCGCAACGCCGTCGCGGCCGTCCGGCCCGCCCAGCACCGCGCGCAGCCAGAGCTGCCCTTCCTGGAGGACCGCATAGGCGGCGACCGGCACGGTGCAGCTGCCCGCGAGCCGCTCCAGCACGGCGCGCTCCGCGCGCACGCAGCGCGCCGTCGAGGCGTCGTCGAGCGGAGCGGTGGCCGAAAATCCCGCCGAACCCTGCATCGCCTCGATGGCGAGGGCGCCCTGCCCGGCGGAGGGAAGCGAGAGCGTGACCGGCAGCACTTCCGTCACCTGCTCCTCGAGCCCGAGCCGGCGCAAGCCGGCCAGCGCCAGCACCACCGCGTCGAGCGGCCCCTGCGGGTCGCCGTCCGCGGGCCGCACCTCGACGCCTCCGCGCAACACCTTGGCGCCGGTGGCGCGCGCGAGCCGCGTGTGCACGTTGCCGCGCACCGGCACGATCACGAGATCGGGCCGCGCCGCGAGCAGCTGCACCGCGCGCCGCAGCGAGCTCGTGCCCACCCGCGCGCCGCGGGGCAGGTTGTCGAACTTCTTCGCGAACGGCGCCACCAGCGCGTCGCGCGGGTCCTCGCGCACGGGAAAGGCGCTGAGCGCGAACCCCTCCGGCAGCGCGAAGGGCACGTCCTTGGCGCTGTGCACCGCCAGGTCGGCGCGGCCCTCCTGGAGCGCCTGCTCCAGCTCCTTGACGAAGAGGCCCTTGCCGCCGACTTCCGCGAGCGGCCGATCGGTGATGCGATCGCCCTCGGTGGACATGGGCACGAGCTCGCAGTCCTCGCCGCGCTCGCGCAGCCACCCTTGCACGCGCTCCGCCTGCCAGAGGGCGAGCGCGCTCTTGCGCGTGCCGATCCGCAATCTCATAGGTTTCTCAAGAGCGGCAGCACGGTGCCTTCGCGCGACACGCCGCGGTCGGTCTCCGGCTGCTGCGCGGGCTCGGGCTCCGGCACCGGCGCCGGATCCGGAGCGGGGTCCGGCACCGGCATCGGCACCGGCTGCGGCCCGGGCAGCTCCAGGCCGAAGAGCGCCGCCGCGGCCTCGCCCAGCGCGCCCTGGCCGGCCTCGGCGCGGAGCCGGGCGGTGGGCGCGTGCAGGAGCTTGTTGACGATGGCGGTGGCCATGGCGCGCACGCTCTTCTGCTGCTTTTCGTCCAGGCCGTGCAGCGCCGCAAGCGTCTTCTCCGCCTCCGCCTTCGCCACCGCCTCCGCGTGCGCCCGCAGCCGCGCCAGCACCGGCACCGCCTTGCGCTCGCGCAGCTGCGCCAGGAACGCCTGCAGCTCCTGCTCGACGATCTCCTCCGCCTTGCCCACGTGGGCCGAACGCAGGTCGCGGTTCTGCGCCGCCATCCGCTCGAGGTCGTCGAGATCGTAGACGTAGACGTTCTCCAGCTCGTTGGCGCTCGGCTCCACGTTTCGCGGCAGCGTCAGGTCGACGAGGAAGATGGGGCGGTACCGGCGCGCGCGAAGGGCGTGCGACATCGATTCCCGGGTGACGACGAACCTGCTGGCGGCGGTGGAGCAGATGGCCACGTCGGCGCGCTCGAGCAGCGCGGGCAGCTCCTCCAGCGACACCGGCACGCCCCCCACCTCGTGGGCCAGCTCCTCGGCGCGGCGGGGCGACCGGTTCGCGACCAGCAGCTCCCTGGCGCCCGCGGTGCGCAATTCGCGCGCGGCGAGCTGCGCCATCTCTCCCGCGCCGAGCAGCAGGACCGACTTGCCTTCGAGGTTGCCGAGCAGCTTGTGCGCGAGCTGCACCGCGATGCTCGACACCGACACCGCGCCGCGGGCGATCTCCGTCTCGGTGCGCACCCGGCGCGCCGCGGTGGTGGCCCGGGCCAGCGCCTTGGACAGCTCCGGTCCGAGCGTGCCCGCCTGCTGCGCCTGCGCCGCGGCCTCCTTGACCTGGCCGAGGATCTGCGCCTCGCCGACCACCATGCTGTCGAGGCTCGCCGCCACCCGGAAGAAGTGCCGCAAGGCTTCGTCGTCGAAGCGGCAGACGGCGTGGGGAACGGCCGCGGGTCCCAGGGAATCGAGGATGTCCTGGCCCGGCTCCCTGGCCTTCGCCACCGCGAAGATCTCCAGGCGGTTGCAGGTCGAGACCAGCATCGCCTCCTGCACCCCGGCGATGGAGCGGAGCTGCTTCACCCGCTCCGGCAGCTTGTCCGCGGGGACGGCCACCTGCTCGCGAACCGCGATGGGCGCCTGCTTGTGCGAGAGGCCGACGCAGATGAACGTCATGGCAGGCCTCCCGCGAGGATGCGCGTGTGCAGCGCGGGCGAGGCGCTGAGCAGGCCGACGTAGGCGCCGATGAGCAGCACGAAGCCCGCCACCACCAGCATGGCCACGCGGCGGCCCCGCCAGCCGGCGACGAGCCGCGCCTGGATCATCGAGGCGAAGAGCGCCCAGGCGAGAACGGCGAACCCCTGCTTGGGCGCGATGGGGAAGGTGGAGCCGGTGGATTCGAACGAGACCAGGGAGCCCGTGGCGATGGCGAGGGAGAGGAAGACGAACCCCCACACCGCCAGCCGGTAACCGGCCCGGTCGATCAGGTCCAGCGAGGGCAGGCGCGCGACCAGCCTGCCGGGCCGCTTGCTCTTCACCTGCCGCTCGCTCGCGAGATAGAGCAGCGCCAGCCCGAAGGCGAGCGCGAGCGCGGCGGTGCCCAGCGCGGCGGCGCCGACGTGGAGGAAGAGCACCAGGTTGTGCGAGACCTGCGGCGCGATCTCCCGCGCCGTCGAATGGACCAGGTGCGCGGGGACCATCACCGCCACCGTGAACGGAGCCACGAACGCTCCCGCCACCGGCAGCTCGTACTTGAGATCGAGGATCAGGTATCCCGCGACGGTGACCGCGGCGAGCAGGCTGAAGAGCTGCCCGCCCTTCCACTCCGAGACGCCGAGGCCCGCGCCGGCGATGCCGAGCGAGACGGCGAAGGCGGCGAAGTGCACCACCACGCCCACGAGCAGGAGCACGCGCCCGGCGCGCACCAGCCGGGCGTCGGGCCGCACCAGCCAGGTGAGGAAAGCTGCGGCGCCGGCCGAATAGGCGATCAGCGCGATGTGGACGAGGATGGTGGCCATGGGGCTTTCTGTCAGAGGTCGTCGAGCAAGAACTGCGCCAGCCTGTCCTGCTCGCTTTCCTTTTGTTCGCCCGCTTTCGAGGTTCCCGGCGCAGGATTTGCGCCGCCCGCCGCCTTCGGCGCAGGCGGCACGGGCGCCGCGGGTGCGGGCGCCTGCGACGTGGCCGCGCGCCTGAGCGCGCTCGCGTCGGCGAGGAATCCCTGCTGCACCTCGTAGGCGCTCTCGCCCAGGATCACCGAGTCCCTGTAGTGCTCGGCGCCCATCTGCCTGAGCGCGTCGGTGGTCTTGACCTTCGCGAGCAGGCCCGCGCGGTCGTCGCCCGCCGCCATCTTGATGAAGCGGACGGCGGTGGTGAGCGCGAAGCTCTTCTGCTCGCCGAGGATGATGAGCACGTCGCCGTCCACCTGGATGCGGCCCTGCTCCGACCACCTGTCGAGCACGGACTGCGGTACGAAGAGGTGATCGGCCATGGGTGGGCTGCGCATCCTCGCCGGGTGGCGGACATCGTACCACCGGCGCGGGGTTCTCCCTCGACTGATACCAGCGAGGGCAGGTCCACGCAATGCGATTGACGAGCGGGCGGACGGGCGGCAGATTGCCCGGCAACCCCACGAGAGGAGCATACGGACGATGGCGAGCGCTGACGTGGCGACCTTTACCGACGACAACTTCCAGACCGAGGTGCTCGGCTCGCAGGAGCCCGTGCTGGTGGACTTCTGGGCCGCATGGTGCGGTCCCTGCCGCGCCATCGCGCCGCTCGTCGATCAACTCGCCGCCGAATACAAGGGCAAGCTGAAGGTCGGCAAGCTGGACATCGACGCGCACCAGAACGTGCCGCAGAAGTACGGCGTGATGAGCATCCCCACGCTGCTCCTCTTCAAGAACGGGCAGGTGGCGGACCAGATCGTCGGCGCGGTGCCGAAGTCGAAGCTCGACGCGATGGTGAAGCGCGCCGTCTAGTCGAAGCCGGCCGGCGTGTAGTCACGTAGGACGATCGTACACGCGCCGCGCACGGGTTGCGTGCCGGCGCGCGCTCTTCGATCGGGCATCGCGGGTGCATGCGATCATCCCCGATGGAAACGTATCCGCTGGTGGGCATCGAGGAGCTGGACGTAGATCATCGCACCCTGGGCGCCGTGGTCGAGCGGCTGATGGAGGCCATCAAGGACGACGATCCGCCGCTCGCCGCGGCGTACGCCGAGGCGCTCCTCGTGCAGGCGGCGGAGCACTGCGCGCACGAACAGCGGCTGATGCGCGAGATCGGCTACCCGGCGCTCGCCCGGCACCGCCGCGCGCACGAGCGGTTCCTCGCCACCGCGCGCGAGATGCTGGCGGAGGTGCGCGACCGGGGGCTCACCGCGGCGTTCCTGCGCTGGGTGGCGCAGTCGCACGAGTGGCTCCGCTCGCACGTGATCACCGAGGATCTCTGGCTCGCGCAGGCGATCGAGAAGGCGCGGACGCGGACTCAGGAGAAGCGCGCCCTCAGAACATGAACCTGCGCATGGAGACGTTGAGCAGGATGCCGATGCCCAGCATGTCCGCGAGCACGCTGCTGCCGCCGTAGCTGAAGAGCGGCAGCGGCACGCCCACCACCGGCATCAGCCCGGTGACCATGCCCACGTTGATGAAGGCGTGCCAGAAGAAGAGCGCGGCGAGGCCGAGGGCGAGGAAGCTGCCGAACTTGTCGCGCGCGTTGGCCGCCACGTCGAGGGCGGCGAGGACGAGGAAGGCGTAGAGCGCGATCAGCACCACCCCGCCCATGAAGCCGTGCTCCTCGGCCCAGACGGAGAAGATGAAGTCGGTGTGCTGCTCGGGCAGGAAGGAGAGCTGGTTCTGCGTGCCTTCGCCCCAGCCCTTGCCGCTCCACTGCCCCGAGCCGACCGCGATCACGCTCTGGATGGCGTGGTAGCCCGCTCCCCTCGCGTACGCCTCCGGGTTGAGGAAGGTGAGCACCCGCTGCTTCTGGTAGTCCTTGAGCAGCCGCTTCCAGGCGAACACCGCGGCGAACGCGCCGCTGGCGAACATGATCAGGAGGTCGCGCCACTTCACCTTGGCGAACATCACCATGGTCATGGCGATGGCGAAGGTCACCAGCGCGGTGCCGAGGTCGGGCTGCTTCATCACCAGCGCCACCGGCACGAGGATGAGCGCGAAGGGGCGCAAGAGGTCGACGATGCCGTACTGCCCCTTGCGCACGCCGGTCTCGTCGCGCGCGAACCAGCGGGCGAGGAGCACGATGATCGCCAGCTTGACGAACTCGCTCGGCTGCACCTGCATCCCGCCCACCTGCAGCCAGCGGCGCGCGCCCAGCACCTTCTTGCCGGCGAAGGCCACGCCCGCGAGCAGCCCGAGCGCCGCCACGTAGCCGGGCCAGGCCAGCGTCTGCAGCCAGCGGTAGTCGATGAAGAGCACCAGCGCGATGGCGACGAGGCCCACCGCCATCCACTTCGCCTGCGCGAGCGCCATGAACACCGGCGCGTTCTTCGTCGCCGAGGCGAGGTTCCACACCCCCAGAGAGCAGATGAGGATGGTGCACAGGACCAGCGGCCAGTGCAGGTGGTCGAGCTTCTTTTCCGTCATGCCGCCTAGAGCCATCGCACCGTCCGAAGCAACGTCATTGCACCACCGAGGAGGTCGCGATCGAGGGAGCCGGCGCCGCGGGCGGCGGCGCGTTCTCTTCGCGGTTCATCCGGTACCAGGCCTCGATCACCTTCGCCGCGGCAGGCGCGGCCGCCTCGGCGCCCCATCCGCCGTGCTCGTTCAGCACCACCACCACGATCTCGGGGTCCTGCGCGGGCGCGAAGGAGGCGAACCAGGCATGGTCGCGGGAGAAGTACGCCTGCGCGGTGGGGTCCAGCTTCTGCTTCTGCCCGAGCTTCATCACCTGCGCGGTGCCGGTCTTGCCGGCGAACTGCAGGTCGGAAAGGCGCGAGCGCCAGGCGGTGCCGCCCGGCTCGTTCACCACCGCGATCAGGCCCGCGCGCACCGCCGCCAGCGACGACTCCTTCACCGGCAGCTTGCGCAGCACCTCCGGCTTGAACTCGCGCACCACCTTGCCCTCGGGCGTCTCGACGCGCCGGACGATCTGCGGCCGCAGCACCTCGCCGCCGTTGGCGATGGCGGCATAGGCCACCGCCTGCTGCAGCGGCGTCACGTTGATCTCGCCCTGGCCGATGCTGGCGTTGATGGCCTGCGACCGCGCGCTGCCGTTGATCGGCTGGATGGTCTTGGTGTCGGGGATGATGCCGGAGATCTCGCGGCCGAGGTCGAACCCGGTGGGCTGCCCGTACCCGAGGCTGTGCGCCATGGTGGCGATCGCGTCGAGGCCCGCGCGGTCGCCCACCGAGTAGTAGAAGACGTCGCAGGAGACCTGGAGGGCGTGCTTCAGGTCCAGGCTGCCGTGGCCGGAGGGCTTGTCGCAGCGCCAGCGGTGATTGCCCATGGTGTAGCCGCCGTTGCAGGAGACGGTGCTGCCCGGGGAGATGACGTTGTTCTCCAGGCCCGCGAGCGAGGTGACCACCTTGAAGGTGGAGCCCGGGTGGTAGTTCTCGTTCATCACCCGGAAGAGCATGGGCTTGAGCGGGTCGGAGTTGATGGCGGCGAGCTCCGCCCTGCTGATGCGCCCCGACATCTTGTTCGGGTCGAACGAGGGCCGCGAGACCATGGCGAGGACGAAGCCGGTCTTCGCCTCCATCACCACCACCGCGCCGGCGCGGCCGGGGAACGCCGCGTCGGCCGCTTCCTGCAGCTTCTCGTCGATGGAGAGCACGAGGTTGTTGCCCGGCGTGGCCGGCACCAGGCGCTCCGACTCGGGGATGAGCGCCTCCTGGGTGTCCTTGTCGAGCTCGCGCCCCTTCGCGTCCACCGCGATGTTCTGCTTGCCGTCGGCGCCGCGCAGCTCCCGCTCCCAGCGCCGCTCGATGCCGCGCCGCCCGATGGTCTGGCCGCGCCGGTACTCGGGGTGGTCGTCCATCTCGTCGGGCGTGACCTCGCTCATGTAGCCGAGCACGTGCCCGAGGGAGACCGGGGTGTGGTACGAGCGGTGCGGCGTGGGGATGAGGTTGACGCAGGTCATCTCCGTCTTGTGCGCCTCGAGCACGTCCACCTGGTCGCGGGGAATGTCCAGCTCGACCAGGAAGGGCTTGAAGCGCTCCAGCTTGTCCCTGGAGTTCCAGCTCTTCAGGTAGTCGGCGCGGATGCGGGCCACGTCCTCGTCGGTGAGGAGCAGATAGGTCTTCAGGCGCGCGATCACGTCGTCGCGCTCCTTGCCCTTGCAGAACGCCGGGGTCATGAAGACGTCGAACGAGGGCCGGTTGTCCACCAGGGTGCGGCCCTTGCGGTCCTTGATCAGGCCGCGGTCGGCGGGCACGAAGAGGCTCTTGCGGAAGTTGGCGATGGACTGGACGACGTAGTCCTCGCCGCGGAGGATCTGCAGCTGGTAGAGCCGCACCACCAGCGTGAGCATGCAGCACACCACCACCAGCGCCCCCAGCGCGGCGCGGGGCCGGATCTCGCGGATGTCGTCGGCGTCGCGTCGGACCAGCATCAGCGGATTCCCGCTTCGTCGGCGTGGAGGAAGGCGGCGTTCATGCGGCCGAGCACGGAGAAGACGAAGGGCGCCGCCACCGCGGTGCCGAACGCCGACCAGAGCAGCGTGGCCGTCTCGAGGTGGAAGCCGGCGCCGGTGAAGGAGCCGAACACCAGCGTGGCGGTGAGCGAGTGGACGAGGCTCGCGCCGAAGGCGACCAGGGACGACTGCAACCCGCCCTCGGTGCGCAGCGCGGCGCCCGCCGTCCGCACCACCACGAAGGTGAGCACGGCGAGGAAGGTGTAGAGGAACGCGGGCGTGGCGGAGGTGAGATCGGCGAAATAGCCGGCTCCGGCCGAGAGCGCGGCGCCCTGCACCACGTCGTCGTGCAG
>DATDMU010000410.1:0-2853 GCA_036518615.1 Myxococcales bacterium
CGACATCTACGACAAGCTGGTGTACGGCGGCGTCAAGGCCACCAACCTCCTCAGCGTCGCGCCCGAGCTGAAGGACCGCACCGTGCTGGTGAACGGCTGCTCCAAGGCGTACGCCATGACCGGCCTGCGCCTGGGCTGGGCCTGCGGGCCGGCGGAGATCATCTCGGCGATGAACAGGGTGCAGGACGCCAGCACCTCGAATCCCAGCTCGCTCTCGCAGTACGCCGCGGTGGCCGCGCTGCGCGGGCCGCAGGAACCGCTCGAGTCCATGCGCGTGCAGTTCGAGCGGCGCCGCAACCTCATGGTCGAGCTGCTCGGCAAGATCCCCGGAGTGGACGCGCACGCTCCCGACGGCGCGTACTACGTCTTCGCCGACTTCTCCGGGATCCTCGGCCGCAAGTTCGGCGGCCAGCCGGTGCCGGGCACCCAGCGGCTGGCGGAGATCCTCCTCGAGGAGTTCGGGGTGGCGACCGTCCCCGGCAGCTCTTTCGGGCGCGAGGGCTACCTGCGCCTCTCCTTCGCCATCTCCGAGCCCGACATCCGCAAGGCGATGGAACGGGTCGCCCGCTGCGCCGCCGCGCTGGAGCCGTGAGGCGCGCGGCGGCAGCGGCGGTGTGCTAGAGGGGGCGGACGCAGTTCCTCTCCTCCCTGGAGGCACCATGCAGAGACTGCTCCGCGCACTCGCCGTCGCCCTCGCCCTCGCATTCGGCACCTCGTCGCTCGCTCTCGCCAAGGGAAAGACGGCGGAGAAGAAGGAGTCGGCGGCGAAGACCGACAAGCTGGACCTCAACACGGCCAGCGAGGAAGAGCTCAAGGCGCTGCCCGGCGTCGGCGAGGCGTATGCGAAGAAGATCGTCGAGGGCCGCCCCTACAAGGCGAAGGACGAGCTGGTGGAGAAGAAGATCGTCCCCAAGGCCACCTACGCGAAGATCAAGAACAAGGTCGTGGCGCACCAGGTGAAGTGACCGCGCTCTTCGGCGAGCTGCGGCGGCGCGGCGTGCTCGGCGCGCTGACCGCGTACGCGGTGGTGGCGGCGGGGACGCTCCAGCTCGCCGACATCGTGGTGCATTCGATGGAGCTGCCGGCCTGGTCGCTGCGGGCGCTGATCTGGCTCGCCGCCCTGGGCTTCGCCGCCACCTTCGTCGTCTCCTGGTTCTACGACCTGACCCGGCGCGGGTTCGTGCGCACGCAGGGTCCGCCCGTGCGCGCGGCCACGCCAAAGGCTCCGCAGCCCGCGCCGGCAGAGCTTTCGCCGGGAGCGCTGCTCTCCGGGCGCTACCGCATCGAGCGCGAGATCGGCAGGGGCGGCATGGGCCGGGTGCTCTCCGCGCGCGACGAGAAGCTGGGGCGCCGGGTGGCGGTGAAGGTGGTCACGGGCGCCCACGATCCCGCGCGCGTCCTCCGCTTCGAGCAGGAGGCCCGCACCGCCGGCGCGCTCGAGCATCCCAACGTGCTCGCGGTCTACGACCTGGGGGAGCAGGACGGGGTGCCGTACCTGGTCACCGAGCTGCTCGAAGGCCACACCTTGCGCACGGTGATCGACGGGCCGCGCCTGCCCCCCTCGCAGGTGCAGACGCTCGCGCTGCAGCTCGCGCGCGGCCTTTCGGCGGCTCACGCCCGCGGCATCGTGCACCGCGATCTCAAGCCGGAGAACCTCTTCCTCACCCACGACGGCCGCCTCAAGATCCTCGACTTCGGGCTGGCGCGCCTGACGGCGGACGGGGCCCAGGCGCTCACCCTCGCGGGCGCCGTCTTCGGCACGCCCGGGTATCTCTCCCCGGAGCAGGCGCGCGGCGAGCGCGCGGGAACGGCGAGCGACGTGTTCAGCGCCGGCGCGGTGATCTACGAGCTGCTCACCGGCGCCCGCGCGTTTCCCGGCGCCACGCTGGTGGAGGCGGGGCATGCGGCGCTCCACGCGCAGCCACCGCCGCTGCCTTCCGCGGTCCCCGCAGGCTTCTCCGCGGTGGTGGCGCGCGCCCTCGAGAAGGACCCTTCGCGGAGGTTTCCCAGCGCGGTCGAGATGGCGGCGGCGCTGGAGCGGATCGGGCGCGGGACCGAGCTGACGCTTCCGCCGCAGCCGAAGAGCTGGCGCAGGTCCACGGCGCTGATGGTTTCGCTCGCGACGCTGGCCCTGGGGATCGCGCTCGCCTCGGGCATGCGGCTCTTGCGCACCGCGCGCGAGCAGCACGCCGCGCGCCTTTCGCTGCGGGAGCCGGCGCGGCCGGAGATCGGCTTCCACCCCGGCATCCCCGAACCGCCGACGCCGCCGCGCATCGACGAGATCGACCGCGACGTGCAGAAGCGGGTGCAGGCGATGGTCCCGCGCGCCGGCGCGCTCGGCATCGTGGTCGGGGCGCGCGCGCTGGAGAAGAGCAACCGGCCCGACCGCGCCGAGGCGCTCCTGCGCAGGTCGCGCATTCCCGTCGCGCGGCTCGAGCTGTTCCTGCTCCAGCGCAAGCAGGGCCGCGGCGCGGCGGCGCAGCAGGAGCTGCGCGATTTCGCCGGCGCGCTCGATCCCGGCGCGTGGCCCGCGCCCCTCCTGCGCGCGTACCTCGGCGAGGCGGGCGACGACGCGGTGCTGGCCTCGGCGCGCCGCGAGGACGAGCGCTGCGAGGCGTACTACTACCTCGGCCGCCTGCACGCGGCCGACGACCCGGCGCGGGCGCGGACGGACCTGCTCAACGCCGCCGCCGAGCCGTGCGACGAGGCCGCCTTCGCCCGCGAGGAGCTGCAGGCGCTTCAGAGCCGGTGAATCTGCATCATCGACGCGCCGAAGGTGGGCCGGTTGGGCGGCACCGCGCTGGCGATGACGATGGCCTCGCCGCGCATCGCCTCGCCCGCCCCCACCAGCGT
>DATDMU010000411.1:0-4645 GCA_036518615.1 Myxococcales bacterium
AACGCTGGCCGCGGTGGCGCCGGGCGAGCCCGATCCGGCGGTGCTGGAGGCGTTCGTAGAGGAGCAGCTCGACGAGGGGCGCCGGCAGGGAACGCTGGCGCGTGAGCCGCTCCACGTCACGCGGTCCCGCGCGGAGCCGGAAGGCGCCCTGCTCTATCCGGGCAAGGTGGCTGCCGCGGACGGACGCATCTTCGTCGCCGACTCCGGCCATCACCGCGTCCTCGTGCTCGACCAGCGCGGCGCCGTGCAGGACGTGATCGGGACAGGGCTGCGCGGCTTCCGCGAAGGGGCCTTCGATTCCTGCGCGCTCGACGATCCGCAGGGCCTCGCCGTGCAGGGCGACGCGCTCTTCATCGCCGATGCGCGGGCGCACGTGGTGGCCCGCGCGGATCTGCGGAAGAAGACGCTCTCGCGCATCGCGGGCACGGGAGAGCTGGGGCGCGCGCCTGTGCTGGAGCGCGTGCCCGCGCTTACGACGGCGCTGCGCTCGCCGTGGGACCTCGCAGTCCGCGGGAGCGAGCTGTTCGTGGCGCTGGCGGGCTCGCACCAGATCGCGCGCATCGAGGGCGGCTTCATCGAGCCCGTGGCGGGCAACGGGCGCGAGGCGCAGATCGACGGCGCCGGCCTGGAAGCGGCCCTTGCCCAGCCCAGCGGCCTCTCGCTGCAGGGCGACGTGCTCTACGTGGCGGACAGCGAGTCGAGCGGCGTGCGCGCCATCCATCTGAAGACGCGCAAGATCTATTCGCTCTGCGGCGGGCCGGGCCTCTTCGACTTCGGCGACAAGACGGGCAGGATCGAGCCCGGCATGCTCCAGCATCCCCTGGCGGTCGCGGCCACCCGCTCTTCGGGGCTCCTGGTGGCGGACACCTACAACGACAAGCTCAAGCGCTTCTCGCCCGACGGATTGCGCCTCGAGCCGTTCCACGCGGGCGAGCTCGCGCAGCCGGGAGGCCTGGCCGTCCTCCCCGACGGACAGGTGCTGGTCGCGGACACCAACCACCACCGGCTCGTCCTGGTGTCGGCGGACGGCGAACAGGCGCGGGAGCTGCCCGTCACCGGCGCGCCCGAGCCGCGGCAGGGGGTCGCCACGCTCGCCGATGCTCCCGGGCGCGCGAGCGGCGCGGGCTGGTTCACCGCCCTGCTCCAGGCTCCGCCGGGCGCCGGCCTCGCCCCGGGCGGCGGCACGCTCACCCTCGAGATCGCGGCGCCGGAAGGGTTCGAGCTCTCCGCCGGCGCGCCCTGGAGCGTGGATCTGGAAGTCTCCCGGCGCAGCGACCTCCTGCACCTCGAGCCGGAGCACGCCCGCGGCCAGTCGGCCGGCGGCCAGCGGCAGCAGGTGGAGCTGCACGCCCGCGCGGCGCACGACGCGGACGTCGATTCGGAGCTGATCGTCAGCGTGCGCACGGTGGCCTGCGACGCTCGCGATCACGCCTCCTGCTGGCCTTTGCAGAACTCCTTCCGGGTGCCGCTGCGGCTGCTCGCGAGCGGCCAGCGCGAGGTGCGCTACACGCTGCCGCTGGAGCTGCCGAAGTGAAACCCGCCGCCGCGCGCGACATCGCACTTCCCATGGCCCCCCGCATCCTCTCCGTGGAACGGGCCCTGCCGCCGCACTTCGTCGAGCAGGAGAAGCTGCTCGCCGCCTTTCGCGCGCTCTGGGGGCAGAAGCACTTCAACCTCGCCCGGCTGGAGCAGCTCCACCGCGCGGTGCGGGTGGGCGGACGCCACCTCGCGCTTCCCCTCGAGGAGTACGCGGCGCTGCAGAGCTTCGCCGCGCGCAACGCGGCCTGGACGCGGGTTGCCGTCCAGCTCGGCGCCGAGGCGGTGCGCAAGGCGCTGCTCGCCGCCGACGTGGCGCCGGCGCAGGTGGACCACCTCTACTTCGTCACCGTGACCGGCATCGCCACCCCCTCGGTCGACGCGCGCATCGTCGAGCCGCTCGGGCTGCGCGCCGACGTGAAGCGCTCCCCGCTCTTCGGTCTCGGCTGCGTGGCCGGGGCGGCGGGCCTCGCCCGCGCTTCCGACGTGCTCCGCCCGGCGCGCGGCGAGGTGGCGGTGCTGCTCGCCGTGGAGCTGTGCTCGCTCACGCTGCAGCGCGAGGACCTCTCCATCCCCAACATCATCGCCAGCGGCCTCTTCGGCGACGGAGCGGCGGCCGCCGTCCTCGACGATGGCGCGCGCTGCCGCGGCCCGCGCATCGTGGCCACGCGCTCGGTGTTCTATCCCGGCACCGAGCGGGTGATGGGCTGGGACGTGGTGGACTCCGGCTTCAAGGTGGTGCTCTCTCCCGGCGTGCCGCAGCTCGTCCGCGAGCGCTTGCGGGGCGACGTGGACCGGTTCCTCGGCGACCACGGCCTGCGCCGCTCCGACATCGCGCACTTCGTCTGCCACACGGGCGGGCCCAGGGTGCTGGAGGCGTTCGAGGAGGCGCTGGAGCTGCCCCGCTCCGCGCTCCAGCGCAGCTGGGACTCGCTGCAGGATGTCGGCAACCTGTCTTCCGCCTCGGTGCTCTTCGTGCTCTCCGACCTGCTCGCCGCGGGCGAGGCGCGCCCCGGCGACCGCGGCCTCTTGCTCGCCATGGGACCCGGGTTCTGCTCCGAGCTGGTGCTCCTGCAATGGTAGCGGCGTACCTCGCCTTCCTTTCCCTCTTCGGCGCGGAGCGCGCGGTGGAGCTGTGGCTCTCGCGGCGCAATGCGCGCATCGCCTTCGCCCGCGGCGGCGTGGAGAGCGGCGCCCCGCACTTTCGCGCCATGGCCGCGGTGCATGCGCTCTTCCTTCCCGCCTGCGCTCTGGAGGTGCTGCTCCTCCACCGTCCCTTCCCCGGCGCCTGGGGATTCGCCGCGGCGGGTCTCGCCTTGCTCGCGCAGGGGCTTCGCTGGTGGGCCATCGCCGCGCTGCGCTGGCGCTGGAACGTCCGCATCATCGTGGTGCCCGGCGAGCCGCCGGTGCGCGAGGGCCCCTACCGCTTCCTGCGCCACCCCAACTACGCCGCGGTGGCGACGGAGATGCTCTGCGTTCCGCTGGCGCACGGCGCGTGGATCTGCGCCGCGCTCTTCTCCGCGCTGAACGCGGCGCTGCTTTCGGTGCGGATCCGCGCCGAGGAGCGCGCGCTGGGCCGCGACTGGGAGCGCGCGTTCGACGGCGTGCCGAGGTTCATCCCGCATGGATGAGGTGCTGGGAGAGATCCGACGCGTGCTGCGCGAGGAACTGGGCATCGGGCGCGAGGCCCGGCCCGACGACGACCTGATCGCCGATCTGCAGCTCGACTCGGTGGGGCTGCTCACGCTGGTGGTCGGCCTGGAGGACCGCTTCCGCGTGGCGCTCGAGGAAGAGGACGCCGCGGCGGTCCGCACCGTCAAGGACCTCGCCGCCCTGGTGCTGCGGCGGAGAGGCGATGCGGCATGCTGAGCGGCGGCCCGAGGATTCCGCCGCCGCACGCCACGGTGGGGGAGGCGCTGGAGAGCGCCGCCTCGTCCAGCCTGGGGCTCACCTTCGTGGACGCGAAGGAGCGGGAGACCACGCTCACCTTCGCGGAGATGTACGCGCGCGCCCGCCGCGCCGCGGGAGGGTTGCGGGAGCTGGGCGTCGGGCGCGGCGACCGCGTGGCCATCGTGCTGCCCACCGGCCCCTCCTTCATGGACGCCTTCTTCGGGGCGACGCTCGCAGGGGCGATCCCGGTCCCGCTCTATCCGCCCGTGCGGCTCGGCCGCCTGGAGGAGTTCCACCTGCGCACCGCCCGCACCCTCACCGCGTCGGGCGCCAAGGTGGTGCTGAGCGATGCGCGCATCTCCCGCCTGCTCGGCGTGGCGCTGGAGCGGGCCCGGCCGCCGCTCGGCCTGCGCGCCGTGCCGGAGGGCGCGCCGCTCGAGGAGCGCTCGCGCGCGCAGGACCTGGCGCTGATCCAGTTCTCCTCGGGGACCACGGTGGACCCGAAGCCGGTGGCGCTCACCCACGAGAACGTGCTCGCCAACGTGGCGGCGATCCAGACCATCCTGCCCCCCGACGATCTGCAGGCCGGCGTCTCCTGGCTGCCGCTCTACCACGACATGGGGCTCATCGGCTGCCTGCTGCTGGCGGTGGCCCGGCCGGGCCCGCTCACGCTGATCCCACCGGAGCTGTTCCTCGCCCGGCCCGCGCTGTGGCTGCGGGCCATCTCGCGCAAGCGCGCCACCATCTCGGTGGCGCCGAACTTCGCCTACGGCCTCTGCCTGCGGCGCATCCGCGAAGACGAGCTGGAGGGCGTGGATCTCTCCTCCTGGAGGTTCGCGCTGAACGGCGCCGAGCCGGTGGCGCCGGCGGTGCTGCGCCGCTTCGCGGACCGCTTCAGGAGCCGCGGCTTCGATCCCCGCGCGCTGATGCCCGTGTACGGTCTCTCCGAGGCGTCGCTGGCGGTGACCTTCACGCCCGCCGGCCGCGGCCCCCGCTCGCTGCGCGCGGATGCGCGCGAGCTCTCCTCGGTGGGCCGGCCGCTTCCCGGCGTGGAGGTGGACGTCCGCGACGGGCGCATCTTCGTGCGCGGCCCCTCGGTGATGCGCGGCTACTTCGGCGACGAGGCGGCGACGCAAAAGGTCCTGCGCGACGGCTGGCTCGACACCGGCGATCTCGGGTTCATCGAGGGCGGCGAGCTGTTCGTCTCCGGCCGCGCCAA
>DATDMU010000412.1:0-8355 GCA_036518615.1 Myxococcales bacterium
TCGGGATCGAGATCGACCAGCTTCCTGAGCGTGTCGAGGCTCGCCTTGGTGTCGCCCGCCTTCTCGTAGAACGCGGCGACCGCCTGCCATTCCTTGGTGGCATCGCCCACCAGGCCGAGCTGCTGGTCCAGCTCGGCGAGGCGCACGTTCACCTCGACGCGGTCGATGACCTTGAGCACCTGCTTGTAGAGCGCGACGGCCTTCAGATAGAAGCCCTGCGCCGCGTAGGTGCGGGCTACCTTCTCGAAGCAGTCGGCGGCGTCCGACTTGCGTCCCATCTTCTGGTAGAGCTCGGCCAGCTTCTGCAGGACGCGGACGTCGTCGGGATCGACGTCGAGGACGCGCTGGTACTCCTTCACCGCTTTCTCGAAAGAGCCTTTGGCGATCAGCTTCGAAGCCGACTCGATGACCTTGTTTTTGTCCATCGGGTCGACGCGGTCGCGAGGTCCTGGGCGAGGAGGGAAAAGCATCCCAAGCTAGCGGGATTTTCGCCGTCCGGTCAAGGGAATGGACGGCGACTGGAAGACGCTTCGCGAGAGGAGGAAATTCCCCGAAACCCACACCCGGAGGCGGACTCCGCGGCGTTCCCGTTCCTGCGCACCTTGGGGTACACGGACCGACCGCGCGACGCGCCTCTGGCGGGGTCAGTTGGGGTTGTCCGCGAGCAGCTTTTCCACCAGCCGCGTGTCGTACCTGCCCTGTACGAACGGCTCGTACACGAGGAGCTTCTTGTGGAAGGGGATGTTGGTGCGGATGCCCTCCACGATGTACTCTTCCAGCGCCCGGCGCATGCGCATGATCGCCGCCGGCCGGCTGTCGGCCACCGCGATGAGCTTGGCGACCATCGAATCGTAGTAGGGCAGCACCCGGTACTGCTCGTAGGCCCCCGAGTCCACCCGGACGCCCAGGCCACCGGGGGCATGGTAGGCGGTGATCAGCCCCGGCGAGGGCGCGAACGACACCGGGTCCTCCGCGTTGACCCGGCACTCGATGGCGTGCCCCTTCATGGTGATGCTCTTCTGCGTGCGCCCCAGCTCCTCGCCCGCCGCCAGGCGGATCTGCTCCTTGATCAGGTCGAGGCCGGTCACGCTCTCGGTCACCGGATGCTCCACCTGGATGCGGGTGTTCATCTCCATGAAGTAGAAGTCGGAGCGCTCGTCGAGGAGGAACTCGATGGTCCCCACGTTGTTGTAGCGGATCCTGCGCATCGCCTCGACGGCGACGCGGCCCATGCGCTCGCGCAGCTTGTCGTTGAGCGCGGGCGACGGGCTCTCCTCCAGCATCTTCTGGTGGCGCCGCTGCACCGAGCACTCGCGCTCGCCGAGATGGATGACGTTGCCGTGCTCGTCCGCCACGATCTGGATCTCGATGTGCCGCGGCCGCTCGACGTAGCGCTCCACGTACATGTCGCCGTTGCCGAACGCGGCCAGCGCCTCGGCCGAGGCGGTGCGGTACTGGGGCGCGAGCTGTTCCTTCTCGCGCACGATCTTCATGCCGCGGCCGCCGCCACCCGAGGCGGCCTTGAGGATCACCGGGAACCCCACCTTTTCCGCCAGCCGCACGAGGTCGCGCTCGTCGCGCACCACCCCTTCGCTGCCGGGCAACTGCGGCAGCCCCGCCTCCTTCATCGCCTCCTTGGCGCGGATCTTGTTGCCCATCATCCGGATCATCTCCGGCCGCGGGCCGATCCAACCCAGCCCCGAGTGCTGCACCATCTCCGCGAACTCCGCGTTTTCGCTGAGGAATCCGTAACCGGGATGGATCGCGTCGGCGCCGCTCACCTCCGCGGCGGAGAGGATGGCGGGGATGTTCAGGTAGCTCTCCTTCGACGGCGGCGGGCCGATGCAGAGCGACTGGTCGGCGAAGCGCACGTGGAGGGAATTCGCGTCCGCGGTGGAATGCACCGCCACCGTCTCCACTCCCAGCTCGCGCGCCGCGCGGATGATGCGCAGCGCGATCTCGCCGCGATTCGCGATGAGGATTCGGTGGAACACCTGGTGCCTCCGGCCCGCGCGCGGGCTGCCGCTACGCCGGCTCGAAGCGGAAGAGGGCCTCGCCGTATTCGACCGGGCTGCCGTTCTGGATGAGCACCTCCACCAGCCGGCCCGGCTGCTCGGCCTCGATTTCGTTCATCAGCTTCATCGCCTCGACGATGCAGAGCACCTGGCCCTTCTTCACCACCGTTCCCACGTCGACGAAGGGCGCGTTCTCCGGCGAGGCGGAGCGGTAGAAGGTGCCGACGAAGGGAGAGTTGACCGTGAAGGTCTTCGCGTCCGCGGCGGGCTTCGCTGCTGCCGGAGCCGCCGCGGCGGGCGCAGCCGGGGCCGCCGCTGCCAGCGGCGCGGGAGCGGGCGGAGGCGGAGCGTGCGCCACGGCGGGCAAAGGGGCGGCATGCACGGTGGTGGCTGCAGGCGGATGGCCCAGGCGCACGTCCAGCGTCTCCTGCCCGGAGACCCAGGTCAGCCGCGTGACGTCGGTACCCTCCAGCGCCGCGAGGATCGCTTTCAGCTTTTCAACGTCCATGGGACCTCGGCTCGAAACGCGACGCCGGCAGGAAAACCCGATTCCGCTCCAGCGTCCAGCTTCTAGCCAACCCTGGTGAGGTACTCGCCACTGCGGGTGTCGATCTTGAGGACGTCGCCCTCGTTGATGAAGAGCGGCACGTTGACGGTGTATCCGGTCTCCAGCGTCGCGGGCTTCATCGCTCCCGACACGGTGTCGCCGCGCACGCCGGGGTCGCACCTGGTGACCCTCAGCTCCACCGCGTTGGGCAGGTCCACCGAGATGGCGCGGCCGTTCCAGAAGAGGACGGATGCGTCCATGTTCTCCTTGAGGAAGTTCTTCGCGTCGCCCAGGCCCGCGGCGTCGATGTGGCTCTGCTCGTAGTTCTTCGAGTCCATGAAGACGTAGTGGTCGCCCTCCTTATAGAGGTACTGCATCTTCTTTTCCTCGATGTCGGGGCGCCCCACCTTCTCGCCGGACTTGAAGTTCTTCTCCAGGGTCCGGCCGGAGATGAGGCTCTTGTAGCGAGTGCGCACGAACGCCGAGCCCTTGCCGGGCTTCACGTGCTGGAACTCGACGATCACGAAGGGCTCGTTGTCGATGAGGATCTTGAGCCCATTGCGAAACTCGCTGGTGTCGATCACGTCCGCCATAGGGCGCGACGGTCTACATCAAAGCGGTACGGCCGTCCAGATCGGGAGCCTGCGGGCGTGCGCTGCCTTCAGAGCTGGGCGGCGAGGCGGGGGCCCGCGATGCGCAGCTCGTAGCGCGCGCGTCCGACGTTCGCGTCCGGAGACATGGCGAGGACGACGAAGTAGTCGGGCGTGAGCGGGCGGGCCACGGCAACCATCTTCTCGGTGCGGATCGACACCTCGCTCGCCTTCCCCATCTGCAGGGTCTCGGCCGCCTGCCGGACCTGCGAGATGATGCCGGAGTACTCGACGAGCAGGTTGTTCATCTCGATGCCGGCGGGCGGCTTGCCCTCCACCGTCTCGATGGGGATGCCGTCGAACCCCATCACGCTGGCCGCGAAGGAGCCTTCCACCTTGCCGCAGATCTGCTCGAGGTCCTCGCGAAAGCCCATCACGCCCCTCCGCGGCTGCGCCGCACGCGCTGGAGCAGCTCCTCCAGCAATGCGATCCGTGCCCCGGCGGAGGGCAGCTCGGAAAGCCGCCGCCGCGCGGTCTCGTCGCCCGCCTCGGCGAGCTTGCGGTAGATCTCCCGCGCGCGGCCGATCAGGCCCTGGCGCAGGTACAGTTCCGCGAGCGTGAGCGTCACCGCCGCGGATCTGTCACGGCCGTGCCCGGAGCGTCAAGACGACGGCCTACAGGCAGGCGTTCACCGGGCAGGCGGGATCGGTGGTGCAGGCCTGGAAGATGAACTCGCGCTCCGTGGTGCGCACGGTCGATCCACCGATGAGCTTTCCTTCGAGGTGGAACGAGGTGCGGATGAAGGTCTTGTCGGGCACGGTGCCGCTGATGACGCCCTTCGGCAGCAGGGGAACCGGGATGCTGGCGACTTCCCCGCTCGAGATGACTCCGGACACAGGCACGATGAGCGGGTTCGGGACCGAGACGCCGGCGGGAGCTCCGGAGGGAAACTCGACCCGGATCACCGCCTGGTGCGCCTCGAAGACGGCCGCGTCCAGGTTGAGCGAGTTCGCCGAGTTGGTGGGCGGCATGAAGTTGTGCACCACCGCGCCCATGGTCCCGTCGTTCTGCGAGAGGTTGATCTGCACGAAGCTGACCTCGCTCGCGGCCGGATCGAAGGTGCAGGTCGTCGTCGTCACCGGCGGCGTGGTCGACGACGTCTTCGTGTCTTCCTTGGCCGGGACCACGCTGGTGATCACCAGGGCGGAGTTGTTCTGCGTGGTGCAGGCCGTGGCGAAGGCGGCCGCGAGGAGGATGATTCGCGTTTTCATGTTTGCTCCGCCTCCCTACTGCTTTCCCTCGTCGCCGGCGGACGGGGCCGCGGCGACGACGGACTGCGAGCGGTTGACGATTCGGGGTGTGATGAAGATGAGCAGCTCGGTGCGGTCGTCGGTGACCGCCTTCTTCTTGAAGAGCCAGCCGAGGACCGGGATCTTGCTCAGCACCGGCACCTCGTTCCACGCCTCGGAGTTGCGGCGGGTGTAGATGCCGCCGATGACGGTGGTCTCGCCGTCCCGCACCAGCACTTCCGTCTTCGCCTCGCGGCGGCTGATGGAGGGCTGGCCGTTGGAGCCGGTGAGCTGCGGGTTGGGCTGGTTGTTGGTGGCGTTGATGCGCATCTGGATCGAGCCTTCCTGCGTCACGTGCGGGGTGACGCGGAGCTCGAGCCGCGCCTCGATGAAGGTGGTGGTCACGCCCGCGGCGCTGGTCTGCGAGAAGGGGATGCTGACGCCCTGGCTGATGCTCGCGTCCACGTTGTCCACCGTCACCACCCGCGGCGAGCTGACCGTCTTGATGGTGCCGCTGTTCTCGGCGGCGGAGAGCCGCAGGTTGAGGTTGGCGGACCCGCCCGCGCTGCCGAAGACGAAGCCGAGGCCGCCGCCGCTGTTGAGGCCGATGGGCGCGGGCATGTTGACGGCGAAGTTCGGCGTCCCCACGCCCTGGAGGCCTCCGATGGGAGCCGCCGCGTCGTCGGCCGCGCCCGCCACCGCGAGGAGGTTGGGGAAGATGAGGCCGGTGGGGTTGCCGAAGGTGGGCGCGAAGTTCACGTTGCCGCCCCACTGGATGCCGGCGCTGCGCGAGAAGCTGGTGGCCGCCTCGACGATGCGCGCCTCGATCAGCACCTCCGGCGTCTGGGTGTCGAGGTTGCGGACGATGCCCTCGGCGCGCAGCAGCGCCTCCTGCACGTCCTTGACCACCAGCGTGTTGGTGCGCGTGTCCACCGTCACCGTCCCGCGCTCGGTGAGCGCGTCCTTGAGCTGGGGCAGGAGCGCGTCGGCCTTGGCGTAGTTGACCGGGATGAGGCGGACCTTGAGCGGCTCCACCGACTGCCGGTTCTTGTACGCCTCGGCGGCTGCCTTCTGCTCGGCGCGCAGCGTGTCGATCGGCGCCACCCGGATGATGTTGCCGATGTCCTCGCGGCCGAGGCCCTTGGACTTGAGGATGATGTCGAGCGCCTGGTCCCAGGGCACGTTGCGCAGCTTGATGGTGACGGTGCCCTTCACGTCGTCGGCGACGATGATGTTGCGCTTGCTGATCTCGGCGATGGCGCCGAGCAGGTTCTTGATGTCGATGTCCTTGACGTTGAAGTCCACCTTGCGGCCGGTGTAGTTGGACGCGTCGTACACGCTGCTCTGGCTGGCGGCGGCGCGCGCCTCCGAGGCCATGGCGGCGGCGCGGGGAGCGGGAGCGGTCACCTGGGCCACCGCCTTCTGCCCGGCGAACTTCCAGATCAGGGTTCCCTTCTGCGCGCTCATCTCGTCGGAAGTGCCCTTGGCCATGGTGGCCGCGACCTTCACCTCGCCGGCGGCGCCGGGAACGCGATAGGCGGCGAGCACCGCGACCGGGCCGCCCAGCGAGCTCGCGTCGAGGTTGCGCTCGAGGCGGTCGGGGAGCGCGGCGCCGTGCAGGGTCAGGACGGAGGTGGTGGCGTCGGGGCGGGAGATGTCGAACTTCACCGGCTGGTCGAGGGCGACGAGGACCTCGGTGCGGCCGTCGGTGGTGCGGAGGTCTACGGCGCGGATCTGGACGAGCTTCGGCGTCGCGAGGCGTCCCGACTCGTTGGTCTCGTTCAGCTTCGATTCGGGCTTCGCGTTTGCGTTTTCGTTTGCGGCTTTCGGCGCCGCCGCCACCTGCTGCGGCTTCGGGTCGCCGACGGTGACGACGAGGCCGTGGGTCGCGCGGGCGATGGCGTACTTCGGCATGCTGGCGCCTTCCGCGTCGATGACCACGCGGATGCCGGCGTCGCGGCGGGCGAAACGGACGCCCTTCACCAGCGCCGCGCCCTCGCTCTTGCCGAAGCGGCCGGAGATGCCGTGCAGGTCGATGGCGAGGCGGGCCGGGTTCTTCAGCTCGACCAGCCCGAACTTCGCGATCTCGCCGTCGGCGCCCACGCGGACCACCGCGGCTCCGTCCTTTTCCACCACGCTGACGTGCCCGAGCTTGTGCGCCGGGCTCTTCACCTCGGCCGCGTCCTCGCGCGAAAGCACCAGGTTCGGGTCGGCCGCCGGCTGCGCCGCCTGGGCGGGGGCGGCCTCGCCCACGGTGAGCACCACGTCGCTGCCCTCGGCGGAGACGTCGTACCGCTCGTCCGCCTCCAGCGCGACCACGATGCGCCCGACGCGGGTGTTGCCCTCGTCGAACTGCGCGCCGCTCCAGCCGGCGATGCCGCCCCGGTGCGCCTCGACCTTCTGCGCGGCGGCGCTCACGTCTCCGCCGTTCAGGTCGATGACCACCCGCGGGGGGCCCGAAAGCTTGAATGCGGTGAATTCCGGCCTGGCGGTCGCGTGGATGAAGAGCTTCTGGCCCTTCTGCTCCACCGACGTGACCTTCACCGGCGCGGCCGCCCGGGCCGCAGGTGCGGCGGCGACCAGCGCCGCGGCGAGGAACACAACCTGCTTGCTCTGCATCCGCTTCTCCTTCGAAATTGCGCCGCGCACGTTAACGCTCCCCCTTCGCGACACCGAGGTGCTCGCCTTCCTGCAGCGCGGTGAGGTCGCGCGCTTCGTCCTTGCTCACGGGGACGGTCAGCTTCACCTGCTGCGGGTACACCCGCCCCGTGGAATGGTCGGTGATGGTCTCGGTGACCACCACCTCGTCGCGGTGGATTCCGGTCACCTTGCCGCCGTTCTGGCCGATGAAGTCGCCCAGCCGGACCGGCCAGCCGCGGTGCTCGGGATCCTCCACCATGGCGAGCGGGCTGGCGGTGCCGGTCACCGTCATCGAGAGCTTGAGCTGATCGAGCGACCACTTCTCCAGGGGCGTCTTGGCGCGGCCGCGAATCTCCGGTCGCGCCACGCCCGCGGTGGCCACGCCCATGTTCTGGAACGGGTCGCGCTTGCCGATGGGCGAGTAGACGTAGATGCTGGCCGGCGACACCGGCTTGACCTCGTCTTCGGCCACCGGTTTGGCGGCGGCCGCGGGAGTGGGGGTCCTGCGCGCCGGAGGGGGCGGGCTTCCGCAGGCCGCCGAGAGCAACAGGGCGCAGAGGGCGGAGCAGGAAACGCGGTTCATTTGGCGGCCCCCTTCTTCGCCACCGCGGGAGCGGCCTCGGGCGGGAGGAAGCGGAAGGTGGTGGCCACGTAGGTGGCGCCCACCACGATCTTGTCGTTCTGCGTCTTGGCGTTGCCCATCTTGATGTTGGTCACGTTGACGATGCGCGCGAGCTTGGAGACCGCGTCGAGGAACACGCCGATCTCGTGGTAGTTGCCGGTCACCGACATGACGATGGGAATGGCGGCGTAGAAGCTCTGCTTCTGCTCCGGCTGCGGGTCGATGGTGTTGATGGTCAGCCCGCTCTTGGTGCCGATCTCGGCCAGCGACCGGATCAGGTCGTCGATGTTGGCCTCGTTGGGAAGCTCGGTGAGCGCCTGCGCCAGGCGCCGCTCGAGGATCTCCTTCTCGTGCTTGAACTGGGCCAGGTTGTTGGCGATGGACTGCTTCTGGATCAGCTCGTCTTCCAGCGCGCGCAGCTGGCTCTGCTTCTGCGCGATCTGCGTCTGCATCGGATCGACGAAGAAGTACCAGTTGCCGGCGGTGAGCAGGATGACGAAGGCCGCGACCACCCCGACCTTCTGGCCGAGGGGCAGCTTGGTGACCGAGTTGAGGACGTCCTGTCTGGTGAGCGCCATGGGAGTCGTCGCCTCAGGCCGAGTAGTTCGCGTTGCAGAGGATGGTCCAGCTCACGGTGCCTTCCGCCGAGACC
>DATDMU010000413.1:0-2613 GCA_036518615.1 Myxococcales bacterium
GCAGGAGATCACCAGGATCTCGCCGGGACTCCTCAACCGCTAGCCCTTGGCCGCCGGCGGCTTGTAGTCGGGCGGAAGCTGCGCGCCCTCGCCGAAGAAGAACTTGTCCGCCTGGTCGAAGAGGATCTGGTTGGCCTGCTCGGACCCGCCGGCCAGCCGGTACTCGTTCATGATCATCTTGAAGTGCTCGAGCCACATCTTCCACGCATCCTGCGAGACGTTGTCGTAGATGCGCTGGCCGAGCTCGTTGTTCCACGGCTTGAACTCGAGGCCGGGCAGCTCCTTGCCGAGCTTCGCGCACTTCACCATCCGCGCCATCGGGAGATCTCCTTGGGGAGCGTGTATAACCCATCCGCCTTGGCTCTGCCCCCACCCATCGACGCCCAGGTGCTGGCCATCCTCAACCGGCCGGGAACACCCTGGCTGGACGCGGTGATGGAGGCCGCCTCGAACCGCGGGTTGCTGCTCGCGGTGGCGCTTCTGGCGGCAATCTACGTCTGGCTGAAATCGCCCCACCGGGCGCTCGCCGGCCTGCTCCTGCTCGCGGCCATCGGCGCGGCCGACCTGGTCTCGGTGCGGCTGGTCAAGCCGGCGGTCGCCCGCGTGCGCCCCTGCCGCGCCGACCCCGCGCACGTCGTCGCACCGGTGGGCTGTGGCGCGGGCCAATCCTTTCCCTCGACCCACGCCACAGATACAGCTGCCGCCGTCGCCGTCTTCTCCTGGGCGGCTCCGCGCCTGACCCCCCTGGGTCTCGCGATCGCGGCCCTGGTGGGCATCTCGCGCGTGTACCTCGGAGCGCACTGGCCCACCGACGTCCTGGCAGGCTGGGCAATCGGCGCGGCCGTGGGAGCCGCGGTGGTCTTCCTCGCCCGGCTCCGCTACCTGCGCTGAAGCGCCGTGCATAGCGTCACGTACACGACTACTCGCGCGGAGCGCAAAATGCACATCATCGGATTTTTGATCTTCGGTCTGATCATCGGGTTACTGGCTCGGGCCATCTTCCCCGGCCGGCAGCACATGGGCTGGCTCGCCACCGCCATCCTCGGCATGGTGGGCTCGCTGGTCGGCGGGCTCATCGGCCACGCCATCTTCGGCAGCAACTCCCAGGCGGACGGATCGTGGGGCTTCACCCCCGGCGGATGGATCTCCTCCATCATCGGGGCGATCATCGTCCTCTGGATCTACCTCGCGGTCGCGGGCCGGCGGACCCGGACGGTCTAGCAGGCGGATCGGACCACGGGGACGGCGGTGATCTCGTACGCCTCTCCGAGCTTCGACTGCAGCTCGACCAGCGGCTCCCGGCGCGCGGAGGCCTTGATCACCATGTCGCCGTCGCCGCGGCGGTGCAGGAGGTAGACCTGCGCCGCCGCGACGGCCTGCTTCTCCACCGCGACGCGGACCTTGATGCCGGTGCGCGGCGCCCGCGCGCGCGCGAACACCGGCCGGCGGTCGCCGCGGCTGCCCTCGAACAGCACGTAGAGTCGTTCCGGAGCCTCTGACCACTCGCCCATGTCGCGGCCTCCCCAGGACGGTCGATTCTGAGAGCAGGCGGCCGAGCGCCGGACAGCGACGAATGGCGTGTAGGTGCAGTAACTACCAAACCATCTTTATCGGCTTGAGCGGTTAGCGGCCGGTGAACGCGACGCGCGCGTCAACACATGGAGGCTGCGAACATGGCCGCCCCGCCGCGCACACGGTTCGCGCCGAGCGTGCCGGCGAGCGCCCGGTGC
Source organism: Myxococcales bacterium (assembly GCA_036518615.1). GTDB lineage: Bacteria > Myxococcota > Myxococcia > Myxococcales > 40CM-4-68-19 > 40CM-4-68-19. The sequence goes on from DATDMU010000413.1 coordinate 1,731, forward strand.
CGCAGGACGCGCGGATCCCCCGCCGGATGTGTGGCCGCCCTCTCGCGGCTGCGACCTGCGTCCGTGTCCGGGGCTCCATGGCCGCGGCAACATAAGTGCGCGAGATCCCTCACGCAAAGGAGCGGCGCCGCGGCGGGCCCTGCAATTTTCCAGAACCAGGGCGTTAATCGTTTGACCCCAAACAATCCTCGCGCGTAGTTTTCCTTGCGCTTGGAAGCAAGGCCGGGCATAGGGCAAGCCGGTCGAACGTTCTCTCCAGCACAAATTCTTTCGGAGGTTCGCATGAAGCTGTCGGACATCGCTGGACATGTAGTGACGCTGGGGCTGACCGGTCTGGTCGCGTGCTCGCACGCGCAGCCCACTCCGGACGCGACCGCGCAGGAGCAGAAGCCGCAGGCGCCCGTCGCCGAGACGCAGAAGCAGCCCAGCGCGGAGGAGCAGTACCACGCGCAGGGCCAGGCCGACCTGGACAAGGCGCTCGAGGCGCTGCGCAACGTGAGCGTGTTCTTCGAGTTCGACTCCGCCGCGCTGACCAAGGACGCGCAGGACAAGCTCGGCACCGTGGCCGACATCCTCGTCAAGCACCCCGAGCTGAAGGTGCGGATCGAGGGCAACGCGGACGAGCGCGGCTCCGAGCAGTACAACCTGGCGCTGGGCCAGCGGCGCGCCGACGCGGCGAAGAAGTACCTCGACAACCTGGGCGTGAAGAGCCAGCAGATCACCGCCATCAGCTTCGGCGCCGAGCGGCCCAAGGCCACCGGTCACGACGAAGAGGCGTGGAAGCAGAACCGGCGCGACGACGTCAACGCGCAGCAGCCGAAGTAAGGATCTGCAGCATCTTCTCGTGCAGTCCCGGCGGAGCGGCGACGATCTCGCCGCCCGC
>DATDMU010000414.1:0-57339 GCA_036518615.1 Myxococcales bacterium
CGTCGGTGAAGGGGGCGGTGCGCCGGCCGACGCCCGCAAAGCGGAACACGCAGCTGTCGCCGAGGCTGAGCGTGACCACCGGGGCGTCGCTGGGCTCCTCGCCGTCGAGGTGCAGCCCGAGGCGCGCTCCCCCCGCGGAGAGGTTCACGATCGCGGCGTCGGGCGCATACGGGATCTCCGGACCGAACGCCTCGGCGACCGCGGCGCGCGCCAGATGCGCAAGCTCGGCGGGTAACGGCTTCACCTTCGCCCCGTCGGTGTCGTCGGCGGTCCTCGAATACGCGTACGGCTCCCAGTGCCAGCCCAGGCACACGGACTGCACGCTCATCAGATGTCCGCTCGGGACGCGCGGATGCCGCAGCCCCGCAGGCGGCAGCGCCCACCCCTGGAACTGCGCCGAGAGCGACCGCTGCGCGTCCGCGCCGAGCCAGCCGGCGATCTTCACCGCCCCTGGAAAGAGGATCTCGCGGGCAGCAACGGGTGCCGGCATGGCCAGGGCGAGCTGCCCCGGCGCCGGAGAGGTTGGCAGAGACGTGGGGACGCCGCCGAGGCGGCTGCGGCCCATCCTGGCGCGCGAGGTTGGAGCATTTGCCGTCATGCGTGGAGAACGCGGAAGCTACCCGGATTGTGAGGTCCGGTGCGCATATGGTCTGTCCTTTCCCGCGCCGCATCCACCGCAAGGAGTCTTAGCATGGCCCACGTTCACGTCTCGATCGACCAGTCTCTCGCCGAGGTGAGGCTCGAGCGCGGCAAGGTCAACGCGCTGAACGAGGAGGTGGTGGACGAGCTTGCCGGGTGCCTCCGGCGGCTCGCGACCGATCCGGGCGTGCGCTCCATCGTCCTGACCGGCACGGGAAAGTTCTTCTCCTTCGGCTTCGACATCCCTTCCTTCCTCGGGCACTCGAAGGAACAGTTCCTCGCCTGGCTGCGCAAGTTCACATCGCTCTATCGCGAGCTGTTCAATCACCCCCAGCCCGTTGTCGCGGCCCTCAACGGCCACACCATCGCCGGCGGCTGCATGCTCGCCCTGGCCTGCGACGGGCGGGTCATGTCGGCGGGGAAGGGGAAGATCGCGCTCAACGAGATCGCCTTCGGCTCCACGCTCTTCGCCGGCAGCGTCGAGCTGCTCCGCCATTGCGTGGGCGACCGGCGCGCGGAGCAGATCGCGTTCTCCGGAGCGATGTACACGCCCGAGGAGGCGCTCGCGCTCGGGCTCGTCGATCGCGTCGTGCCCGAGCAGGATCTTCTCTCCGCGGCGCGGGAGCTGGCGCGCGCGCACGGCGCCAAGGACCCGGCCGCGTTCCGCAGCGTGAAGACGCTCCTGCGCGGCCCCGCGCTCGCGGAGATGGCGCGCCGCGAGGACGCCTCGCTGCGGGAGTTCGTGGAGATCTGGTACTCGGAGCGGACCTGGGAGAATCTGAAGAAGATCACAATCCAGGGCTGAGTGGCTCAGCGCCCGGCCAGGCCCCGCGCCAGCTCGCGCGCGCTTCTGCGGTCGAGCTTCGCGTTCTTGCCGCGCGGCAGCTTCTCCACCGCGAATGCGCGCCGCGGCCTGCGGTACGGCGCCACGCGCGCCGCCGCCCATTGGAGAAACTCCTCCGCGTCGAATCCGTGGCGCGCGACCACCAGCGCGACGGGAATCTCCCCGAGCCGCTCTTCCGGCACGCCCACCACCGCCAGCTCCTCCACGCCGGCAAATCCGCGCAGCTCCTCCTCCACCTCGGCGGGAAAGACGGAGAAGCCCCCCACCTTGATCCGGTCGGCGCTCCGGCCGACGAACGCGAAGGTGCCGAAAGGACCGAGCCGCGCCACGTCGCCGGTCGAGAACCAGCCATCGCCGGGGACGCCGGAGCTGCCCTCGTATCCGGCGAAGACGGCCTTGCCCTTGAGCTGGAGCTCGCCGGTTCCGCCGATGCGGCGCGGCTCGCCGTCGGTCCCGATGACGCGCGCGGAGAAGCCGGGCAGCACCATGCCGATCGCCGGCAGCTCGCGGCCGCGGGGAGCGGGAGGATAGAAGCGGACCGCGGCGGGCCCGGCCAGCTCGACCATGCCGTACACGTCCGCGAAGGCCGCCGTTCCCAGCCGCACTCCGCCGGGCCGCACCAGCGCGCCATACTGCTGGAAGCGGCGCGCGCGGTCGGGCGGCATCGCGTCGGCCGCGCTCACCCACAGCTCGATGCTGGAGAGGTTCCGGGCGGCGGCCCCGGCCTCCTCCAGATCGGCGTACATGGTCGGAACGCCGACGAACACGTTCGGCTGGTCGCGCTCGATGCGATCGAGCACCCGCGCCGCATCGAACTTCTCCAGATGGATGACCTTCACTCCGGCGCAGAGCGAGCCCACCATGGTGCCGAGACCCATCACGTGGGTGAGCGGCAGCGCCACCAGCACCGCGTCGCGGCCGGCGCGCACCCAGCGCTGCAGGCCCACCGGCAGCGCATGCGAGCGGCCGAGCGCGCCGAGAAGGCCGCGGCCGGTGAGCCGGGCCACCTTGGGCCTGCCGGTCGTGCCCGAGGTGCAGAGAAGGATTGCCGCCGCCTCAGCATCCTGCGACACCGGCCCCGCCCTCTGGTCGGGATGCGCATCCAGCCATGCAGCGAGGTCGAAGGCGCCGTCCGGGGCCGGTCCGCCCGCTCCGGTCCAGAGCACGCGCAAAGGGCGCATGCCCTCGAGCGCTGCGAGTGGCGCCACGGCATCGGCATCGGCGACGATGGCCTTTGCGCCGGCTGCCGAGACGGCTGCTGCCTGCTCCTCCGGTCGCAGCCGCGCATTGAGCGGGAGCGGCACCGCTCCGATGCGGGCGACGGCGAGGACGTGCAAGAGCACGTCGATGCGGTTCGCGCAGAGGACCGCGACGACCTGCGCGGGCCCCAGCGACGCGGCCTGGTATGCCGCCGCCAGCCGCGCGACGTCCTCGTCGAGGGCGGCATAGGTGCGCAGCCGCCGCGGAAGCGCGGGCGTGTCGGATTCCGCGTCGATGGCCGGCCGGCCGCCGTACGCGTCCGCGAGCACGTGCGTCAGCTCCCCGAGCGGCAGCCCGGCGCCGGCCATCAGGCGCGCCCGGGCGGCCATCGTCCGCGCCGCTCCCGCGAGGTGTTCCAGCGGAGCCATCGCGGGCGTGAGTTACACCTTTCCCGCAGCGGACGAAACGCGGCGCCCGGTCGCGGAGGTGACTGGCGTTGCGGCGCCGTCGGAGGCGCCGCTCGCGGAGCCGGCACGGCTGGAACCGCGGCGCGTTGCGCCCAGGGCTCGCGCCGGCCGGCGCGGCCCGCACGCCGCCGCTCGGTCGCGTGATCGGGGGCGGCTCTGGTAGTTTGCCGCCACGATGACCAGCGAATCGGCAGCAGTGCAGCCGGCGGATACCGCCCGATCGAAGACCCTCGGCTTCGTCACCCTCTTCCTCATCGAGATGTGGGAGCGGTTCGGCTACTACGGCATGACCGCCGTGGTGGTCATCTTCATGGTGGAGCGGCTCTCCTACAGCGACGACCGCGCCAACCTGACCTTCGGCGCCTTCACCGCGCTGGCCTACGCGGTGCCGGCGGCGGGCGGGTACATCGGCGACAAGCTCCTCGGCAGCAGGCGCACCATGGTGCTGGGCGCGGTTCTCCTGGCGTGCGGGTACGCGCTGCTCGCGGTCCCCGACCGGCCCGGCCTGCTCTTTCCCGCCCTGGCGCTGGTCGCGGTGGGCGGCGGCATCTTCAAGGCCAATCCGGCGAACCTGATCTCCCGCCTCTACGAGGGCGACCCGGCGAAGATCGACAGCGCCTTCACCATGTACTACATGGCGGTCAACGTCGGCGCGACCGCCTCGCAGATCGCAACGCCGCTCATCGCCATCGCCTTCGGCTGGCACGTCGCCTTCGCGGTGTGCGCCGCCGGCCTGGTGCTCGGCCTGCTCAACTACTTCTTCATGCGCCGCTTCCTCGCGCACGTGGGCTCGAAGCCCGACTTCGAGCCGCTGCGCTTCGGCCGCCTTGCCCTCATCCTGGTGGGCATCGCGGTCGCCACCGTCCTCGTCACCTTCATCATCCAGAACCGCGACGTCGCGCGCGCGGTGGTGGCGCTCGCCTTCGTCGTCATGGTCTTCATCTTCTGGTGGATGATGAAGAGGGGCAGCGAGCGCGAGCGCAAGGGCCTGTGGGCGGTGATCATCCTCACCGCCGAGGCGATGCTCTTCTTCATCTTCTACCAGCAGATGTCCACCTCGCTGACGCTCTTCTCCCTGCGCAACGTGGACCTCGACCTCTTCGGCTACAAGGTGCCGGCCGGACAGGTCCAGGCGCTCAACCCGATCTGGATCTTCATCCTCAGCCCGCCCCTGGCCTGGCTCTACAACAAGCTGGGAAAGGAAGAGGGCGGCGACTTCCACATCTCCACCAAGTTCGCCATGGGCTTCTTCATCCTCGCCCTCGGTTTCTTCCTCTACGGAATCAGCGGCACCTTCGCACAGGGAGGCAAGGTGTCGTTCTTCTGGATGGTGGCGGGCTACGCCTTCCAGTCGCTGGGAGAGCTGCTCATCAGCGGCCTCGGGCTCGCGGTGGTGGCGCGCTACGTCGCGCCTTCCTTGCGCGGATTTCTCATGGGCGTCTACTTCCTCTCCACCGGCATCTCGCAGTACCTGGGCAGCTTCGTCGCCACCTACGCGAGCGTGCCCGAGAACGTGACCAGCCCGGTGCAGAGCCTGCCGCTCTACACCAACCTCTTCATCAAGCTGGGCCTCGTGGCGGTGATCGGCACCGTCATCGCCGCGGCGCTCGTCCCGCTGATGAAGCGGCTGCCGGAGGCGGGCGCCGAGGCGAAGGCCGCCTGAGCGGCTACATCGGCGGGACCACGCCGTCCTTGCCCACCGTCATCCGCTCGGCGCGGAGCGACCCGTCGGACTGCCTGGAGGCGATGACGAAGACGTGCGCGCCCTTCTTCAGCTCCGACTTGTCCCCGGGCTCGAGCTTCACCACCTTCGCGTTGGCGGGGACCTCCACGGTCTTCTCGCCGTCCTTGTACTTCAAGGAGAGCGTGCGTCCGGCCACCTTCTTGACGGTGGCGTTGGTCATCGTGCTGCCGGATTTGCCGCTTGCGGACTCGTCCGACTTCGAGACGGTGGCGTTGGTCATGGTGCTGCCGGGGCGGAGGTCCCACGGCCTGTGCCCCTCGCCGGTTCCGCGCATCGAGTCGGGGAACACGTGCACCTCGATGGCGCGCAGCGTGCCGTTCTTTCCCGGAACCGCGGTGGTTCCGATGAAGGCCCCGTCCTTCACGTCCGACATGTCGCCCTTTTCGGCGACTGCGACCTTGGCGTCGTCCGCCAGGCTCAGCTTCACGGTCTTGCCGTTCTTCGACTTGACGGTGAGCGTGTTCCCCTCCACCGAGACGATCTGGCCGCGGACGTGTTCCGGGCTCGCCGACTGCGCGCTGGCGGAGAAGGACAACAGGCTCGCCGCGACAAAAGCCATGCGGTACATGCGTGGACCTCCTTGGGCAGCCGGACGCTAAGCATCGGCGCGGCCGGGAGCATCGCACAATGGACTCGGACGGACGGCGGTGCTGAAAGAGGGCGCGCGGAAGGTTAGCCTGCGGACCATGAAGTCGCCGCGGGCCGAGCAGCCCCTCGCCGTCCGGATCGCCCACTGGGCGAACGTCGCGCTCCTCGCCGTGATGGCCGCGAGCGGATTGCAGATCCTCGCCGCCTTTCCCGAGATGGGGCCGAAGGGCGCTCCGGCCGGCTGGTATCCCCTGCAAGACTGGACGCCTCCTTCGTGGATGCGCGCCGGCGACTGGCTGGCCGGCGCGCGCCACCTGCATTTCGGCCTGGCCTGGCTCTTCGTCGCGAACGGCGTCGCGTACCTCGCGTGGATGGCGCTGACCGGCGAATGGAGGCGGCGCGCGTTCCAGCCGCGGCGCGACGGACCCAACGCCGTGCAGACCGTCGCCTGGTACCTGCGGCTGCGCAAGGCGGCGCCGGAGCAGGGGCTCTACAACGGGCTCCAGCGCCTCGCCTATACGCTGACCATCGTCCTCGCCATCGTCGAGGTCCTCTCCGGCCTGGCGCTCTACAAGCCGGTGCAACTCTCGCCCGTCGCGGCGCTCTTCGGCGGGTACGAAGGAGCGCGCGCGGTCCACCTGCTCGGGCTCGCCGCCCTTCTCGCCTTCACCGTGGCGCACGTGGTGCTGGTGCTGCTCCATCCCCGCGCGCTCGCGTCGATCTTCACCGGAGGACGCCGCGCATGACCGTCTCCAGACGCACGCTCCTCGGCTTCGCGCTCCTGCCGCTCGCGTGCGATTCCGCGAAACCGCACCAGGGATTTCTCGGCCTGACCGAGAGGCTCAACGACCGCGTGCAGCGCGGCCTCTTCCGCCCGGGGAAGCTCGCGCGGGAAGAGCCGGAGAGCGCGCTGACCGCCGAGGGAGAATTTCCCCTCTACAAGGTCGGCGACGACTATCCGGACCTGCCCGAGCGCTGGAGGCTGCGCGTGCACGGTCTCGTGGGCAAGCCGCTCGAGCTGTCGCTGGCCGATCTGAAACGGCTGCCGGCGGCGCAGTTCCGCGTGCGCCACCACTGCGTGGAAGGCTGGTCGGCGGTGGCCTCCTTCCACGGCGTGCGCGTCTCCGAGATCGCCCGCCTCTGCCGCGCCGACCCGCGGGCCAGGTTCGTGGAGTTCCGCAGCTTCGAGCGCGGCCAGCCCAGCGAGGATGCGCCGCCGGTTCCCTACTACTCGAGCTGGGACCGCGAGAGCGCGGAGCACCCGCAGACCATCCTCGCGTACGGCCGCAACGGCGCCGGGATGTCCCTGGAGGAGGGCGCGCCGTTGCGCCTCTACTCGGCCGTCAAGCTCGGCTACAAGATGGTGAAGTGGGTGGACGAGGTGATCTTCCAGCCCGTCCGCACCGGCGGGTACTGGGAAGATCTCGGCTACGAATGGTTCGCGGGCGTCTGACCTCGCGCTCTTGACAGAACGCGCGGGCGGGCCTTTCTTCCGGGCGCTTGTTTTCCACCTGGAGGACGACATGGCCAAGGCGAAGAGGTACATCCCGGAAGGTCTCTCGACGCTGACGCCGTCCGTGGTGGTGGACGGCGCTCTCAAGGCGATCGACTGGTACAAGAAGGTGTTCGGCGCCACCGTGCGCGGCCAGCCGCACCTCGGACCGGACGGCAAGGTGATGCACGCGGAGCTGCAGATCGGCTCCTCGGTCTTCTTCATCAACGACGCCATGGGCGGCGCGCCGAGCGTGGTCAGGGACGGCCGCAGCCTGGGCGGCTCGCCGGTGGCGCTGACCATCTATCTCGAGGACTCCGACACCGTCTTCAGGAAGGCGACCGAGAACGGCTCCAAGGTAATGATGCCCATCGGCGACCAGTTCTGGGGCGACCGCTGGGGCAGCTTCACCGATCCGTTCGGCCTCAACTGGAGCGTGGCCACCCACAAGGAAGACCTGACTCCGCAAGAGCTGGAAACGCGCGCCCAGGCTTTCTTCAAGCAGATGGCGCAACAGAGGAAGTAGGGCGAGCGAGGGATCGGGCGACGGTCGCTTTCGCGCGAGCTATACTCTTCTTGACCCGGGCGGCGGGGGCATGAGCGCCCGGGTAACCGGCCGTACGAGCGGCCGCCCGAGGCAGCTCGCATGGCCCGATCCCTCACAGCGCGGGTCGCAACGATCTCCTTCGGGATCGAGCTCGCTTTCGCGTGCGCCATTCCGGTCGCCTACCTGCACCTCTTCGACATCGACGATGCGCCCGATCGCGCGATCGTCATCGGCCTCGTGGCCGTGGTGTACGCGCTCAGGACCGGCGCTCTCGCGGCGTATCTCGCCTGGCTGCTCCGGCCCATCGAGCGGTGGATGCGCTCTTCGTCTCCCGACGGCGGGCTCACGCATCGGGCCGCCCGCGCCGCCTACGACACGCCGCTCCTCTTCGCGGTGGTCTGGGCCACCACCTGGCTCCTCTACTACCTGCCGGTGACCGCGGTGTTGCGCAGCCGGTTCGCCGAGCGCATCCCGCTCACCGGACGCGCGCTCGCGGCCACCATCCTCTTCGGCCTCGCCTGCTTCAGCGCCGCGCTCCCGCTCGCGTATTCGCTCCTCACCAGGCAGCTCGGGCCGGTGGCGGGCCGCCTCTCGCTGGCGGCGCGGGAGCGTGGTCTCGCCCTTCCCGGACGCCGCGTGTCGCTGCGCATCCGGCTGGTGGTGCTCTCGCTCTCGCTGATCATGGCGCCGACGGTCTGGCTGAGCCTGACCTCGTACATGTCGCAGGTCTGGACCAGCCAGCGCGATCTCGCGGCGCGCGCCGGGCAGCTCGCCAGGGCGCTGGCGCTGAGCGCCGCCGCATCGGCGCAGCCTTCCTCCTGGGACTCCGCGGCGCGCGCCCTCTCCACGCCGCTCGACGCCGTGGCGGTGGCCGCCGCCGACGGGAGCGTGGCCGCAGGCGGCGCGGCTGCCCGCGAGCTCGACGCCGCTCCCGGGCTGCGCTTCCGCCTCTCGCGCGCGCTGGGGCAGAAGCCGCAGGACGACATCTTCGACCCCCGCGCCGAGCGCGCCGCGAGCTACTGCGCCATCCCCGGAACGCGGGCGGTGGCGCTGGCGATCTCCCGCGCGCCCGGACGCGACCATGGCGGAGAGCTGTTCGACCTCTTCTTCTTCGCCCTGATCGCGGCGTCGTGGGCGCCGGTCTGCGCGGTGTTTCTCGCCGGGTCGATCGCCGCGCCGCTGCAGCGGATCCGATCGGTCGTCTCGCAGATCGTCGGGAGCGAAGACGTGGTCCGGGTGGGGCGCATCCCGGTCTTCCATCGCGACGAGATCGGCGATCTCGCCCACGGCGCCAACGAGATGATCGACCGGCTCCACGCCTCCGCGGAGAGCCTGCGCCGCGCGGCGGCCGAACGCGAGCAGCTTCTCGCCGTGGCGGCGCGCCACGCCGCCGAGCTGGACGCGGTGCTCGACAACATGGTGGAGGGCGTGTTCGCCTGCGACCGCAACGGCAGCATGACGCTGACCAACGCCGCCGGGCGCCGGCTCCTCGATCTGCGGCCGTCGGCCGGCGCACGCGCTTCCCCGGGGGCGGCCGGCGGCCTGCAGGCGGACGGCCGCGCGTTCCGGCCCGCGGAGCTTCCCCTCCTGCGCGCTCTCGCGGGCGAGGTGATCGTCGAGGAGGACGAGGTGCTGGAGAATCCGGCCACGCACCGCCCCGTCTTCCTGCGCTCCAGCGCCGCTCCGATCCGGGACGCCGCCGGCGCCATCGCGGGCGCGGTGGTGGTGGCGCGCGACGTGACCGAGGTGGTCGATCTGGATCGGCTCAAGGACCAGTTCATCCGCGTCGCCGCCCACGAGCTGAAGACGCCTGCCGCCATCCTCAAGGGTTATGCGCTCACCCTCATGCGCACCGACGAGAACCTCTCGCCCTCGTCGCGCCGCATGCTCGAGGCCATCGACAGGGGAGCCGAGCGGCTCAACCGCATCGTCGAGGACCTGGTGGACGTCTCGCAGGCCTTCCTCGACGTGCTGCAGCTCTCGCCCTCGACGGTGCGGCTGGACGAGCTGGTGCGCGCGACGGTCGCCGAGGTGCCGCTCTCGAGCCTGCACCACATCGCCATCCGCGACGGCGCCTGCTCGGCCACCGTCAAGGCCGACCCGGCGCGCACGCGGCAGGCGCTCCGCATCATTCTCGACAATGCCATCAAGTACTCGCCTTCCGGCTGCACCATCGAGGTGACCGTGAGCGCCGATGCAGAACAGGCGAGAGTCTCCGTCCGCGACTGCGGTGTCGGCATTCCGACGGAGGGGCAGGAGCGCATCTTCCGTTTGTTCTATCGAGCGCACACCGATACTGCGCACGACTACGGGGGAATGGGCATCGGACTCTACATGGCGAAGGAAATCGTCAAGCGCCAGGGCGGCCACATCTGGTTCGAGAGCCGCGAGGGCGAGGGCAGCACCTTCTCGTTCAGCCTTCCGCTCGCGGGCGAGGACACCCCTTCGTGAGGAACGCCGCCGCAAGGGTCCTGGTGGTCGAGGACGATCCCGATCTCGCCGCGCTGGAAGCGGAGGTGCTCAAGCTGCGCGGCCACGAGGTGGACGTCGCGAGCAACGGGCGCGAGGCGCTGGATGCGGTGGAGCGCGCCCGCCCCGATCTCATCCTTCTCGACATGAAGATGCCGGTGATGAACGGGCGCGAGTTCGCGGACGAGTACCGCCGGCGCGAGCCTTCCACCGCTCCCATCGTGGTGGTCACCGCCGCCGACGACGCCCAGCGCAGGGCCGCGGAAGTGGGCGCGAGCGGGTGGATCGCCAAGCCCTTCGACCCCGAGGCGCTCGTCGAGAAGGTGGACGCGCTGTTGATCGGGCCGCCCGACGGCGGCGTCAACCCGCGCGGGTGATCGCCGCCTTCGACCGCACCGTCCGCCAGTACTCCGCGGCGAAGAGCTGGAAGTCGAAATCCACCGCGCGGAAGAGGCCGAGGGTGCGCGCGTAACGCGCGCGGCACTCGCTGCGCATGCGCGCGAGCGAGGGATGGAGGTCGCGGCAGGCGTCGAAGCGGGCGGCGCCGCGCTCCAGCTCGGGCAGGTAGCGGTCGTGCCACTCGCGCATCAGCTTGCGCCAGCCCGGATGCGAGCGCCAGCGGCCAGAGGTGATGTCTTCGCGGCGAAGGCCCGCGCGGGCGAGCGCGTCCTCGGGAAAGTAGCAGATGCCGTGCGCCGTATCCTCGGCGAGATCGCGGAGGTTGTTGAAGAACTGATCGAGCGCGCCGAACCCGCGGATCGCATCGACCTGGTGCTGCAGCAGGAACGGGAAGAGCTGGAAGAGCGAACCGGAGAGGCGATCGAGCATGGTCCGGTGGTCCGCCAGATTCCGCACGCGCAGGTCGCGGCGCTGGAACGCGCGGAGCGCTGCGAGGTAGCGGGTCCACGCCAGGCGCACCGCCGGGCCCGCGCCCGCGAACGCTTCCGGGACGCCGCCGCCGGTCGAGCGCACGATGTGAAGGGCCGCGACGCCGTGAGCCGCGAAGCCGTCGAAGCAGCGCGACTGCGGCTGCAGCTCCTGGTTCTCGGCGAGCCGATCGGCGAGGCGGATGGCGCGGATGCGCCGCACCCACTCTTGCCGGACGGGGCGGGGCAGCTCGGCCACCCAGGCGGCATTGTCGAAATCCTTGAGCGCGTCGTCGCTCAGCGAGAGGTGCGCGGACGAGGCGAAGTTCGATGCGGCCCAGGCAGCTCCTGTCATGTAGAGGACAACCGGCGCGAGCCTGGCCGTATTGCAGGCTGACAAGGACGCCCTCAAACCTACATCGGCCGCGCGGGCGTACTCCTTTGTGCTCGACCTGCGGGCGGTGTGGGACAGCGCCGCTGCTTTCCGCGGCCATTCACGCTAACCTGCTCGACCCATATGCAAGCACGCGAGGGGCGGAAGGCGGCCATCGTCACCGGCGCGAGTCGCGGCATCGGCGAGGCCACCGCCAGGTTGCTCGCCGCCCGCGGTTTCGCGGTCCTGGTGAACTGGCTCAACGACGAGCTGGCGGCGCGCACCGTGGTCGCCGCCATCCGGCAGGCGGGAGGAGAAGCGATCGCTTTTCACGCCGACGTGTCGAACGAGGGCGAGGTGAGCGCGATGTTCGACGCGGCGGCGAGCGAGCTCGGGTACGTGGCGGGCCTGGTGAACAACGCCGGCGTCACCGGCAGGTCGACGCGGCTGGAGGACGTGGACGCGGAGGACGTCCATCACGTGCTGTCGGTGAACGTGCTGGGAACGATCCTCTGCGCGCGCGAAGCGGTGCGCCGCATGTCCACCCGGCGGCAGGGGCGCGGCGGCGCGATCGTGAACATCGGCTCGCTCGCGGCGCGGATCGGCGCGGCGAACGAGTGGATCCACTACGCGGCGTCGAAAGGCGCGGTGCACACGCTCACCGTGGGCCTCGCCCGCGAAGTGGCGGCGGAGGGAATTCGCGTCAACTGCGTCGCGCCGGGCCTGATCGAGACGGGATTGCACGCCGCGAGCGGCAGGCCAGACCGGCTCGAGCGCCTGCGGTCCTCCATCCCCATGCTCCGGCCGGGACTCGCCGAAGAGGTCGCCTCGAGCGTCGCCTGGCTCCTGTCGCCGGAGGCATCGTACGTGACCGCCGCCATCCTCGAGGTGGGCGGCGGCCGGTGAGGACGATGAGACCCAGGGCGTGGGTGCTGTTCTGTGTGGGGCTCCTCGCGGTGCCCGGCGTCGCGGAAGAGTCCGGGCGCTCCCTTTCGCCGGCGAAGCTCCGGCGCGTTGCGACCGTGGACGAGCGGTACCAGTCGTACGACCTGGAGATCGCGGATGGCGCGCAGGCGCAGCCGCCGGTCGATTTGTCGAGTGCGCCGCTGCGCAAGCTCGCGGCGGCGCTGGGGCCGGCCTACGTCCGCGTCGGCGCCACGCCGAAGGGATGGCAGGGCGTGGCCGACTTCGCGCGCGCGGTCGACGCGAAGATCGTCGCATCCTTCGCGGTGGGCGCCCGCGACGCCGCCGGCGGATCCGCGCCGGGCCCGGCGGACAAGTTCGCCGGGCTCCAGCCGATCGCGCGCCAGATCGCGGCCGCGGAGCTCTTCGACGAGCCGCCCGCGAGCGGCGGTGCCGCCGGTTCCGACGCCGCGGCCTTCGCGCGCGACGTTGCCGCGTTCCGGCGCTCCGCCAGGCAGACGGCGCCGCAGCTGCTCGTCGCCGGGCCCGGGGCCGAGGAGGGCGCGAGCGCCGTGCCGGCGCTCCACGGCGAAGCGTTGCTCGACGCCGAGCCGAAGCCTGTCTTCGACGTCTTCACCTATCGCTACCATGGCGCCGTTCCGCCGAAGTGCTCGCACGGCGACCAGGCGCTGCTCACCTCCGCCGACCAGGCGATGTCGGAGGAGCGGCTTTCGCGCATCGACAAGGTCCATGCGCTCCAGGAATCGCTCCGCGACCGCTTCGCGCCCGGCAAGCCCATCTGGGTGACGGAGACCGCCGACGCTGCCTGCGGCGGCAACCCCTGGGCGTCCAGCTTCCTCGACACCTTCCGCTACCTGGATCAGCTCGCGCGGCTGGCAAAGCGGGGCGTCAAGGTGCAGGTGCACGACTCCCTGGCCGCGGGCGAATCCGGTTACCTCGATGCGAAGACGCTCGCGCCGCGGCCGAAGTACTGGGCGGCAGTGCTCTGGCGCCGCCTGATGGGCACGGCCGTGCTCGACGCCGGCCCTTCCCGCCCGGGCCTGCATCTCTACGCGCACTGTCTGCGCGGCCATCGCGGCGGCGTCGTGCTCCTCGCCATCAACAACACGCGCAACCAGCCGGAATCGATCGAGCTGCCCATCGGGGCGGAGCGCTATACGCTCTCCGCGAGGAGGCTGCAGGAGGGGCGCGTCGATCTGAACGGCCTCCGTCTCGCGCCGCAGGCGAACGGCGAGCTTCCGCAGATGCGCGCCATTCCGACGTTGCCGGGAACGGTGGTGTTCGTGCCCGCCAGCATCACCTTCGTGGCAATCGCCAACGCGAAGAACGCCGCGTGCAGGTGAGCGCTATCCCTTGAGGCGCGCGCGCAGCTCGCGCTTGAGCAGCTTGCCGCTCGGGTTCTTGGGCAGGCTCTCCACGAAGACCACGCGCTTGGGCACCTTGAAATGGGCCATGCGCTCCTTGCAGTAATCGGTCAGGGTCTTCTCGTCGAGCGAGCTGCCCTGCTTCACTACCACTACCGCGGTGACCGCCTCCACCCAGTAGGGATCGGGAAGGCCGATGACCGCCACCTCGGCGACCGCGGGATGCTGGTAGATCTTCTCCTCCACCTCGCGGCTGGCCACGTTCTCGCCGCCGGACTTGATCATGTCCTTCTTGCGGTCGACCACCGTGATGTAGCCCTCGTCGTCGATGGTGGCGAGATCGCCGCTGTGGAACCAGCCGCCCTCGAAGGCGGCGGCGGTGCGCGGCTCGTCGTCGTAGTAGCCGGTGAGAAGCTGCGGCGAGCGGTGCACGATCTCTCCCACCTCGCCGGGGCGGACGTCGTTCATCGCGTTGTCCACAACCCGCGTCTCGACGTTGAGCACGGCGCGCCCCGCCGAGCCCGCCTTGCGCACCTGGTCCTCGGGCTTGAGCACGGTGGCGAGCGGGGCGATCTCGGTCTGGCCGTAGAAGTTCCACAGCCGCACCTTGGGCAGGCGCCGCCCGATCTCCTCGAGAACGGCCACCGGCATGATCGACGCGCCGTAATAGCCCTTGAGGAGCTTCGACAGATCAGTCTGGTCGAACCGGGGCGAGCGCAACAGCGCGATCCAGACCGAGGGCGGGGCGAAGAACGAGGTGGCGCCGTGCTTCTCCAAGAGGCCGAGGATGTTGTCCGGAACTGGCTTGCCTGTGATGACGCTGGTCGCGCCCACGTAGATGGAGGGCCCGAGGAACACGTCGAGCTGCGCGCAGTGGTAGAGCGGCAGCGCGTGGAGCACGCGGTCGGACGAGGCGATCTCGCCCTCGACGATGCAGCTCACGTATTCCCAGAGCACCGCCTCGTGCGTCAGCATGGCGCCCTTGGGCAGCGATTCGGTGCCGCTCGTATAGATGATCTGCGCCAGCGAGCTGCCGGACACCTCGGCGGCGATCGGCCCGGCGGGCTCTTCGAGCAGCGCGTCGAAGGTCAGCATTCCCGGGGGCGCGGCGGAGCTCTCCTCGCCGGGCAGCCAGATCAGTCGCTCGACCTTCGTGTCCTTCGCCGCTGCCTGCCTGCCGAGGTCGACGAGGTCGGGACCCACCGCCAGGAAGCGCGCGCCCGCGTGGCGCAGGATGAACCCGGCCTCCTCGGCGTTGAGCATGAAGTTGATGGGCACCAGCACGGCGCCGAGCCGCGCGAGCGCGAACCGCAGCGCCGCGAACGCATGCGAATTGCGCGAGAGGATGGCGACGCGGTCGCCGGCGCGGACGCCGATGCGGGCAAGGCCCGAGGCCGCGCGATCGCAGACGGCGTCCAGCTCGGCGAAGGTCCAGCTCACCGATCCGCAGACGATGGCCGTCTTGCGCGGATTCCGCGCGGCGCTGCGGTGGAGGATGTCGCCCAGGGTCTGCCGCCAGACGTCGCGCATGTCGGGCCTCCCATGCCTGCCGTCGCCGTTCCCCGAGCCGGGCGGTGCAGGCGCTTCACGCGGGACCTTACCACGCGGCCGGAGCCGGCCGGACGGGCGCGCGGATCGCCGACCGCGGGGACCACCCCGGAATCAGAAGCGATAGCCGAGCCGGAGGAGGATGCGGGCGGTGCCGGCCATCGCCTGCGGCGGCGGGACGTCGAAGTCGAGGGCGTCGGCGATCCGATCGATGACGTTGAAGACGGTGCAGACGTAGATGGCGTCCTCGATGGCGGCGTCGCTCGCTCCCGCCCGCCGGACCGGTTCCAGGTCTTCGCGGCCCGTCGCCTCGGGAGAGCGGGTGAGCTTCTCCAGGAAGGTCAACGTCTCGCGCAACTTCGCCGGGATCGGCGCGGTGCGGTGGTCCTCCAGGACGCGCGCGGTGAGGTCCTCGCCCAGAGCCAACGACGCGACCGCGCCGTGGGTCTCCGTTCAGAATCGGCATCGGTTCTTCGCCGAGACGAACGCCGCCATCAGCTCCCTCTCGCCGGGCGTCCACTCGGACGGGCGGCGAAGACAGGCCTGCACGTGCTTGCGGAACTCGCCGCCGAACAGCCCGGGCCGGTAGTACATCACGCGGATCACGTCCGGCGCGCGCCGGCGGGAGAATAAGCCGATCGCGCGCAGCATCAGCGCCTGGGGCCAGCGATGGCCGGATTCGACGATCCCGAGACGCATCAGCCGCCTCCTCGCAACGCGCGCATTCCGGCCTCGAATCGGGCGAGCCCCGCTCCCAACGCGGCGCTGAGGGTCAGCTCGTACACCTGGTCCTCGCTCAGACCGCCCGCGAGAAGCGCGCCGACGTCCTCGTCGGTCACCTTCCAGGCCGCCTCATGGACCTTGCGCACGTACCCGGCGATCGGCTCCGGCAACCCGCTGCCCGACGCCGCCGCGGATCGCTGCTCGGGCGTGCTCGCCGCCGGCTCTTCCAGCGTGTCGCGCTTCAGCCTGGAGAAATCGACGGACATCCGGGCTCCTCTGCGGTATGCGGGCGGTCCGCCCGCGGTTTCCTGCCGTGCAGGTGCTCTTCGATGACCGTGAGGAACCGCTCCATGTCCTGCGCCGTCACGTGCAGGTGCGGCGCGATCCGCAGGCAGCGGCCGCGCATGGAGACGTGGATCTGGCGGCTGGCCAGCGCCTCGAGCAGATCCGGCGGCGCGCCCGAAGGGAGCTGCACGCCCAGCAGGTGGGGAGCGCGCCGCGCGGCAGGGACCACCTGGCATCCCAGCGCCGCCAACCGCTTCGCGGCCGTGGCGGTGATGCGACCGAGGGTCCGCGCCACCGCCGGCACGCCCCATGCGGCGATCTGGTCGAGCGCGCGGATGGTCATCGGCAGGAGGATGGGATTGTTCCGCTCTCCGGTGTCGAAGCGGCGCGCGCCGCCCTGGTAGGTGGCCGTGTACTCCGCCAGCCGGCGAAAGTCGCTGGCCCCTTCGCGCGAGAACCAGACCTCCTCCAGCGGCCGCGCCTGTTGCCGGCGTTTGGCGGCGTAGAGGAATCCATAGCTGTAGGGACCGAGCAGCCACTTGTACGTTGCCGCCACCAGGAAATCGGGATCGATCTCGCGCATCGACAGGGGCAGGGCCCCCACCGACTGGGTCGCGTCGAGGACCAGCGCGATCTCCCTGCGGCGGCAGGTCCGGCCAATCGACGCCACGTCCAGGATCGCGCCGTCGTCCCAGCGGCAGGGCGGCACCGCGATCACCCGGACGGCCGGATCGATCTGCTCGAGCACGGCGCTGGTCCAGTCGTGATCCGCGGGCCGCTCCACCATCCGCACCCTCGCGCCGACCTCCTCGGCCAGCCGCGCCCACGGGTAGTAGTTGCTGGGGAACTCTCCCGCCAGGACGAGGATGGTGTCTTGCGGGCCCACCGGCAGCGCGCGCGCCGCGGTGGAGATGCCGTAGGTTGTGGAGGGCACCAGCGCGACGTCGTCCGGGTCGGCCGCGATGAGCGCCGCGAAGCGCGCCCGGGCGATCTCGGTCTCGGTGAAGAAGTCGGCCGGCTTGATCCGCCAGGGCTCCGACTTCCGCTGCACCGCTGCCTGCCCGATCTCGCGGACCGAGCGCAGCAGCGGCGACATGAAGGCGCAGTTCAGGTAGCAGACGCCGTCGGGCACCTCGAAGAGGTGGCGCTGCGTCGGCAGGATGTCGGGCACGTCTTCCTCGACCTGCATACGGATGCTCTCCGGGGTCGTCGGGACCGCTATCGCGGTCCGCTCTGGGCGGGCTGCAGCGTGCATTCTCGGATCTCCGGTGTGGTGGCCGGTCCGCGGGCCGCCAGCCAGCGGGCGCGGCGCAGCCAGAAGAACAGCGCGGGGATGGACAGGTCGATGATCTCGTCGGCCACCAGGATCCCGCCCAGCACCGGAGCGGCGATGGGCCGGATCAGCTCGGACCCGGCGCCGGTTGCCCAGAGCATGGGGACGAGGCCGAGGATGATCACGCCCTCGGTGAGCAACTTGGGGCGCAGCCGCTGCACGGCTCCGTCCAGCACCGCGGCGCGCAGCTCCTCGACACCGCCAATGGCGGCGAGCCCGCCCCGGCGATCGATCGCGTCACGCAGATAGACCAGCATGATGACGCCGGTCTCGGTGGCAAACCCGAAGCAGGTGACGTAGCCGATCCAGACCGGCACGGAAAAGTGGAAGCCCCACAGCCACTGGAACACGAGCCCGCCCACCAGCGCGCCGGGCACCGTGAGGAAGACGAGCAGCGCGTCGCCAGCGTCGCGCCAGAGCCAGTAGAGCAGGAGCAGGATGGCGGCGAAGACGGCCGGCAGCACCAGCGCCAGGGTGCCGCGGGCGCGGAGCTGCTGCTGGTACTCGCCGCCCCATTCCAGGTGCACGCCCGCGGGCAAGGGCAGCTCGGCGGCCACCCGCGCGCGCGCCTCCTCGACGAAGCCGCCCAGGTCGCGGCCGCGGACGTTGAGCTGGACGTAGGAGACGGGCTGGCCGCGCTCGCCGCGGATCATCGAGGGGCCCGAGGTCGCGCGCAGCTCGGCCACGTCGCCGAGGAGGACCAGCGGCCGGATCCCCACCGGCACCTGCGCGAGCTTTTCCAGCGAATCCGCGAAGGCCGGCGCGGTCCGCAAGCGAATCGGCAAGAGGCTGCCGTCGCGCAGCGTCGTCGCCACCTCCCTGCCGGCGAGGGCGAAATCGAGCGCTTCTTCGAACTGCGCCGCGCCGGCGCCGCGCAGCGCCGCCGCCGGGCGGTCGAGGTGCGCGGTGACGTAGGGCTGGCCCACGATCTGGTCGGCGCTCACGTCCGCCGCCCCGGGAATGTCGCGCAGCAACGCGGCCAGCCCTGCGCTGACGCGATGGATCGCGGCGAGGTCGTCGCCGAAGACCTTCACACCCGCCTGGGTGCGGAACCCGGTGGAGAGCATGTCGACGCGGTTGACGATGGGCTGCGTCCAGATGTTGGTCCAGCCGGGAACGCGCAGCATGCCGTCGAGCTCGCGGACCAGGTCCGCCGTGCTCTTGCGCGCGAGCGAGGGGCGGTCGAAGCCGGAGCCGCGCAGCGGCGAGGAGCCGCTCCCCGCGGCCGCGCGAGCGACGGCGTTCTCCAGCGCCGCATCGGCCAGCTCTTCCAGGGGCGCCGCGCGATCGCCAGCCAGCCGCTCGCGCATGGCGGCGTCGAATGCGCGCTCGGCCGAAACCGCCACGGCGTCCACCGCCCCCGCTGCGGCTTGCGGCCCCAGCGCGGCGCGGGCCGCGGAGCGGAAGGTCGCCTCGGGAAGCGCGCGCGCCGGCCACTGGTCGCGAGGCAACAGCTCCACCATCGTCTCGATCATCTCGAGCGGAGCGGGGTCGGTGGCGGTCTCGGCGCGGCCGGCCTTGCCCACCACGCTCTCCACCTCGGGCAGCGAGCGGAGCACCGCGTCGCGGCGCAGGAGATCGTGCTCCACCTGGCCGAGGGAGATGCCGGGCGAGCTCACCGGCATGTCGACGATGGTTCCCTCATCGAGGTGAGGCATGAACTCGCTGCCCAGGCGCGGATGGAGGAGCACCGCCACCGCCGCGAGAAGCGCGAAGGGACAGGCCACCCACCAGGGCCGGTCGAGCAGGAAGCGGAGGGCGGGGCGATAGACGTCGGCGGTGGCGCGCACCAGCGCCGACTGCCGCTCGCCCTCGATCCGGCCGCGGACGAAGAGCGGGATCAGCGCCGGGACCAGGGTGATGCAGAGCAGCGCCACGCCGCCCAGCGCGAACGTCTTGGTGAGGGCGAGCGGCCGGAACATCCGCCCTTCCACCCCGCGCAGCGCGAAGACGGGAAGGAAGGAGACGAGCGTGATCAGGACGGAGAAGAGCAGCGGCCGGCCTACTTGCAGACACGCCCGGCGCGCGATCGCGGTCCGCTCCGCATCGGTCGTCCAGCTCTCCTGGGCCAGCCGCGCGTGGGCATTTTCGGTCATCACCATGGCCGAATCGGTGAGCACTCCGACGGCGATGGCGATGCCGGCGAGCGACATGAGATTGGCCGGGACGTCGAACGCCCACATGAGGGCGAGCGCGAGCAGCACCGCCACGGCGAGCGAGGCGGCCACCACCACCGAGCTGCGCAGGTGGCCGAGCAGCAGCAGCACCATGATGACGCAGGCGGCGAGCTCCTCGAGCAGGGTGTGCTCCACGGTCGCGAGCGCCGCGTGGACGAGGCGCGAGCGGTCATGGAAGGGAACGATGCGGACTCCCTCCGGCAGGCCGGGGGCGAGCGCGGCGATCCTCTCCTTCACGCGATCGATCACTGCGAGCGGGTTCTCGCCACGCTGCGCCACCACCACCCCTCCCACCGCCTCGGTGCCGTCCTTTTCCAGGAACGCGCGCCGGGGGGCGGGCCCGAGGCGCACCGTTCCCACTTGTCCGAGGAGCACCGGCGCGCGAGCACCCTGCGCGACGACGGTCGCCTCGAGGTCGGCTGCGCTCCTGGCCCAGCTGGTGGCGCGCACCACGTAGTCCGCCTGCCCGTGGGCAATGGTGCTTCCGCCGACCGAGCCGTTGGAGGCGAGGGCGGAAGCGACCTGCCCGAGCGACACGCCGAAGCTTCGCAGGCGGTCGGGAGCGATCTCGACCTGCAGCTCCCGGCGGTAGCCGCCCACCGTCGCCACTTCGGAGACGCCGGGGACGGCGGCGAGTTGCGGGCGCACCTGCCGATCGTGCAGCGTGCGCAGCGCGCCGGGATCGAGACCGCCGCCTTCGACCGTGTACCAGAAGACCTGCCCGAGCGCGGACGCGTCCGGCGCCACGTACGGGAGCACGCCCGCGGGGAGCCCCTGGACCAGGGGGAGCCGGCCGGCGACCAGCGCGCGGACCTGCTGCGGATCCGATCGTTCGGCGAGCGCGAGGGTGATCATCGAGAAGCCGAACTCGGAGCTGGAACGGCTCTCCTCGACGCCCGCGATCCCGCCCAGGTTCGCGGAGACGATGCGGGTCACCTGCTCGTCCACCTCCGCGGGCGAGTGGCCGGGCCAGTCGGCGAAGACCAGCAGCTGCTTCTCCGCCAGGTCGGGGAGGGCGTCGAAGGGGAGCCGTCCGTAGGAGAGTGCCCCGGCCACCGCCACCGCGGCGGCCGCGGCGACCACCGGCCACGGCCTTCGCAAGCATGCCGAGATGACGCGGTCGACCGGACTCATCGGCTGCCGTCCTGCGCCGCCCGGCTGGCGTGCGGTCCCTCGCGGGACGGGGATGGCGGCGCGGAGATGCCGGACGTGGTGCGAGCCTCCGCGGAGACGAGGAAGGCGCCCTCCGCCACCACCCGGTCGCCCTCGGACAGCCCGGTCACGGCGCAGAATGGGCCGGCGCAGGGGCCGACGGCGATGGTCACGCGCTCGAGCACTCCCCCCGATTCGCGCCATGCGCTCTGGCGGCGGCCGTCGTCCGCGATCGCGGTCAGCGGGAGCGTCAGCGGAGGGTTTTCGCGCTGCCCGAGCGCGACGCGGAAGGTGACCCGCGCGCTCATTCCCGGCCGCACCGCGAGCGCGCGGTTGTCGAGCAGCGCCCGCACTCCCAGCGTCCGCGTTTCCCGATCGAGCTGCGGCTCCCACGAGTCCACCCGCGCGGACCAGGTGCGAGACCGATCGGCAAAGACGGTGGCCTCGAGCGGCGTGCCGGGCGGCAGCAGCGCGACGTCCGCCTCCGCCACCCGCGCGACGATCCACAGGCGGCTGAGGTCGGCGATGGTGAAGAGCGGTCCTCCCTCCATCACCTCGTCGCCCACCAGCGCGGACCGGGCGAGCAGGAGCCCGCCGCGCGGCGCCTCGAAGTCGAGGTGGACCGGATCGCCCGTGCGCTCGATGCCGTCGATCTGCCGCTCGGTGAGCCCGGCCAGGCTGAGCCGCTGGCGCGCGAGCGGGTACTGCGGATTGGAAGCCTGCTTCTCGCGGATGAGCTCCCGCGCGGAGCCGACGATGTCCGGCGCGGCCAGGCGCAGCAGGCGTTGGCCGCGCAGGACCACCGCGCCCGGCGGCGACGCGTCCACGCTCTCCACGTAGCCCTTCACCGTCGACACCACGCGCACCATCCGCCGCTCGTCCACCTCCAGCGTGGCGGGGGCGGAGATCTCCTTCTCCAGCAGCCGCCGCTCCACCCGCACCAGGCGGACGCCGGCCTGCAGCGCCGCGCTCTCGCCGAGCGCGAGCCGATCGGCGTCGCGGTCGGTCCTCTTCTCCACCAGCTGCATGCCGCATTCGGGGCAGCGGTCCGGCCCGTCGCGGATCACGTGCGGGTGCATCGGGCAGGTGAAGACGCGCGCGCCGGCCGAGGGGGCACTGGCCGCCTGCCTGCCGGAGAGGCGGCGGAAGATGCCTCCCATCCTGCCGGCGTTGGCGGTGACGGTGACGGCGACCAGGATGGGGAGCAGGAAGCGGGCGCGGACCAGCGCCGCGCGCAACCAGAATGCCGCTGCCGGGCGGCGGGGAGCGACCGGATTCGCGGATGCCCGGGTCATGCGGCCATCGCCCTCGGCTGGTCGTCGGCGGCCTCGTCGATCTCCACCGACGGCGGGAGCAGCTTGTAGAGGACCGGCGTCACCACCCGCGCCAGCACGGTCGAGCTGACCAGCCCGCCCAGGATCACGATGGAGAGCGGCGAGTAGAGCGCGGACCGCTCCAGCGCCAGCGGGACGAGGCCGCCGATGGCGGTGAGGGTGGTGAGCAGGATGGGTACGAAGCGCGTCTCGCCCGCCTGCTGGATGGCCTGATCGAGCGGCACGCCGGAGGCGCGGAGCTCGTTGGTGAAGTCGACCAGCAGGATCGAGTTCTTCACCTCGATGCCCATCAGGGCGACGAACCCCACCGCCGCGGTGAACGACAGCGTGTAGCCGGAGAGGAAGAGCGCCCCCATTCCGCCCACCACGCCGAGCGGGATCACCGAGGCGACGATCAGCGTGCTGGTGAAGGTGCGGAACTCCAGCACCAGCACCGCGAGGATGCCCATCAGCGAGACGATGATGGCGGTGGAGAGGCCGCTGAAGCTCTCCTTCCGGCTCTCGTACTCGCCCGCCGGCACCAGCCGGATCGACTCCGGCAGCCGCACCTGCGAGAGCCGTCCGAGCACGTCGGCGGTGACGGCCGCGGTGTTGAACCCGTCGCGCACGAAGGCGGTGAGGGTGCTGCTGCGGCGTGCATCGAAGTGGTTGATGCGGGTGAGCGAGGGCTCGAGCTCGAGCGTGGCGATCTGCGAGAGCGGGACGGCGCCCGCCGCCCCCGGCAGGTAGAGCGTCTCGAGCACCCGGAGGTCGGGCCTCGCTCCGCCGGGAAGCGCCGGCGGGCGGCCGCGCGGCACGGTGACGCGAAGGTCCCAGGCCTCGTCGGCATCGGCGTCGCGATAGCGGCCCACCACCATGCCGCCGACGGCGATGCGCACCGCCGCGTCGACGTCCGGCAGGGAGACGCCGCTGAGGATGGCCCGCTCGCGATCGACGCGGACGCGCAGATCGCTGCGGCGGTCGGCGGTGGGATTGCGCACGTAGCGGGTTCCCGGCGTGGATCGGAGCACCTCCTCCACCCGGGCGGCGGCCTGCTGGATGTCGGAGAGCTTGTCGCCGATCACCCGGATCGCAATCGGCGCGTCGAGCGCCGGGCCGTTCTCGAACTCGCGGACCTCCAGCGATGCTGCGGGGAAGGCGGCCAGCTCGCGCCGCAGCGCGGACAGCTCGCGCGCGGCCTCGCCGGGATCGTGGGTGCGCAGCGTGGCGAGCAGCTCGCCCACGTTCGACTTCTCGTTGCGCTGGGGGACGTTGTAGTAGACGCGCGGGTTGCCCTTCCCCACGTTGGCGACCACGTTTTCGACCAGCGGGTGGCGCGCCAGCGCCTGCTCGGCGAAGCGCACCGCGCGGTCGGTCTCCGCCAGGCTGGCTCCTTCCGGCGCTTCCACCTGCACCAGGAACTGGGGAATGTCGGACCTGGGAAAGAGGCTCACCCCGATGCGCGGCACCAGCGCGACGCTGCCGAGGAAGAGGAGAAGGGCGCAGAGCAGCGTCGCTCGCGGCCGCCGCAAGGCGAGGTGGAGCAGGGGCCGGTAGGCTCCCTCGACCACGCGGCGCAGGCCGCGGAAGAAGAGGTTGCCGTGCTCGCCCTCGCTGCGCACGAGCAGGCTGGAGAGGAGCGGCACGAAGGTGAGCGAGGCGAGCAGCGAGGCCGCGATGGTGAAGACCACCGCCAGGGGCATGCTGCGGATGAAGAGGCCGGAGACGCCCGGCAAGGCCATGAGCGGAACGAAGGCGAGCATGAGCGTGGCCGTGCAACCCACCACCGCCATCGAGATCTGCCGGGTGGCGAGCACCGCCGCCTCGCGCGGCGCGTAGCCCAGCCGCAGGAAGCGGACGATGTTCTCCACCACCACCACCGCGTCGTCGACGAGCAGGCCGAGGGCGATGACGAAGCCGACGATGCTGAGCTGGTTGATCGACTGGCCCGCGACCCGCAGCGCCGCCACCCCTGCGGCGAGCGAGAGCGGCAAGGTCACCATCACCACCGCGGCCGCCCTCGGACCCAGGGGCAGGAGCGTCACCAGCACCAGCAGCACGGCGATGGCGAAGTCGCGCGCGAACCCGCCCATCCGGCGGCTGACGTTGCGCGACTGGTCGAAGGCGCGCACGAGCCGGGTGCCCGCGGGCAGGCCGGCGGCGAAGGGGGCCACCGCGGCGTCGACGCCGGCGACCACGTCGAACACGTTCTCTCCCGACTTCTGGCTGGCGGAGATCAGCACGGCCCGGTGGCCGTCGAGGCGCGCGAGGTGGGTGGGCTCGGCGTCGTGCTGCTCGACCCGCGCGACGTCGGAGACCCGCAGCGCGCGCCCCTGCAGGTTGCGCACCACCGTCGCTTCGATCTCGCGCAGCGAGCGGTAGTCGCCCACCGCCTTGACGCTGAGCTGCCGGGTTCCCACGTCGACCGCCCCGCCGGGGACGTTGACGCTGCCCGCGTGCAGCGCGCCGAGCAGCTCCGCCGGACTCACGCCCAGCGCCGCAAGGCGCTGCGGGTCGGCGGCGATGCGGATCTCCTGCGCGGGCAGCGCGGCGATCTCCACCTCGCCGATGCCCTTCACGGCCTCCAGGCGCTTCTTGAGCTGGCGCGCCCGGGTCTCCAGGGACGAATAGGGCTCGCCGTCGGAGACGAGGGCGAGCTCGAGCGACCTGACCTTCTCCGAACCGAACTCCTTCACCTCCAGGCGCGCCAGCTGGGCGGGCAGGTCCGGCCGCAGGGCATCGATCTCGCGGAGCACGTCGTCGTGCTTGCGCGGCGTATCGGTGCCCGCCTCGAACTCCACCCAGATCACCGCCAGGCTGTCCTCGATGGTGGTCTTGATGGCCTTGATGCCGTCGAGCGGCTTGAGCCTGGCTTCGACGGGGTCCACCACCAGCCGCTCGAGATCGCCGGGGTTCGCGCCGGGCAGGACGGCGATGACGGCGAAGTTGGGGTAGGGGAAGATGGGGTCCTCGGACTTGGGAATGGCGAGGACGGAGGCGACGCCGAGGAGGGCGAGGCCGGCGAAGGCGATGAGCGTGAACTGCCAGCGGCGCACGCAGAAGTCGACGAGTGCCATCGCGGTCCTCAGCGCAGCTCGCGGACGGAGCATCCGTCGGCGAGGCGCGCCTGGCCCTCGACGACGACGGTCTGGAGGCCCGCGGGCACCCGCGAGAGGGCCGCGACGCCGTCCTGGAGAAAGGCGATCTGCACGGGCACCCTGTGCGCCTTCTCCTGCGCGACGGTGAAGACGCTCGCCGCTCCGTCGTCGGCCTGCAGCAGCGCACCCACCGGCACCGCGCCCGCCACCGCCACCACCTGCTCGATCTCCAGCTTGGCGGTGAGCCCGGAGCGGAGGGCGGAAGGAAGCTCCTGCCCCGACAGCGCCACATCGACCTGGACCGTGCCCGTGCCTCGCCCGGCGGCGCGGGCGATGGCGGTGACCCGCCCCGCGAGCCGCAGCTCCGGCAGATCGTCGACGGTGACCGCAACCGCGGCTCCAGGCGAAAGGCGCAGGGCCTCGCGGGCGGCCATCTGGCTGCGGACCTGGAGCGCGCTGCTGCTCAGGTGGACGACCGGCCTGCCCGGCGCGACCACCTCGCCCGGCTCGGCGGCGCGGCGATCGACGAATCCGTCGGCCGGGGCATGCAGCGTGGCGTGCTTGACGCGATCGTCGGCCAGCGCCACCGCGTCCTCGGCGATCGACGCGGCCGTCTCCGCATCGTCGGCCTGCGCCGCCGGCAGGCTGTTCGCCTCGCGCAGGGCGCGGGCGCGGGCCCGGTCGCGCGCGGCCTTGGCCAGGCCCTCGCGCGCCTGCCGCGCCATCGCCGCGATCTCCTCCAGCTCCAGCTCGGCGAGGATCTCTCCGCGCCGGACCCGATCTCCCTCGCGCACCTTGACGCTGGCGATCACGCCCGGCACCTTGAAGGCGAGGTCCCATTCGGAGCGGGCGACGAGCTGGCCGGAGACAATCGTCACCCGGCGCACCGGTCCCGGCTGGAACGGCGCCGTCCGCACCGGCACCGGGCCATCCGCCTCGGCCGCGCCCTGCGGCGTCCGGTCGGCGCAGCCGGCGGACCCGCAGGCGGCCACCAGCGCGAGGACGAGCAGCTTCCGCATCTCTCCCCCGCGACCCGCCGCGACGCCTGCAACGGGCCTCAATGGAGCACCAGTCCGCAGCTCGCGTTGATCACCTGTCCGGTCATGCAGCTCGCCCGGTCCGAGGCGAGCAGGGCGGCGACGCCCGCCACCTCGTCGAGGGTGGGGGTCCGGCGCATCAGCGAGGCCTCGCGGATCGCTCCCGCGAAGGTCTCCAGCGGAATTCCGGCGGTCCTGGCGTTGGCGGCCATGGTCTCGCGGATGGTGCGCGTCTCGAGGATGGCGCCGGGCCGCAGACAGAGAACGCGGACGTGGGGGGCCAGCTCGCTCGCCAGCACCCGGGTCATCGCCTCGATGCCGGCGCAGGCGGCGGAGACGCCCGCCATGAACGGCCGCGCCTCCTTTCCGATCGAAGCGGAGAGCGTGAGCACGGTCCCGCGGCGCGCCTCCGCCATGTGGCGTGCCGCTGCCCGCGAAGTGAGGAACTGCGAGCCGAGGTGCCGCGCGATCGGGAGCATGAAGTCGTCGTGGCGCAGGCCCACGCAGGGAGTCCCATAGGCGCCTTCCCCGACGCGGATGCCGATGGCGTTGAGGACGACGTCGATCCCGCGGGCGCTCCTGACCACCGCGGCGAGATGGCTCTCGATCTGCTCCTCGCTGGTGGCGTCGACCTGCGCGACCTCCACCTGGCCGCCCTGCGCGCGGATCTCGCCGGCCAGCCGCTCCAGCGCGGCGAGGTCGCGCCCGGAGGCGAACACGCGCGCGCCCTCGCGCGCAAATCTTCGCGCCACCGCGCCGCCGATCGCCCCGGTGGCCGCGAAGATCACGGCGGTTTTATTGACCAATATACGCTCCCCAATGGACGAAAAAAATTCGGACCCCGACATCACTTGACCTCTTTGAAGGATTCATTAAGTGTGTTTGTGTCTCCAAACAACGATTCGGGGGTCGAAACCGGATGGATGCGGCAGGAATCGCAAGGGAATACCAAAGGCTACGGCCTGAGCTGACCACCTTCCTCACCCGGCTCGTGGTCCGGGCGGACGTGGCGGAGGAGCTGGCGCAGACGGTGGCGGTGAAGGCGCTGGAAGCGGTGGACTCGGCGCCGGCGGATCCCGCCGAGTTGCGTCCCTGGTTGTTCCGCATCGCGTCCAACCTCGCCATCGACGAGCGGAGGCGCCACGGCTCCTGGCGCGAGAGCCTGATGCTCGACGCGCGCGAGGTGGCGGAGGGGCGGCCGGAGTTCGTGGAGAAGGCGGTCGCGCTGCGCGGCTCCCCGGAGGTGAAGGCCATCGCCCGCGAGCACCTGGTGGTGTGCTTCAGCTGCACGCTGGGGCAGCTCGGGCCGGAGCAGGCGGTGTCGCTGCTGCTCAAGGAGGTCTACGGATTCACCACCGAAGCGGTGGCGGACATCGTCCGTGCCCGCTTCGCGCAGGTGAAGAACTGGATCCAGGAGGCGCGTTCGGTAATGGCCGAAAAATACAACGGCACCTGCGCATTGATCCGGAAGGGCGGCGTCTGCCACCAATGCGTCGAGCTCGACGAGTTCTTCGGCGCCGGCCAGGGGAACCCGCTGGCCGGCACGGACGGGAGCATGACGGTCCGGCTGAAGGTCTTGCAGAATTACAGCGCCCGCGCAGTCGGCCCCTGGCACGCGGAGCTGATGCAGATCTTCGGCGAGCTGAACTGAGATCCGGTCCGGCGCCGACCCGGCCACAAACGACCGTGGCGACGCCGGCTTGCAACTTCTCCATCCGATCTTCGACGCCCATCCGTTGTACCTGGTGAGCGGAAACGAAAGCGACCGAAACGGCAGAATCGCGCATCTTCAATGATTGTCCGCGAGGGCAATCAGGGGGAGGCGCAACCGGCAGCGCGGCCCGTCCCGGCGGCGGGCGCAGCGAAGGCAGCGGAGTGCACGAACGAATCGTAATCGATTGAAGGATCTGGACAGGGAGAGGACCGAGTGACTGCATCGATTGCAGTGGTCGGAATGGCTTGCCGTTATCCCGGGGCGGCCACTCCGGATGAGCTGTGGGAGAACGTGCTCGCGCAGCGGCGCGCCTTCCGGCGCATCCCTTCGCAGCGGCTGCGGCTCGCCGACTACCAGTCCGCGGACCGGACCGACATCGACCGGACGTATCTACAGAACGCCGCGGTGCTCGAAGGCTGGGACTTCGAGCGCGTGCGCTTCCGCGTGGCGGGCTCCACCTTCCGGTCCACCGACCTGACCCACTGGCTCGCGCTGGAGGTGGCGGCGGATGCGCTCCGCGACGCAGGCTTCGAGGACGGCAAGGGGCTGCCTCGCGAGCGCACCGGCGCCCTGATCGGCAATACCCTGACCGGCGAGTTCTCGCGCGCGTCCAACCTCCGGCTGCGCTGGCCGTACGTGCGTCGCGTGGTCGCCAACGCGCTCCTCGGAGCCGGCTGGGCGCCGGACGATCTCGCCATCTTCCTCGATGCCCTGGAAGAAAAGTACAAGGCGCCTTTCGCGCCTCCGGGCGAGGAGACGCTGGCGGGCGGCCTCTCCAACACCATCGCAGGGCGCATCTGCAACTACTTCGACCTCAACGGGGGCGGCTTCGTCGTCGACGGCGCCTGCGCCTCGTCGCTGCTCGCGATGTCCAACGCCTGCGCGGCGCTGAGCAACGGCGACCTCGACGTCGCCATCGTCGGCGGCGTCGACCTCAGCCTCGATCCCTTCGAGCTGGTGGGCTTCGCGCGCAACGGCGCCTTCGCCAACGGCGAGATGCGCGTGTTCGACGCGCGCAGCGCCGGCTTCTGGCCGGGCGAGGGCTGCGGCATGGCGGTGTTGATGCGGGCGGACGATGCCCTCGCCACCGGACGGCGCGTGCGCGCGCGGGTGTCCGGCTGGGGCATCTCCTCGGACGGCAGCGGCGGCATGACCCGGCCCGAGGTCAAGGGCCAGCAGATGGCGCTCTTGCGCGCCTGGGAGCGCGCCGGCGGTTCGCCCGCGAGCGTGGCCTACTTCGAGGGCCACGGCACCGGCACCGCGGTCGGCGACGCCACCGAGCTCAAGGCCATCGCCACCACCCTGCGCGAGTGCGGGGGCCCCGCGAGGCCGCTGCCCGCCATCGGATCGATCAAGGCCAACATCGGCCACACCAAGGCCGCGGCGGGAATCGCCGGGTTCATCAAGGTGGTGAAGGCGCTCGAGAGCCATACCCTTCCGCCCCACACCAATGCGCAGCGGCCCCATCCGGAGATGGAAGGAGCGCTGCGGATGCTGCGCGAGGCGGAAAACTGGCCCTCGTCGTTTCCCTTGCGCGCGGGCGTGAGCTCCTTCGGCTTCGGCGGCATCAATTGTCACGTCGCGGTCGAGGCGAGCGACGCCTCGGCGCCCCGCGCGCGCTCGCTGGGCGCGCGGGAGAGGCGGCTCGCCGCCTCGGTCCAGGACGTGGAGCTGTTCGCCTGGTCCGCGCCCGACGTTGCGGCGCTCCTCGAGCTGCTGCGTCCGGTGCTGGAGCGGGCGCCGGGCATGTCCTGGGCGGAGCTGGTGGATCTGTCCTGCGTGACCCTGCGCGGCGTGCGTCCGGGCGCGGTGCGCCTCGCCATCGTCGCTCAATCGCCCGTCGAGCTCGCCGAACGCCTGGCCGCGGCCGCGCAGGACCTGTCGCACGACGTCCGCGAGAGGCTCGACGCCAAGGCGGGGATCTTCTTCTCCTGCAACCCGGCTTCGCGCCGCGTCGGCCTTCTCTTCAGCGGCCAGGGCGCGCCTTCGTGCCGCGACGGCGGGCTCTGGGTCCGCCGCTTCCCCGCCGTCCGCGCCCTCTACGAGCAGGCGCAACTTCCGACCGGCGGCGACGACGTCGCAACCGAGGTGGCCCAGCCCAGCATCGTCACCGCCTCGCTGGCCGCGCTCAAGGTCCTCGAGTCCGCCGGGGTCCGCGCCTCGGTGGCGGTCGGGCACAGCCTGGGAGAGCTCACCGCGCTTCACTGGGCGGGCGCGTACGACGAGCCGTCGCTGCTCGACCTTGCCCGTGTGCGCGGCCGCGCCATGGCCAATCTCGGCGCTTCCAGCGGCGCGATGGCCAGCATCGCCGCCCCGCTGGAGACGGCGGCGCAGCTCGTGGACGGCCTCGGGCTCTCGGTGGCGGGCCACAATGGCCCCGGGCAGACCGTGGTCTCCGGCCCCGGGGCGCAGGTCGACGCGGCCATCGAGCGCGCGAAGGCGCGCGGGCTCGACGCCGTCCGCCTGCGCGTCTCTCACGCGTTCCACTCCCCGCTGGTGGCGGCGGCGGCGCGGCCGGTGGCGGAGAAGCTCGCGTCCATCGAGGTGTCGCCGCCTTCCGCGAAGGTGATCTCCACCGTGCTCGGGCGGCCGGTGGCGCGGCAGGACGACGTCCGCGCGCTGCTCGAGACCCAGATCGTCGCGCCGGTGTTGTTCCAGGAGGCGGTTGCCGCGGCGGGACCGGTGGACCTCTGGATCGAGGCGGGGCCGGGCAAGATCCTCGCCGACATGGCGGCGCATTGCGGCGCGCCGTTCTGCCTCGCCATCGAGTCGGGCGCGGAGTCGCTGGCAGGGCTCTGCAGGGTCCTCGCCGCCTGCCACGCGCTCGGCAACGCCGACGACCTTGGCGGCCTCGCCGGATCGCGATTCTGCCGCCCCTTCGATCCTTTGCTGGCGCCCTCGTTCCTGCAGAATCCGTGCGAGCAGGTGCCGGCGGACCCCGCAGCAACGGCGGTGAAGTGCGAGCCTTCCCGCATCCGCCAGGCGCCGGCGCAAGTCGAGCAGCCGTCGGAGGCCGCCGACGCGGGTCTCTCGACCGTGGAGGTGGTGCGCCGGCTGGTCGCGGCGCGCGCGGAGCTGCCGCCGGAGGCGGTGGGCGACGAGGACCGGCTCCTGGCCGACCTGCACCTCAACTCCATCGCGGTCACGCAGATCGCCACCGAGGCCGCGCGCAAGCTGGGCATCGGACCGCTCTCCGATCCGCTGGACTTCGCGCGCGCCGCGGTGCGGCCGCTGGCGGCGGTGCTCGACGAGCTGCGGCGCGGAGGCAAGAAGGCCGAGCGGCGCGTGCCCGCCGGCGTCGACGCGTGGGTCCGGGCGTTCGAGATGCACTGGACTGCCGCCGAGCGCGGGCCGGTCCGGAACCAGGACGCCGGCGACTGGAAGGTGCTCTCGCTCGACGCCCAGCCCTTCGCCGCGGAGCTCGCGGCGCGCCTCTCTTCCGGAGCGCACGGACGCGGCGTGGCGGTCTGCCTTTCCGGCGGCGGCTCGCCGGAGGAGCTGGACCTGCTCCTGCGCGCGGCGCGCTCCGCGGCGGAGATGGCGCAGCCTGCCGCTTTCGTGGTGGTGCAGCCGGATCAGGGCGCCACCGGCTTCGCCTCCACCGTCCACATCGAGAACCCTTCGCTGCGCGTCTGCGCCATCGAGGCGCCGTCCGGCGCAGGCGCGGACGCGGCCGGCTGGATCGCCGCCGAGATCGCCGCGTCGGAAGGATTCACCGTCTGCCGCTACGATGCGGGCGGGCGCAGGTACGCGCCGGAATTGAGGCTGGTGCCGCCTCCACGCCGCTCCTCGCCCGACCTCTCCGGCAGCGACGTCATCCTGGTGACCGGCGGCGGCAAGGGCATCGGCGCCGAATGCGCGCTGGCGCTCGCCGGCGAGACGCGCGCGAAGGTCGGCATCGTCGGCCGCTCCGCGCCGGGAAGCAGCGAGGAGCTGGCGGCGAACCTGAGCCGGTTCGCCGCCGCCGGGGTTGCCGTCCACTACGCCGCGGCCGACGTGCGCGACGCCGCGGCGATGAAGAGGGCGGCCGCGGAGATCGAGGCGCGGCTGGGGAAGATCACGGTGGTCCTCCACGCCGCGGGCGTGAACACGCCGCGGTCGCTCGCCGAGCTGACCTCTGCACAGCTCCAGGAGACCGTGGAGATCAAGCTCGGCGGCATGCGCAATACGCTCGCGGTGGTCGGAGCGGAGGGCCTGCGCGCCGTGCTCGGCTTCGGCTCGGTGATCGGCCGCATGGGCATGATGGGCGAGGCCGACTATGCTCTCGCCAACGGCTTGCTCACCGCCGAGATGGAGCGCCTGGCGGCGAAGCACCCGCGCTGCCGCTGGCTCACGCTCGAGTGGTCGGCCTGGTCGGGTGCCGGCATGGCCGAGCGTCTCGGCCGGGTGGAAGCGCTCACGCGGCAGGGGATCGAGCCGATCTCGGTGCGCCACGGGCTCGACGCCTTCCTCGAGCTCATGCGCACCGAGGGGCTCTCCTCGTCGGTGCTGGTCGCTGGCCGGCTCGGCGCGAAGCCGGCCATTCCCATCGCCGGGGAGAGCGTGCCGTTCCTCCGCTTCCTCGAGCGCACGCCGGTGAAGTACCCGCGGATCGAGGTGGTCGCCGAATCGGATCTGTCGGCGAGGTCCGATCCCGGCGTTGACGATCACCGGCTGCACGGCGACCGCATCGTCCCCGCGGTGCTGCTGCTCGAGTCGCTGGCCCAGACCAGCAGCGCGCTGGTGGCGCTCCCCGAGACGCCCTGCTTCAGCGACGTGAAGATCGGGCGCGCGGTGGTGGTGCCGGAAGGTTCCGCGTCGCGCCTGCGGGTGGCTGCGCTCGCCTCCCCCCAGGGCGACGCCGTCAAGCTGGCGGTTCGCTACCAGGACACCGCCTTTCAGGTCGATCACCTGAGGGCGAGCTGCGCCGGCGCGAGCGGGCTGCCGCAGCCGCTGCCGGTCGACGCCGGCGGGCTCCGCTCCCACCGGGAGGTGGACCCGGCGAAGCACCTCTACGGGCCGCTCCTCTTCCACACCGGCCGTTTCCAGCGCGTGACCGGCTACCGCAACCTCGGCGCCACGGAGTGCGTGGCCGACCTGCGCTCGGAGCCGTCCGAGTGGTTCGCCCGCGCCTTGCCGCAGCGCCTGCTGCTCGGCGACCCGGCGGCGCGCGATGCCGGGCTGCAGGCGATCCAGGCCTGCCTGCCGCACCGGCGCGTGCTGCCCACCGCGGTGGAGGAGATCCGGCTGCGCTCGCCGGACGCGGCGCGCAGGGTGGTCCGCGCGAGGGAGCGCTCGCGCGGCGATCTCGAGCTGGTCTGGGATCTCGACTACTTCGCCGCCGACGGCGCCCATCTGGAGAGCTGGCGCGGGCTCGTGCTCCGCGTGGTGCAGGAGCTGGCGCTCCCCTCGCGCTGGTCCGCGGCCCTGCTCGCCGCCTGGGTGGAGCGGCGCATCCCCGAGCTCTGCCCGGGCGCGAAGGTGTCGGTGGCGCTCGAGATCGGCGACGACCGGCGCGCGCGCAGCGACGCGGCGCTGTCCTGGCTGTGCAAGGAGCCGGTGCATCGAGCTCCCGACGGACGCCCCACCGCGCCGGGGCGCGCGCTCTCGGCCGCCCACCACGGCGCGCTGACGCTGGCGGTGGCCGGCGAGGGGCAGGTGGCGTGCGACCTGGAGGGAATCGAGCCGCGGCCGCCCTCGGCGTGGCGCGAGATGCTCGGCGCCGAGCGGTTCGAGCTGGCCAGGCTGATCGAGCGCGAGGGGTCGCAGCCGTTCGAGGTGGCCGCCACCCGGGTCTGGACCGCGGTCGAGTGCGCGCGCAAGGCGGGGCTGCCGCCCTCGGCGCCGCTGGTGCTGAGCGAGGCGCGCTCCGACGGCTGGACCCTGCTCGCCGCCGGACCGCACCCGATCGCCACCGTCCCCGCGCAGGTCGAAGGGACAGAGCGTCCTCTCATCGTCGCCGTCCTCGCGGGGTCCCATGCGCGCGTTTGAGCACAAGCTGGTGGTCGGGTTCGAGGAGACGAACCTGGTGGGCAACGTCTACTTCGCCAACTTCGTCCGCTGGCAGGGCAAGTGCCGCGAGATGTTCGTGCGGCAGCACGCGCCCGAGGTGGCGGACGAGCTGCGCGGCGATCTGGCGCTGGTCACCACCCGCTGCAGCTGCGAGTACCTGGCCGAGCTGCGCGCCTTCGACGAGGTCGAGATCGAGATGCGCATCGCCTCGCTCTCCCGCGGGCGCGTCACCATGCGCTTCGACTACTGGCGCACCGGCCCGGGCCCGCGGGTGATGGCGGCGAGGGGCGAGCAGGAGGTCGCGGCCATGCGAAGGGTCGCCGACGGCGTGGAGCCGCGGCCGTTCCCCGAGTCGCTGGCGCGGGCGCTGGCCTCGTACTCGGTGGACCATGCCTAGGGCCTCCGTCCTCCTTCCGCTGCTCCTGCTCGCAGGCGCAAGCCGGGGCGCCGACTCCATCGACGCGCTGGTGGAGCAGATGCAGGCGCGTCCCGCCGACCTGGAGCTGGGCAACCGGACCCGCGCGCTCTGCCGCACCCTGCGGCAGACGGCGCGCTGCGTGGATCTGATCAACCAGGTGGCGGCGAGCCACCCCGCGGTGCCCGAGGCGCGCTACCAGGCGGCGCTCGCCTACGTCGACGAGCTGCCCGGCCACTCCATCCTCAAGCAGGGGCGGCTCTCCAGCCGGTCGATGGACCACGCCAGCGCCGTGCTCGCGGCCAGGCCGGACGACTGGCTGGCCCTCTACATCCGCGGGATGAACCACCTCTACTGGCCGCTGATCTTCCGCCACCTCGATTCCGCCATCGCCGATCTGCGGCGCTGCGCGACCGTCGTCGAGGCGCTGCCCGCCCCGGAGCGCAAGAGCTACCACGCGCTCGTCTACCTCGCCCTGGGGGACGCGCTCGCCAGGAAGGGAGAGCCCGCGCAGGCGCGCGCCGCGTGGCAGCGCGCGGCGGAGCTCGATCCCGGCTCCGCCGCGGCGGCGGCGCGGCTGCGGCTGCGCGACGAGGAGCAGGCCGATTTCGTCGCCGCCAACCGCGATCTGGACAAGCCCATCGACACCGACCTCGCCTTCCTCTGGAGAATGCCTTGAGCCACTGCCCCCCGGCAGGCCGCGCCATAGCCGCGCTCCTGCTCGCCTCCACCTCCGCGTCCGCCGCGAGCGCCGTCTCCGGCAAGCACGACATCCACCTGGTGCGCGGCCACCTCTACGGGCCCGGCCCGCTGCCCGACCAGGAGTTCAAGCCCGGCTCCCTCAACTCGCTCAGGCTGGTCTCCTTCCTCAAGGGCGAGATCCCGCTCCTCAACAACGGCGGCGCAGGTCCCAACCTCGAGGCGGAGAGCTTCCACGGTCACAAGCCGGACGGCCGGCTCTGCGACGGCACGCCCATCAACGAGAACGTCGACGTCGGCAACGTCACGCTGATGGGGCAGCTCCAGCTCCTGCTCGGCGCGGTGGGCGCCGGCCCCAACGGCGGGCGGGTGAACTTCTACCTCGACGACCGGATCAACTGGACCATCCTCGACGACATCGCCATCGACCCGGGGTTCGTCAACGGGTTGATCAAGATCGAGAACTTCACCTGGAGCACCAGCCCGCGGCGCCTGCCCCTGTCGCTGCAGTCGCAGCGCGGATATCCCGGCGCGGTCGACCGGGCGGGGTCGAAGACCTCGGGCAGCGTCCTGATGGGCCGGCTGGGCGACGACGACCTCGACGGGAACCTCGACGGCGTCTTCAACGCCATCGGCAATTTCCCGCTCACCTCGGCCTTCCTGCCCGGCGCCCCCTTCGCGCAGACGCGCGACTTCAAGACCGACATCTCCATCCTGCCGCTGCAGGCCGCCCTGCTCACCTTCGCCGGCGCGCGCAACGAGCTGAACGTCGCCGCCGATCCGGCCGAGCCCCGGATCCCGCAGGCGGAGGTGGACGAGCTGCGCCGCGACGCGGCCTCGCGCGTCCATCTTGCCCGCATCCACCTGGAGCGGGCGCGCGACGACGCCACTCTCGACGCGGTGGGCGGGCGCGCCGCGCTGGGCGACCTGCTCGCGCGGGCGGATCGGCTGGAGCGGTCCTTGGCCGGCGCGCCGCAGGTCTGGCCGGAGATCGCTTCCGAACTGGACGAGATGGTCGCCGCGCTGGCGCCGGCGATGGGAGGGAAGCGATGAGGACGAGGAGATTTCCGGGTGCGGTGGGCGCCCTGGTCGCACTGGGCGCCGCCGCAGCCGCGGCGGCGGGGGGCCGCGACGCCGCCGCAGCGAAGAGCACCGTCGCCTTCGAAGACGTGACCCGCGCTGCCGGCGTCCAGTTCAGGCACGGCATCGCCCACTTCGATCCCAAGGCCCGCAACGTCATGCCCTGGATCACCGCCGGCGGCGCCGCCGTGGCGGTGGGGGACTTCGACAACGACGGCCTCGACGACCTCTACTTCACCACCAGCGTCGAGGGCGGCAAGAACGGCCTCTACCACAACGACGGGAATTTCCATTTCACCGAGGTGGGCGCCCGGTCGGGAATCGCCGACGTCAACGGCGACCCCGCGGCCGGCACCTCCTCCTTCGCGCTCTGGTTCGACTACGACGGCGACGGCTGGCAGGACCTCCTGCTGGTCCGCTTCGGCAAGCTCTCCCTCTACCGCAACAAGCACGACGGCACCTTCGAGGACACCACCGCCAAGGCCGGGGTGGGCCGCTTCATGAACGCGCTCTCGGCGGTCGCGTTCGACTACGACCGCGACGGCAGGCTCGATCTCTACGTCGCCGGCTACTTCCCGCCCAAGGACCTGCACCACCTGCCCGACACCCGCATCCTCTTCGACTCCTGGGAGTCGGCCCGCAACGGCGGCACCAAGGTGCTCTTCCACAACAACGGCGACGGCACCTTCACCGACGTCACCGAGCAGGCCGGCGTGCAGGACACCGGCTGGACCACCGCGGTGGGCCACGGCGACATCGACAACGACGGCTGGCAGGACCTGTACCTCGCCAACGACTTCGGCCCCGACACGGTGTTCCGCAACCTCGGCAACGGCAAGTTCGAGAACATCACCCGCAAGGCGATTGGCGTCGACACCAAGAAGGGCATGTGCGTCGAGTTCGGCGATTACAACAACGACGGCTTCCTCGACGTCTACGTCACCAACATGACCGAGCCGTACCTGCGCGAGTGCAACATGCTCTGGCGCAACAACCGGGACCTCACCTTCACCGACGTCTCCGAAGAGGAGCGCGCCTGCGACACCGGCTGGGGCTGGGGCGCGAAGTTCGTCGACGTGGACAACGACGGCTGGCTCGACCTCTACGTCGCCAACGGGTTCATCAGCGCCGGCAAGGGCGAGTACATGGACGTGCTGCTCGACTTCGTCTTCAAGGAGGACGTCGACAACACCGACGTCGCGCTCTGGCCGCCCATCGGCGACCGGAGCATGGCCGGGGGCGAGCCCAAGGCGCTCTTGCGCAAGACGCTCCAGGGCTACGAGTCCATCGGCGAGGCCGCCGGCGTCGCCAGCAAGCTCGACGGGCGCGGTGTGGCCATCGCCGACTTCGACGGCGACGGCAGGATGGACCTGGTGCTCACCAACCTGAACGCTCCGCCGATCATCTACCGGAACGTCAGCGTCAACGGGAACCATTGGCTGGAGCTCCGGCTGGAGGACCCCACCCATCCGAACCATGCAGCCATCGGCGCGCGGGTCATCATCCGCGCCGGGGGGACGCAGCAACTGCGCGAGGTCAACGCCGGCAACGGCTTCGCGGCCCAGAGCACGAACCTGGTCCACTTCGGCCTCGGCGCCCGCAGCCAGATCGACGAGCTGGCCGTGCGCTGGCCGGACGGCGCCACCGAGAAGTTCCCGCCGCCGCCGGTCGATTCCGCCTATCGGCTGGTGCGCGGCAAGGGATTCGTCGCACCGGCGCTCGCCGCGAGGAAGGCCAAGCGATGAAGCCGAATGCGTTGCACGCAGCAGCCGTCGCCTGCCTGCTCTCCGCCCCGCTCGCGGCCGCGGACAGCCAGCCCGCGGGGCCGGCGCGCTTCCGCGACATCGCCAGGGAGGCGGGCGCCGCCGTCCGCCACCACCCGCCCATCTTCGACCACCGGCTCGACCACATCATGCCCATGGTGTCGGCGGGCGCCTCGGGGGGCGCGGTGGGCGACTTCGACGGCGACGGGTGGCTGGACATCTTCGTCACCGACGCGCGCATCGGCACTCCCTGCCACCTCTTGCGCAACAACGGCGACCTGACCTTCACCGACGTCACCGCCGAGGCGGGTCTCTCCGGGATCAACGACGACGGCGGCGTCGCCACCCTGGCGCTCTTCTTCGACGCCGACGGCGACGGCACCCTGGATCTCTTCGTCGCCAGGCTGGGGACGCCCAAGCTCTTCCTCAACGACGGGCACGGCCACTTCAGGGACGTCTCCGTCCAGGCGGGCTTCACCCGCAAGCTCAACGCGCTCTCCGCAGTGGCCTTCGACTTCGACCGCGACGGCAACGTCGATCTCTACCTCGGCGGCTACTTCCCCGACGTGGACATGTTCCACCTCTCCGACGCCGAGGCCGCGCACGTGCTGCACGAGAGCTGGGAGGACGCCCGCAACGGCGGCAGCAAGCTCTTCTACCGCAACCTCGGGAACGGGCGCTTCCAGGAGATGACCGCGCAGGTGGGCCTGGAAGACACCGGCTGGACCATGGCGCTGGGCGCCGGCGACTACGACAACGACGGCTGGCCCGACGTGTACGTGGCCAACGACTACGGTCCGGACAAGGTGTTCCGCAACACCGGAAAGGGGCGCTTCGAGGACGTCACCCTGAAGGCCATCGGCAAGGACACCAAGAAGGGGATGAACGCCGAGTTCGCCGACTACGACAACGACGGGGACCTGGACATCTTCGTCACCAACGTCACCGAGGCCTTCCTGCACGAGTGCAACATGCTCTGGCGCAACGAGGGAAACGGCACCTTCACCGACGTCTCCGAGGAGATGGGCACCTGCGACACCGGCTGGGGCTGGGGCGGGAAGTTCTTCGATTACGACAACGACGGATTCCAGGACCTCTACGTCGCCAACGGCTTCTTCAGCGGGAGCAAGGGCGGCGATTACCTGGATACGCTGCTTCCCAGGCTCTGGGAATCGGGAGAGAACCCCTCCAATCCGGCGATCTGGCCGCCCACCGAGGGCCGGGGCATCGCCAGCCGCGAACGGCACGTGCTCTTCCACAACCGCGGCGGCAAGGGCTTCGACCGCACCGCGAACAGCGGCGCCGACCTGCCCTCGGACGCGCGCGCCGTGCTCCTCGGCGACTTCGACAACGACGGCCGCGTCGATCTCTTCGTCACCAACGTCGACGCCGACACCTTCCTGCTGCGCAACGAGACCCGGAGCCCGGCCAATCACTGGGTGGAGCTGGAGCTGCGCGACCAGGGCCGCAACCGCTTCGCGGTGGGCGCGCGGGTGACGGTGGAGGCGGGCCCGCTGCGGATGATGCGCGAGGTGAACGTCGGCAACGGCGCGTCGGGCAGCAGCATGCTGCGGCTCCACTTCGGCCTCGCCGGTGCGGCGCTGATCGATCGGCTGGAGGTGCGCTGGCCGGACGGCTCGCTGGAATCGTGGAAGAAGGTGCAGGGCGATCGCCTGCTGCTGGTCGCTCGCGGCAAGGAGCCCGCGCCCTTCCCGGTGCGGGCCGCGGGCAGGAAGCTGGCGGAGCTCGCCGCGCCGCCGGCGCGAATCGCCACCGTGGCCGGCCGCGCCGCCGCGGCGCTGCCGCGCGACCCCGCGGCGGGCCGCGCCTCCACCGCCGCGGCTCCGAAGCCCGCTGCGGCTCCGAAGCCCGCTGCGGCTCCTGCCTTCGTCGACGTCACCGAGAGCGCCGGAGTCGCCCACATGCACCACGAGCCCTCGGTGGACGAGAAGCTCAAGAACCTGGGGCCCTGGTTCGGCGCGCTCGGCGCCGGCGCCGCCGTGGGCGACTTCGACAACGACGGGCTCGAGGACATCTACGTCACCGACAGCAGGGCCGGAGTTCCCAACGCGCTCTACAAGAACATGGGCAACTTCCACTTCGTCGACGTGGCCCGCCAGGCCGGCGTCGCCGACGTGAACGACGCGAAGAGCTTCTCCACCACCGCGCTCTTCTTCGACTGCGACAACGACGGGTTCAAGGACCTGCTGGTGGTCCGCTTCGGCACCTCGAAGCTCTTCCGCAACAAGGGCGACGGCACCTTCGAGGACATCAGCGACCGGCTGCACATCCAGGGAATCCGCAATCCGGTGGCGGCGGTGGCGTTCGACTACGACAAGGACGGCAAGCTCGACGTCTACCTCGGCTCCTACTTTCCCGACGTCGATCTCACCAACCTCAAGACCACCCGCATCCTCCACGACAGCTGGGAGAGCGCGCGGCAGGGCGGCACCAACGTGCTCTTGCACAACGAGGGAAACTGCACCTTCCGCGACACCAGCGTGGAGAGCGGGCTGGCCGACACCGGCTGGTCCCTGGCCCTGGGCGTGGCCGACGTCGACCGCGACGGCTGGCCCGACGTCTACGTGGCCAACGACTTCGGCCCCGACAAGCTCTACCGCAACCTCGGCAACGGGAAGTTCCAGGACATCTCCGCCACCTCGGTGGGCGTGGACACCAAGAAGGGCATGAACGCCGAGTGGGGCGATTACGACAACGACGGCTGGATGGACCTCTACGTCACCAACATCACCGAGCAGTTCCTGCACGAGTGCAACATGCTGCAGCGGAACAACGGCGACCTCACCTTCACCGACGTGGCCGAGGCCTCCGGGGTCTGCGACACCGGCTGGGGCTGGGGCGGCAAGTTCCTCGATTACGACAATGACGGCTGGCTCGACCTCTATGTCGCCAACGGATTCATCTCCGGGGGAAAGAAGGACTACATCGACATCCTCATGCCCATCATCCTCGATTCCGACGTCGATCTCTCCAATACCGTCAATTGGCCGCCCATCGGCGACATGAGCTTCAGCGGGTACGAGCGCAAGAAGCTCTTCCACAACCTGCACGGCCGCTCCTTCGAGGAGGTGGGCAGGAAGGAGGGTGTCGACAACGATCGCGACGGCCGGGGAATCCTGATCGCCGATTTCGACAATGACGGCGCCGAGGACATCTACCTGCTCAATTCGCGGCAGAAGGCGATCATGTACCGGAACCAGGCCGGGCAGAAGAACGCCTACATCGCGCTGCAGCTCGAGGGCACGCGCAGCAACCGCGACGCCATCGGCGCCAAGGTCACCTTCTGGCGCGGCGGCCAGCAGCAGTACCGCGAGGTGAACGCGGGCAACGGCTTCGAGGGGCAGAGCAGCCCCATCGTCCACGCCGGGTTCGGCGCGGACGCGGACCTGGTCGATCGCATCCGCGTGGAGTGGCCGAGCGGCCTTGCGCAGGAGTTCACCGCGGTGAAGACGCGGGCGCGCTACAAGCTGGTGGAAGGCGGCGAGCTCAAGCTCATCGGCCGGCCGGTGGAGGCCGCCCGGTGAACCGCGCCCTGCTGCTCCTCGCCTTCGCTCCCTGGGTCGCCGCGCCGCTCGCGGCGGCGGAACCCGGCGCAGCCGCTCCCGCCGCGCCGGCCCGCCCGCGCGACAATCCTCCGCAGGCCGACCCCGCGCTGGAGCTCTTGCGGCTGCGCGCGGAAGGCGCCGCCAACTACGAGGGCGGCATCTCGCTGAAGAAGGCCGCCCAGCGCTTCGAGGCCGCGCTGGCGCTGCGCCCCGACAGCCCGGTGGAGCAGTTCAACCTCGCGGTGGTCAAGCGCAAGCTGGGCGACGTCGAGGGCGCCCGCGCGCTCCTCGCCAGCGCGCTGCAGGCGGATCCGAGGCTCGCGCAGGCGTGGTTCCTCCTCGGAATGATCGACAAGGCCGAGGGAAAGCGGGCCGCCGCGCTGGCCGAGGTGGAGAAGGCGCGCGACCTCGCTCCCAACGATCCCGATGCCCATTTCCAGGCGGGATTCATCGCCAAGGAGTCGGGGGCGGAGGCGGTGGCGCTGCAGGAGTTCGTCAAGGTGCTGGCGATGGTTCCCCAGCACCAGGGCGCCCTCTACCAGATGTACCAGTACTACCAGCAGCAGGGAGACGCGACCAAGGCGGAGATCGCGTTCAAGGAATTCTCCCGGGTCAAGCGCGCCATCGCCGCCTCGCGCAAGGGCGCCGACTACGAGGAGGGCGCGCTGGCGCGGCCCATCGCGCTCCCCGACGAAGAGCGCGCCAACCAGACCGACCGCTCGCGGCTCGGGCTGGCCTTCTCGCTGCAGCGCGTGGAGGTGCCGGAGAAGGTGGTCGCGGTGGACGTGCGCGACCTGTCGGGGAGCGGCAAGCCCAGGCTGGTGGCCGCGCTGCAGGGCGGTGGCGCGGCGCTGATCGAGCGGACCGCGGGCGGGGAGTTCGCCCGCACGCTGGTGCAGGCGCCGTCCGCTGCCAGGGGCGCCGCGGCGCCCTCCTGGACCTCCGTCCTCGGAGCCGAGCAGCTTGCCCGGGCGATGCCCTGGACGCTGGTGGGCTCGCTGGGCGGCGGCATCGAGGTGGCCGCGCTGGAGGGCGCCTCCGCGCGCGCGGGCCGCCACCGGCTGGGCGACGCCGCGGACCGCCCGCTGCTGCTCTTCGACGCCGATCGCGACGGCGATCTGGACATCCTCGACCAGACCGGCAGCCGCGTCTGGATCAACGAGGGCGACGGCAACTTCCGCCCCGCCGCCTCCTTCCTCGATCCGGGCCGCGCCTCGCCGGAGGGCGCGATCGCGGCGGGGTTCTCCGGCGGCGACGGCATCGATCTCCTGCTCTTCTGGAAGGACGGCGAGCGCCGGATTCTGCGCGATCAGCTCGCCGGCCGATTCGCCAAAGCCGAGCCGCTCCCGGCCGTTCCCGGCCTCCTCATCGAGCTGGCCGCAGACCTCGACAACGACGGCAAGCCCGACCTTCTCTCGCTCACCCGCGAGGCGATGGTGGTGGAGCTCGGCGACGGGCGCGGGTTCCGCCGCGCCTTCGAGCGCAAGCTGCCCGGCGCGCCCGCGGCCGCCGTCCTCGCCGACGTGGACAACGACGGGCTCGAGGACCTGGTGGTGGTGTTCGAGGACGGCAGCGCCTCGCTCTTCCTCAACGACGGCCGCGGCCGGCTCTCCGCGCCCACCGCGCTCCCGGGCAAGCTGGCGGGCAAGCTGCAGGGACCGCTGGTGGCGGCCGATCTCGACGGCGACGGCCGCGTCGACGTGATCGGGGCCGACGCGCGGGGAATCTTCCAATGGCGCAACCAGTCGACCGGCGTGGGCAACTGGGTGACGCTCTCGCTCTTCGGGCTGCGCAGCGCGCCGAGCGGAACGTCCACGCAGGTGGAGGCGAGGGCGGGCGGCCTCTACCGCAAGGTGGAGAGCAGCGGCCGTCCGGTGCACATCGGCATCGGGCGCATGGACCACGTGGAGGT
This sequence comes from Myxococcales bacterium, assembly GCA_036518615.1. Lineage (GTDB taxonomy): Bacteria > Myxococcota > Myxococcia > Myxococcales > 40CM-4-68-19 > 40CM-4-68-19. The sequence goes on from DATDMU010000414.1 coordinate 43,324, forward strand.
GCTGCGCTTCAAGTGGCCGAACGGCTTCGTCGAGAGCAAGTTCAACGTCGGCTCCAACACCACCTGGGTGTTCAAGGAGTCGGAGCGGGTCTCCGGCTCCTGTCCCAGCGTCTTCGCCTGGGACGGCAGCCACTTCGGCTACGTGACCGACGCCTTCATCAGCGGCCCCATGGGCGTGCCGATGGGACCGGGCCAGTACTTCCCGGTCGATCACGACGAATACCTCAAGCTTTCGGGCGAAAAGCTGGTGGAGAAGGACGGCCGGCTCGCAGTGCGCCTGACGGAGGAGCTGCGCGAAGTCGTCTACCTCGATCACGCGCGCCTGCTCGCCATCGATCATCCGGCGGAGATCTCCGTCCATCCCAACGAGAAGATCGGTCCGTTTCCCTTCCCCGAGTTCAGGATCCTGGGCACGGCGAACGCGCAGCCGCCGCTCTCCGCCGTCGACCAGGACGGGCACGACGTGCTGGACCTGATCCGCAGCGCCGACGGCCGCCATGCCCGCGACGTGCACCGCACCGCGGACGCGGGCTTCGCCGAGCCCCACGGCATCACCTTCGAGCTGCCCGCGGGCGCGGCAGCAAGTCCCTGGCTTCGCATCTTCCTCACCGGCTGGTTCTACTATTTCGAATCGACGTCCATCGTTGCCTCCGGGCAGCGGCCGGCGACGCGGATGATCTGGCCGGAGCTCCAGGTCGAGACCGGGTCCGGCTGGACCACGCTGGCGGTGGCCGGACTGCCTCCCGGCAAGCACAAGACCATCATGGTGGATCTCTCCGGGAAGCTGCCGGCGGGCGCGCGCAGGCTGCGGGTCTGGTCGAACGTCGCCATCTACTGGGACGCCATCCAGATCGACGCGAGCGCGCCGCCCGCCGACGGCGAATACCGCGTGCAGACGGCGCCGCTCGCGGACGCGCGCCTCTCCTTCCGCGGCTTCTCCGGACGGCTGCCCGGGGCGGACGAGAGCGAGCCCGAGGCATTCGACTACGACACCATCGGATACAGCGCGCCCTGGAACCCGTTGAAGGGGCGCTACACGCGCTACGGCGCGGTGGGCGACCTGCTGGCGAAGGTCGATTCGCGGCTGGTGGTGTTCGGCTCGGGCGACGAGCTCGCGCTGGAGTTCGACGCCGGCGCACTGCGCGCGCCCCCCGCCGGCTGGGAGCGCGACTATTTCCTCTACCTCGACGGATACGTGAAGGACGGCGATCGCTATACCGCCAATCCCGGCAGGGTGGACCCGATGCCGTGGGCGGGCATCCGTCAATACCCCTACGATCCGCGATCGGTGGCGTCGCTCTTCGCCTCCGCTGAGTACGTCCGCTACCTGCGCGAGTACCAGACGCGCGAGCCGCTGGGCTTCTTCGGCCCGGATCTCGCCAATGCCGAAATCAAACCCGTTCTCGCTGGAGGATCTCGATGAGTCGCGATCTGCATCGCTCCCGGGCCGCCGCCCTGCTCCTTCTCGCCTCGCTCGGCTGCGCCCACGCCGTCCGCAGGAGCGCCGATCCCGAGGTGGAGAAGGCGGTGGCGGAGGCGGCCCGGCTCTACGGCGGCGGGCGCGGGCCCGACGCGCTCACGCTCCTGGAAGGCGCCATGGCCAGGCGGCCCGACAGCCTGGAGCTCGGCAACGTCTATCGCCGCTACACGCGGCAGCTCAACCTGGAGGAGCGCTCCATCTCCTTCCTTCGCAACCTCTCCACCGCGCCCAACGCGCCCGACGAGGCCTTCTTCAATCTCGCCTTTGCCTACATCGACAAGATCCCGCGGGTGGGGCCCATGGGCGCGGGCTTCCTCTCCAAGCGATCGATCGCGAGCTTCCGCGCGGTGCTCGACAGGGAGCCGGACAACTGGATCGCGACCTACGGCATCGGGATGAACTACCTGCACTGGCCCGAGTACTTCAAGAAGACGGAGGAGGTCACCACCTACTTCCAGCGCTGCCTCGCGCTGCAGGCGAAGCGCGAGCAGCGGCCGGCGGACATCCTCACCTACCTGCGCCTCGGCGACGCCTTCGCCAAGAAGAACCAGGTCGACGAGGCGCGCAAGGTCTGGACCGCGGGCCTCGAGAAGTTTCCCGGGCACAAGGACCTGCTCGAGCGGCTGGCGCTCGAGCCGGGCAAGGTCACCGCCGCCATCCAGCAGCATTACAATCCCAACGCCTCCATCGGGGCCATCGACACCGACGTCTCCATCCTCTGGGCGGAGACGGTGCCCGAGCACGCCCAGCCGCTGCACACCGCCGCGCCGGCGACGATGGCGGCGAAGGTGAAGGACGATTCCCGCATCGGCCTCTTCTCCTGGTTCGTGCACAACCTGCCCTTCCTCGCCGATTCCCGGCAGTACGCGCGCGTCGACATGTCGGTGCTCGGGGTGCGGCCCGGCGACGCGCTCGCAAACCAGATCGCCCACCAGATGATCCGCGGGTTCTCGCAGATCATGGAGGATCGCAAGCCGGAGGAGATCGAGCAGGCCGCGGAGGGCACCGACTCCTTCGGCAGGCCCTTCTTCCACGAGGGCGTGGGCATGGCGATGGCCGCCTCCCTCGACACCTCCGATCCCGATTCGTTCCGCTCCTTCGCCGAGCGCGTCAAGGTGCTGGACCCGAACTTCCGCCGCCTGCACGTGGCCGGCGCCGGAATGTGGTTCGGGGTGCAGGGGACGCCGCCCGCCACCGCCTTCAGGACCTTCGAATCCCTCGAAGCGGCGGGTTCCGCCTACGCCTTCGAGGGCTACGGGTTCGCCCAGGTGCTCTTCCATTCGCACGGCGACGCCACGCAGCTCGAGCTGGGCGGGAGCCTGCCGCCCATCGCGGCGGCGAGCTTCTACCACGGCGCCGGGCGCGCGCTCTGGATCCTCGGCAACGGCGGGCCGCAGGCGCTCTCCGCCCACGTGAGCGAGGTGCCGGAAAAGTTCCGCCACGACCTCTACTCCGGCTACGCGATGGGCGTCGCCTTCACCATGGTCAGCGACCCCGCCCGCATCGTCTCCGCGTGGAAGGACGCCATCGCCAGCGGAATGACCGCCGCCGACGTGGAGAGCGGCGGGGTGATGGGGCTGGTCATCCGCGAGATCGCCGACCCGGCCTACATGCGGGAGCGGCGGTCGTTCGCGCAGGCGCACGGGGTCTGCTTCCTCGACCTCGCCTCGGAGATCGGCAAGGGCGCGCTGGACGACGTGACCCAGGGGGGCGGCGAATTCCACTCCAACTGGCGGGCCCGCATTCGCGAGCGCCTCGCCGCTTACGGTGACCTGACGGAAAGGAAATGCGGATGATCCCGAATCGTTCTCGCGTCGTCTGCGCGATGGCGACCGCCCTCGCGCTCACGGCCCTGCAGTCCCGGGCCGCGGAGCCCCTCCACGAATTCCGGCTGCACGGAGGCAACTTCTTCGGGCCTGGACCGATCGTTCCCGACGCCGTGCTGCCCGACGGCCGCATCACCCACGTCCAGTTCGACCCCAAGGCCCTCAAGGGCCAGGTCGAGTTCGCCAACGACGGGTCCGCCCGCGAGCGGTTCTCCGACAACCGGACGAAGGTGAACCGCAATATCGACGCCGGCCTGATCACGCTCGGCGACAAGAAGAGCACCGTGCGCCTGGCCGCCGTGGCGGGCGGCCCCAATCACGGGCGCGAGCTCTACGGCTTCGACGGCAAGGGCGACTTCATCTGGCGGGTGGACCTGGCCCTCGACCCCGGCTTCGAGCAGGGCATCATCCGGATGAACGACTTCGTGCTCTCCACCGCCATCGTCAAGGTTGCGCCGTCGCTGCAGACGCAGCAGCGCCAGCCCGGCGGCTACGATCAGGCCGGCACCCTTTCCTCGGGAAGCTACCTGCCGGGCCGGGTGGGCGATTTCGACGACGACGGCTTCCTCGACGGCGTGCTGGTGGCCGGCCCCAACGTGCCCCTGGGAAGCGACATGCTCCCGGGCGCGCCGGTGGGACTGCGGCGCGGCTTCAGCTCGGACATCCGGATTGCGCCGGGCCTCGCCGCCGAGCTGACGCTGGCCGGCGTCCTGCGCTGGCGAGAGCCGCTGCGCGATCTGGAAGAGCGCGGCGAGGTGGAGGGCTACCGCAAGGCGCTCGACGACGTGCGGCTGCGCCTGATGGCCGCGCGGCACAACATGGAGACCGCGCACCTGGTGGGGAAGTGGAAGCAGCCCGCGGCCCGGCGCCAGGCGCTCGACCTGACCTGGCGCGTGGACGCGCTGGTGATGCTGGCCAACATCGCCCGCAGCCCGCTGGACGGCTACCGCTATCCGGCGGGCCACCTGCCCGCCGGCACCCTCGACGCCACCCGCCGCCTCTTCGTCGATCTCGAGCGGGCGCTGCCGCGAATCACCGAGGTCAATCGCCTGGTCGGCGACCGCCTGCCGCCGGAGGCCAGGCCCGATCTGCGCGAGGCGTCTCTCACACCCGCAACTTTCGAGGGAGGAAACCGATGAAGCCCCGGAAACCGATTGCCGCCGCGGCCGCCGCGCTGGTCCTGGCGGCGCCTTCGCTGGCAGGCGCCGCCACCATGTACAGCAACCACAAGTCGTTCGGCGGGCCCGGCATCTTCTACGGTCCGGGCGCCACGCCGGACTCGGAGATCTTCGAGGTCACCATCCACAACATCGGCCTGCAGTCCGGGGGCAACTTCATCACGCCGATGCTCAACAACGGCGGCGCCGAGCCCAACATCTGCGCCGAGCGCGAGCTGGGCCGCGCCCCCACCGGGATGCTCTCCGACGGCACCACCCGCATCAACGAGAACGTCGACGTCTGCGCGATGAAGCTCAACAACCTGATGATCCTGGCCGCGGTGGTCGACGGCGGACCGCACGGCGGCCAGCAGATCTCGGTGACGCTGGACGAGAAGGTCCTGGTGATGACCATGGACTTCGCCCTCGACCTGGGAATGGGGAAGAGCGGCGTGATGCGCTTCCCCTTCTACGGGACCACCGACGAGGTGACGGTCCCCTTCTCGCTGCAGACCCAGATGGGCCTTCCCGGCGGCGTGGACAAGGCCGGCTCGCTGCCCTCCGGCACGAAGCTCAAGGGACGGCTGGGCGACTTCAACGGCGACGGGTTCCTGGACGGATCCCTGGTGGTGGCGGGGAACCTGCCGCTCGACTCCATCTTCATGCCCGGCGCGCCCTATGCGCTGATTCGCAATTTCGATACCGACATTCCCATCGGGGGGAAGCTGCTCGGCAAGCTCCCCGGCAAGCGCGAGCAGGGCGATCCGCCCCCGCTGCGCGTCAACTTCACCTCGGCGCGGCTGGTGGTCGGCGCGCAGGCCGGCAATCCGGCGCCTTCGCCCGCGGCCAGGACCGCCGCGCACGACGGGAGGCGGCCATGAAGCGGCAGCTCGTCGCCGGCGCTGCGCTGCTCCTGGCAGGGACCGCGGGAAGCGCAGGCGCGCTCACGCTCTTCAGCACCCCGAACTCCTACATGAAGAGCGGCAAGTTCTACGGCCCCGGGGCCATCGAGACGGACCAGGATCTCTTCCCGGTGGTGATTCGCAACATGATCTTCGTCACCGAGCGCGACTTCGTCACCCCCTTCTTCAACAACGGCGGCGCGGCTCCCAACATCCTCGCCGAGCAGAAGTTCCGCGGGCCAGTCGACGGCCGCCTCGCCGACGGCAGCCTGATCAACGAGAACGTCGACATCTGGCCGGCGAAGATCGCCGGAGTGGACGTGCTCATCGCCGTGGTCTACGGCGGCCCGCACTTCGGCGAGCAGCTCTCCGTCGTCAACGAGGACGGCGAGGTGGTGATGACCATGGACCTCGCCATCGATTTCGGAATCGGACCCAAGGGCGTGGTGCACGTGCCGTTCTACGGGACCACCGGCACGGTGGTGGTTCCCCCGTCGCTGCAGAGCCTCTCCGGCGGAAAGGGCGTGGACCAGGCGGGGCCGTTCCCCTCCGGCACCACGCTGACGGGCCGCATCGGCGATTTCAATCACGACGGGTATATCGACGGGACCCTGGTCTCGGTGGGGTCGCTGCCGCTCGACTCGCCGTTCTTCCCCGGCCAGCCCTACGTCATCGCCCGCAACTTCGAGACCGACATCGCCATCGACGGGGCCCTCTTCGGGGTTGTCCACCCGCACGGCGGGGCCGATCCGGTCACCGCCGCGCCGCCCAGCGTCCAGAAGCAGCAGCCGCGCAAGGTCAGCTCCAACTCCAGGCCGGGGAAGTGATCCGATGAACCAGCAATCGACGATCAAGACGCATTCCGCCCGCCCTGCTCCCGCCGCGGTGCGGCTGGCGGCGCTGGCGCTGCTCCTGCCGGCGGCATTCCCGCTCGCGGCGCGGGCGGCGGCGGAGCGGCAGCCCGAGCTTCCGGCGCACGAGGCCTGCGAACGGTCGCTGAAGGCCGCGCTGGCGTGGGAGCAGCCGCTCCAGCAGGCCGCGGCCCGGCGCGATCTGGACGAATACCAGAAAGGTCTCACCGACCTGTCGGAGATCCTCACCCAGGCGCACGCGCAGTTCGAAGAGGCCGCGGTGGGGGGCGCATGGAGTGCGCCGGCGCAGCGGAAGGTTGCCTTCGGGCTCAACTCCCGCTTCGACGCCGCCCTGATCCTGCGGCTGATGGCGGAATCGCCCTTGCGCGGCTACAAGCAGTTCACCGGCAAGGTGCCGGCGGGCACGCTGGACGGCACGGGGCGGCTCTTCGGCCAGCTCAAGCAGCTCGCCACCGGGATCGCCGCGCTCAATCGCCAGGCGGCCTCGGCGGTTCCGGCCGGCGCACGCGGCGCCGTGCCTGCGCTGCTCATCAGCCCCGCGTCCGCTACCGCCGCGGTGGTGGCGCCGGCGGCGGTGGCGACTCCCGCCTCCGCGGTCACCCGCGCGCCCGAGCCTCCGCCGGCGTCGGTGAACGACGACGGGCGCCCGCATTTCGCCCTCAGCGTGGCCGGCGGGACGTTCCACGGTCCGGGGCAACTGCCCGATTCACCGCTGCCCACCGGACTGCTCGGGCACATCCATTTCAACCGCTTCCTCACCGGCGAGACCGCCTTCTTCAACAACGGCGAGGCGCCGCCCAACGCTCCCGAGCCGGGCCTCAACGGAAAGAACGACGGACGGCTCAGCGACGGCACCCCGTTCAACGAGCACGTCTGGGGCGGCATCGCCGAGGTGGGCCGCGGCGCGATGCGCTTCATGGTGGTGGTCGCCTCCAACGGCCCCAACCGCGGAACCGAGAAGTACACCCTGGAGGACGACCTCAACTGGCGCATCAATACCGATCTGGCGCTCGATCCCGGCTTTCCCGAGGGCATCGTCGTCAGCAAGGACATCCGCATCAGCAGCGGGGTCGTCTGGGTGCCCCGTTCGCTGCAGTCGGAGCGCGGCATCGAAGGCGGCCAGGACCGCGCCGGCTCGCTCCCCTCCGGCGTGGCGGTGGTGGGGCGCCTGGGCGACTACGACGGCGACGGCTTCCTCGACGGCTCCATCGTCGGCGGCAGCAACGTGCCGCTCACCAACATCCTGGTGCCGGGCGCTCCGGTGGTGCAGCGCCGCAACTTCGTCTCCGACATTCCCGTCAAGCCGCTCGAGGCCGCCACGCTCACGCTGGGGAGCATCGCCAACTTCGAGGCGGTCTGGGCCGCGGCCGACGATGCGGCCAGATCCGCCGAGGCCAGGGCCTGGCTCCGCGCGCACCGCATCGACTACCTGACCGACGTCGCCGGGCGATGGGCGGCGGCCGGCAAGCTTCTCGCCACGGTCTCCTCCGGCCGTGGCGCGGTGGACGAGGCGCGCGCGGCAGTCGCGGAGCAGTCGGCCGCTGCCGCGTCGTTGATCGGCTGGCTGAAGGAACACCGCGACGCCGCCCCGCCGCCGGAAGTGCGGAGCCAGGCGGAGCGGATGTGGAGCGTGGCCAGGCAGATCTCTGCGCGGCTGGTGCCCCTCGGCGAGATCGCGTCGCGCTAACCGCGGAACGCCACCGGACCCGGAGACGAATCCATGCTTGCAAGCGTAAAGAAGATCGCCGCCCTGCGGGAGCCAGCGCCGTTCGAGAGGCCCGCCTGGCTGGACGGTTCGCTCTATCCCTTCACCGACCGGTTCCTCGAGCTCGACGGCCACCGCGTCCACTACGTGGACGAGGGAAGCGGCCCGCCGCTCCTGATGCTGCACGGCAATCCAAGCTGGTCATTCCTCTATCGGAAGATCATCGCCTCGCTCCGGGGCAGCTTCCGCTGCATCGCGCTCGACTACCCCGGCTTCGGGCTCTCCACCGCGCGGAGCGGCTACGACTTCCGCATCCGCAGCCACGCCGAGGTGGTGGAGCGGTTCGTCGAGCGCCTCGACCTGCGCGACCTCACCCTGATGGTGCACGACTGGGGCGGGCCCATCGGCCTCTCCGCCGCCGCCCGCCATCCGGAGCGGCTGCGGGCTCTGGTCCTCGGCAACACCGTCGCCTGGCGCGTGAACGGCAAGCCCCGGTACGAGATCTTCGGCAGGCTCATGGGGGGCGCCTTCGGCCGCTTCCTCAACCTGCGATTGAACTTCTTCGTCAAGGTGATGCTCCCCGCCAATACGAAGAAGGCGCGCCTTTCTGCGGCGGTGAAGGCTGCCTATGCAGGGCCGTTTCCGACCCCGGAGTCGCGGGTGCCGGTGGCGGTGATGCCGGAGGAGGTCCTGGGCGCCGGCGACTTCCTCGAAGAGCTGCACGCATCCCTTTCGAAGCTCGAGCACCTGCCGGCGCTGCTGCTCTGGGGAGACAGGGACATCGCCTTCAGGAGCGAGGAGCGCGAGACCTTCGAGGCGCTTTTCCCCGATCACCAGACCGTCATCCTCGAAGGCGCCGGCCATTTCATCCAGGAGGACGCGCCGGCTGCGATCGTCGCGGCCATCCGCGACTGGTGGCCGCTGGCCACGAAGGAGGGTAATCGCCATGAATAGATCGCGCGCGCGTCTTTTCGCGGTATCGGGGCTCGTCTTCCTCGCGGCCAGCGGCATCTACGGCATCGCCTTCGTCGGGGTGAGCCTCACCTACTTCGCCTTGCTGCTCCTCCATGTCGCGGTGGGCGGGCTGGTGGTGATCCCGCTCGTGCTCTGGGCGGTGCAGGCGGTGCGCGAGCGGGCCACGGCGCCGCTGGTCACGCTCTCGGCCTCGCTGCTCGCCATCGCCGCGTCGCTGGCGGGCGCGGGAGTGGGCCTGTACATCGCCGTGGCCGGGTTGCGCCATTCCAACCAGGGCATTGCCGCGCTCCACACCACCGTCTCCGCCGCCGGCTTCGGCCTCGTCCTCGGCGCGCTCCTGATCGGGCGCCGTTCGGGGACGAAGCACCCGGCGCTGGCGCTCCTCGTCTGCGCGGGCCTGGCGACCGCCGCCCCGTTCGCGTACCGCGCGGCGCGCGCGTGGGGAACGCCGAGACCGGTGGCGACTCACAATCCACCCACTCCGCCGATGACGATGGACGGTGAATCCATGGGCGGCAAGGACGGTCCCTTCGCGCCCTCTTCGGTCTCCACCAGCACGGGCGGGAAGATCCCCGCCGAATACCTCACCCGCTCAGAGGAGAGCTGCAGCCGTTGCCACAAGGAGATCTTCGAGCAGTGGAAGTCGTCGTCGCACCACTTCTCGTCGTTCAACAATCCCTGGTACACGAAATCAATCGAATACATGCAGGACGTGAAGGGCATCCGGCCTTCCAAGTGGTGCGCCGGCTGCCACGACGTCGCGCCCCTGCTCAGCGGGATGATGGACCGGCCGGTCCGGGAGATCGAGAACACCGAGGCGGGGCAGGCGGGCCTCGGCTGCATCGCCTGCCACGGGATCACGCAGGTGAAGAGCACCATGGGGCAGGGGGACTACCTGCTCGAGCTGCCCGAGCTGCACGCGCTGGCCGAGAGCAAGAACCCGCTCTTGCGCGCGGCGCACGACTACGTGGTGCACGTCAATCCCGAGGCGCACCGCCGCCTCTTCCTCAAGCCGCTGCACCGCAGCGAGAAGGCCGCGGGGGCCGAATTCTGCGTGGCCTGCCACAAGGTGCACCTCGACGTGCCCGTCAACGGGTATCGCTGGCTGCGCGGGTTCAACGAATACGACAGCTGGCAGGCGAGCGGCGTCTCCGGCCAGGGCGCGCGTTCCTTCTACTACCCGCCGCAGTCGAACAGCTGCGGAGGCTGCCACATGCCGCTCGAGCCCTCGAACGAGGCGGGCAACCGAAACGGGATGATCCACTCACATCGGTTCCCGGCGGCCAACACCGCGCTGGCGACCATGAACCACGACGAGAAGCAGCTCGGAGAGCAGATCGCCTTCCTCAAGGGTTGCGTCTCGGTGGACATCTTCGGCGTCGCGCGCGACGGCGAGGCGGCCGGGCCCGCGCCGGTGGCAGTCACGCGGCGAGGAAGCGACGGGCCGCCGGCGAAGCTCGCGTCGACCTTCGCCGTCGGCGAAGAAGGCGGGTCGGGCAGCGCCACCGTCTTCTCCGGCCCGCTGCGCGAGATCGCCGCGGCCACCGACGGGCCGCTCTCGCTCAAGCCGGGGGAGTCGGCCCTGATCGAAGTGGTGGTGCGCAACCGCCGGACCGGGCACTTCTTCCCTGGCGGCACGGTGGACGCGCCCGACGTCTGGCTGGAGCTCAAGGTCACCGACGCCCGCGGCGCGGTGGTCTTCTGGAGCGGCAGGGCCGCCGACGACGGGCGCGGACCGGTGGACCCGGGCGCCCACTTCTACAAGTCGTCGATGCTCGACGGCCACGGCAATCCCATCAACAAGCGGAACGCCTGGTCGGCGCGGTCGGCCATGTACGTCCACCTGATTCCGCCGGGCTCCACCGACACCGCGCATTTCCGCGTCACCGTTCCGCCCGACGCGGTGGGCCCGCTGCACGCGGAAGCGAGGATGAATTACCGGAAGTTCCAATGGTGGAATACCCAGTTCACCTTCCGCGGCGTGCTCGATCCGCACCAGGCCGGCAAGGCGTGGGGCCCGGACTTCGACGATCGGAGCTGGGCCTTCGATGCCACCAAACCGGCCGTCGAGGTGCCGACCATCGTGGTCGCCAGCGCCGAGGCCCAGCTGCCGCTGGCGGGCGTCCAGGCGGCTCCTGCTGCGCCCGCCGCGGCGGCGAAGGCCGGCGCTCCGCCCAGCGAGCGCTGGAACGACTACGGCATCGGCCTCTTCCTGCAGGGCGACCTGCGCAACGCCGCCCACGCGTTCGCCAGGGTGCGCGAGCTCGCTCCCGGGTATGCCGACGGCTGGGTCAACTCGGCGCGCGTGCTGGTGGACGAAGGAAACGGAAAGGCAGCCCTGGATCTGCTCGACAAGGCGCTCGCGCTCAAGCCCGATCTCCCCAAGGCGTTCTACCTCGAGGGCGTGGCGCTCAAGCAGCAGGGCCGCTATCCCGAGGCTGCCGAGAAGCTCGCCGCCGCGGCGGCCGCCTACCCGCGCGACCGCGTGGTGCTCAACGAGCTGGGCCGCGTCCTGTATCTGCAGAAGAAGTTCGAGGCGGCGGCGGCCCAGGGCGTGAAGGTGGTGGAGATCGATCCCGAGGACCTCAATGCCCATTATCTCTTGACGCTCTGCTACCAGGCCATGGGCAACCGCGAGCTGGCGGAGCGCGAGCAGAAGCTCTACGCGCGCTTCAAGGCGGACGAGACGTCGCAGGCGCTGACCGGCGAGGCGCGCCGCGCCGACGCGGACTCGAACAACGAACGGCAGCCCATCCACGAGCACGCAAGCGTGGCCCTCAACGGCCCGCCGGCGCGGCCGCAACCGTAGAAAGGCAGACTCCGATGCTCACCCTCCTGACCACCTTGCTGGCCGCCGCTCCCGCGGCGGCAACCGCACCCGCTCCCGCGGCGGGGACCGCGGTCCAGTTCACCGACATCACCCGGCAGAGCGGCATCCGCTTCCGCCATTACAACGGCGCCTTCGGGAAGAAGTACATCCCCGAGGCGATGGGCTCCGGCGTCTGCGCCATCGACTTCGACGGCGACGGATTACAGGATTTGGTCCTGGTCAACGGCGCCGCCTGGCCGGGGCGCACGGGCGGCCCCGCCACCTCGGTCGCGCTCTATCGCAACACGGGCGGCGCCTTCGTCGACGTCACCGCCGCCTCCGGCATCAAGGGCCGCTTCCAGGGAATGGGTTGCGCCGTCGGCGACTACGACGACGACGGAAGGCCGGACATCTACGTCACCGCCCTGGGGCGCAACTACCTCTTCCACAACCTCGGCAACGGCAGGTTCGAGGAAGTGGCGGAGCGGGCGGGCCTCGCCGACGTCGGCTGGAGCACCAGCGCGGCCTGGCTCGACTACGACCGCGACGGCCACCTCGACCTCTTCGTCGGCCATTACGTGAAATGGACGCCGGCCACCGACATCCGCTGCACGCTCGACGGAGCCAGCAAGTCGTACTGCACGCCGGAGTCCTACCAGGGCGAATCGGGCCGCCTCTTCCGCAATCGCGGAGACGGGACCTTCGAGGACGTGAGCGCCAAGGCGGGAATCGCCGGCGAGCGCGGCAAGACCATGGGCGTGGGCGTCTTTCCCGACGAGGAGGGATGGCCCGACCTGGTGGTGACCAACGACACGCAGCCCAACCAGCTCTTCGTCAACCGGCACGACGGAACCTTCGTCGAATCGGGCCTCGCCGCGGGCATCGCCTTCGACGAGAGCGGCCGCGCCCGCGGCGCCATGGGCGTGGACGTGGTGGACACCGACGGTCACGGGAAGATGGCCATCGCCATCGGCAACTTCTCCAACGAGATGATCTCCTTCTACGTGCAGGAGAGGAAAGGGTTCTTCTTCGACAGCACCGGCCCCGCCGGAATCGGTCCGCCCAGCCTGCTCGCGGTGAAGTTCGGCCTCTTCTTCTTCGACGCCAACCTCGACGGCAAGCCCGACCTGTTCGTGGTCAACGGCCACATCGAGGACGACATCCAGAAGATCATGCCCGAGGTGAGCCACGAGCAGTTGCCGCTGCTCTACCTGGGGCGCGAGCAGGGCCGCTTCGAGGAGGTGTCCGCCGAGGTCGCGCCGCTCCGGACGCCCTTCGTCGGGCGCGGCGCCGCCTTCCTCGACCTGGACGGGGACGGCGACCTCGACCTGGTGGCCACCGCCAACGGAGGTCCCGCGCGCGTCCTCCGCAACGACACCGTGCAGGCGAATCACAAGGTGAGGCTCACGCTGCTGCGCGGGGAGAGAGCGGGCGACGGCATCGGCGCGGTGGTGTCGCTGGGCAACGCCTCCGGCCGGCAGGTGCGCTGGGTGCGGAGCGGTTCCAGCTACCTCTCGCAGTCCGAGCTGCCGCTCACCTTCGGGCTGGGAGCGAACGCCGCCCGCGTCACCGCCGACATCGAGTGGCCGGATCGCAAGCACGAGCGACTCGAGCTGGACGTCGACCGGGCCTACACCATCCGCGAGTCGAAGGGCGTGATCGCAAGCGCGCCGTTCGCGAGCCCGCGGCTCGCCGCGAGGTGAGAGCGATGACCAGGGCAGCGCAAGCCAGATCGAAGGAGATCCGCTGGGACCGGGAGCTGCTCGAGGCGGTGGAGGGAGCGGTTTCCGCCATTCCCGACGCCGCGCGGCGCTCGATGTTCGGGTTCCCCGCCTTCTTCGCCTCGGGGAAGATGTTCGCCTGCGTCTACCAGGAAGAGGTCGGGATGCGCCTGCCCGGCGAGCTCGCCCCGCGGCTCAAGCGGGAGGAGCGGTTCGCCGAGTTCTGCCCCATGGGCCACCGGCCGATGCGCGAGTGGGTGGCGGTCGACCGCGAGCGGGCGCTTCGCGGCGGCCGGCTTCGCGAGCTGCTGGCGGTGGCGGCCGGATACGCGCGCGCCAACGCCAGGGCGAAGAAGGAGAACAAGAAGAAGGCGGCGGGCAAGGGCGTGCCGGAGAAGGCCGCCCGCGGGCGCGCCGCGAAGCAGGCCGGACGCAGCTCAACCGAAAGGAAGGTGAGGTCATGAACGCATGCATGAAGAGGATGGTGCAGCTGGCTTTTCTCGGTCTTCTCGCCGCCGCTCCGGGCGCCGCGCGCGCCGAGGACGATGGCGACCGCGAGCTGCGCGAGC
>DATDMU010000415.1:0-5474 GCA_036518615.1 Myxococcales bacterium
TTCGAGAAGTACAACATCCCCTGGAAGACGCTGGCCGACCGCGTCCGCCACGTGGTGCAGAGCTGCTTCAACGGCAAGCGCATCGTCATCTTCTCCGGCGGCGAGGCCAAGGGAACGCAGGACATCCTCACCGAGATCCGCGGGCTGCGCGACGGCGGCGCCTTCGGGTCGATCATGGGCCGCAACGCCTTCCAGCGGCCGCGCGACGAGGCGATCCAGCTCCTCCGCCAGGTGATGGACATCTACACCGGAAAGTGACCTAGGGGGCGTCGGGCTCGGGCGGCGGCCGCACCGCCGCCCACTGCTCCGCCGACGGCGTGAGGGTGGCGGCGAGCTGCTCGCCCACGCCGCCCACCAGCTCGCCGGTGCACGGTTCGCTTCCGCAGTCCAGTTGCGCCTGGGTGGCCGGTCCGTCGCCGGGCAGCTCGGGGCGCACCAGCCCCGCCCTGCACGGCTTGCCGTGCGGCACGAAGAGCGTGGCGAGCCCGTCCACCAGCCCGGCGCGGCCTTCCCAGGCTTCCCCGCCGCAGACCGCGCGCACCGCCACCTTCGCGCGCGGCTGACCGGTGGGGCGCACCACCTGCACCATGATGCGCGCCGGCCGCTCGAAGGCGGTGGTCCACATCGCCGGGCTGCGCGCCACCACGTTGGCGTAGCCGATCTGCGGCGGCGCATGGAAGCGATCCGGCGGCGTGACCTCGCACTTCCACGGCCCCTTGGCGAGCCCCGGCCACTTGGCCTCCCCGAACACGTCGGTGAGGCCGGCGTAGGACGTCCCGCCGTCGGGCGAGGTGCAGCGCACCTTCGCGTTGCGGATCGGCTGCCTCTGGTCGTCGTCGACGTGGACCACCAGCGGGCCGGGCATCTGGAAGAGGAAGGCCATGATGGCGATGACGCCGGCGAAGACGCAGATCACCACCGCCCCTTCCAGCCTGGCGGCGAGCCGGTAGCTCCAGAACCACGGGGTGAAGCCCGCGTGGTGGCGGTCCACGCCGTTCTTCATCTCGCCGCCCCAGGGGACCGCGTGCCGCACGCCGCGCTGCAGGCTCACGGCTCGTACTCGGCGCGGTTGTTCTCGGTCTCCCAGATCTCGACCTTGCGGATGCGCACGCGGGTATCGTCGAAGCGGCGCCCGAGCTGCTCGCAGAGGTAGCGCGCCAGCTCCTCGGCGGTGGGGTTGCGCTCGCCGTCGCGAAACGGCTCCACCTCGTTGATGTTGGCGTGGTCGAAGCGCCCGCAGATCTCATTCGCCGCCTTCTTCAGCTCGGCGAAGTCGATCACGTAGCTGGTGCGGTCCAGCTCCCTGGCCTCGGCGTGGACCAGCACGCGGTAGTTGTGGCCGTGCATCGCCTCGCACTGCGTCTCGGAGAGCCGGACCTGGTGCGCGGCGCAGAACCAGAGCTGTTTGGAGACGCGGTACATCCGGCGCTCGTTTGTACGCTCCGCCCTCCCCCTCGCGCAACACGGAGTGGCGTCGCGGCAGGCCGGCCTTGACCGTGGGTTTGCGCCGGCCTATCACCGGCGCATGCGGGCGACGGTGAACGGCGAGGCGATGGAGCTGCCCGACGGCCTGAGCATCTCCGCCCTGCTCGAGCACCTGCGCATCCGCGCGGAGCGGGTGGCGGTGGAGCGCAACGGCGCGGTCGTCCGCAAGGCGCGCCACGCCGAAGAGAAGCTCTGCGGCGGCGACGTGGTGGAGATCGTGACTTTCGTGGGCGGAGGCTGAAGACCATGGACGAGCTCGTTCTCGGCGGGCACCGCTTCACCTCGCGGCTGGTGGTGGGCACGGGCAAGTACAAGGACTTCCCCACCATGAAGGCGGCGCTCCTGGCCAGCTCCGCGCAGATGGTCACGGTGGCGGTGCGCAGGCTCGATCTGCAGGCGAAGGGCGAGGCGTCGCTCCTGCACTGGATCCCCGAGGGCATGGTGCTCTTGCCCAACACCGCGGGCTGCTTCACCGCCGAGGACGCGGTGCGCACCTGCCGCCTCGCGCGGGAGCTGGAGCTGGGCGGGGAGAACCCGCTGGTGAAGCTGGAGGTGCTCTCCGATCCGAAGACGCTCCTTCCCGACGCGGAGGAGACGCTCAAGGCGGCAAGGCAGCTCGTCTCCGAGGGCTTCCAGGTGCTGCCCTACACCAACGACGACCCGGTCGCGGCGCGCAAGCTCGAGGACGCCGGCTGCGCGGCGGTGATGCCGCTCGGCGCGCCCATCGGCAGCGGCCTCGGGCTGCGCAACCCCTACGCGCTGCAGATGATCCTCGAGCAGGCAAAGGTGCCGGTCATCGTGGACGCGGGCGTGGGAACCGCCTCGGACTGCGCCGTCTGCATGGAGCTGGGCGTCTCGGCGCTGCTGGTGAACACGGCCATCTCCGGCGCGCAGGATCCGGTGGGCATGGCGCGCGCGATGAAGCTCGCGACCGAGGCGGGCAGGCTGGCGTTCCTCTCCGGCCGCATCCCGCGCAAGCTCTACGGCACCGCCTCGAGCCCGCTCTCCGGAGTGATCGGCGCCGCGTGATCCGGCTGTACCTGATCACGCCGCCCGACGGAGATCCCCTGCCCGCGGTGGAATCGGCCCTGGCGGCGCTGCCGCGAGGGGTCGCAGGCGTGCAGCTTCGCCAGCCCGCGCTCGCGCCGAAGGAGCTGCTCGCGCGCGCCCGCGCCCTGCGGAGCATCTGCGCGCGGTTCGGCGCAACCTTCCTGGTGAACGACCGCGCCGACGTGGCGGTGGCCTGCGGCGCAGACGGAGTTCACCTGCCGGAGCGCGGCCTGTCGCCTGCCGATGCCCGCAAGCTCGGCTTTTCCGTCGTGGGCGTCAGCGTCCATGCGCCCGGGGAGGTCGCGCGCGCCGCGCGGGAAGGCGCGGACTTCGCGGTGTTCGCGCCCGTGTACGACACTCCGGGAAAGAGCGCGCGAGGGCTGGACGCCCTGCGCGAGGCCTGCGGCGCCGCTCCCCTTCCCGTGCTCGCGCTGGGCGGAATCGATGCGGGCAACGCCGCGCGCTGCCTTTCGGCGGGCGCCGCCGGAGTGGCCTGCATCCGCTCGGTGCTCGGGTCTCCGGACCCAGGTGCTGCCGCGCTGCGCCTGTGGAAGGCGCTCCGCCTGGCGGACGATCACTGAGGCGCGCCCACCTGGGCGAGGAATTCGGCGCTGCGCAGGCTGTGGCCCACGTGGTGCTGCAGGAAGAGCGCGAGGGGCCGCTGCGCCTGGGTGCAGGCCTCTTCGAAGGCGCGCGGGTCCGCCGGCCGGCCCGATCCGTCGGCGCTCAGCGGCGCATCGGCGGCGGGCAGGCCGCCGGCGCGCAGTTGCCGCAGCGCCGCGCGCGCGGCGAGCGAGAGCGCGAGCAGGTGCGCGCCCGGCGTGCAGCGGGAACAGACCAGCCCTCCCGCGTCCGGATCGAAGGCCGCCTTGCCGGGGGGCACCATGGCTCCGCAGCGGGCGCAGGCACCCAGCTCCGGCGCGAGGCCCGCCGCAGCGAGGGCGCCCAACTCCAACGCCCGCAGCCGCGCGCTGGTGGCCGCCCCGGCTTCCAGCCGGCAGAGGAAATCCTCGAGCAAGCCGAAGAGGCCGTCGGCGGGCTCTCCCGCGCGGGTGAGGCCGTGCACCAGCTCTGCGGCGTAGCCGGCGTGGGCGATGCGGTGCAGATCCTCGCGCAGCCGCGCGTGCGCTTCCACCACCCGCGCCTCGCGCAGAGCCCACAGCTCCTGCCCCTCCCGCTCCACCACCAGCGCCTCCACGCGCTGGAACGGCTCCAGCGCGCCTCCATATCGCTTGCGCGAGCTGCGGGCCGCCCGCGCGAAGGCGGAGATGCGCCCGCGCCCGCGCACCAGCAGATGCACCACCAGGTCCGCATCGCCGTAGGCGATGGCGCGGAGCACCAGGGCATCCACGCGCTGCGAGCGGAGATCCATCAGCCGGCTTGCGAGCCCCGCGCCTCGCCCTGCGCCAGCGCCCGAAGCGAGGCGATCATCGGGTGCCGGGGGTCGAGCTCGACGAGCAGATCGGCGATCTCGCCCAGGTGGGCGAGGTCGTGCTCCCGCATGCGGCGGGGCAGCTCCGAGAGCGAGACCGGACCCACCCCTTCCTGCCGCCCGGCGCGGGACCACTGCCCGTCCGCCACTTGCCCGAGCGTCGTCACGTTCGCGGCGCGCGCAGCCGAGAATGCCGCGAGGCCCTCCGCCAGATCGAGCTGGAGATACCTGCGCTCGCGCGCGGTGCGCTCCCCGTCGAAGTCGGGCAACACCGGATCCGTCTCCGCGAGCAGCCGGGCGATGCGCGCGGCGAATCCTTCGGCCTCCAGATCGGCCAGGTGCCAGACGTGCTCCACCAGCGCGAAGGAGCCGGAGCGCGCTCGCACCGTGGCGTGGGGAAAAACCTCCGCGACCCGCGACAGGAGCGCGGGCGTCCGCGCCAGCTCGTCGAGGAGATCCATGCCGCCAGTCTAGTCCGCGGGCGGGGAGGAGCCAATGCTCAGGGCGTCCCCAACTCGCGCAGGAAGCGCGCGCACTCCGCGGCCACCGGCTGGTCGCGCTCCTGCTTCGCCACCGCGCACTGCTCGAACTCGGCGCGCGCCTGCTTCGCCTTCTGCTGCCGCACCAGCGCCTTGCCGAAGAGCAGGTGCGCATCGGCCACGTCCGGACACTCCTGCGCGTAGCGCGAGAAGGCCTTGCCCGCCTCGTCCACCTTGCCCTCTTCCGAGTAGATGGTCCCGAGCTGGCGCCAGCCGAGGCAGTACTTCGGCGCCACCGCAAGGGCTCCCTTGATCTCCGAGACGCCCCGCTCCACCTGGCCGCTCTTGTACAGCGCCCAGCCGAGATCGCTCTGGGCGAGCACCCGGCCCTTGTAGAGCGGGTCGTGGGCCGCCTTGTCCAGCGGCTCCAGCGCGTCCTTGAAGCGCCCGCGCTGGATGTAGAGCGCGCCCAGGTTGGTGAGCGCCTCGCTGTAGTCGGGCCGCATCTCCAGCGCGCGCTTGAACTCCTTTTCGCCGTCCTGCGTCCGCCCCAGGGACCAGGCATAGATGACGCCGAGACCCAGGTGCGCCTCCGGAGTCTCGTCGTAGTCGAGCGAGGCGAGATATTCCTTGAGCGCGCCCTGCGCGTCGCCCTGGTGGATGAGGTTGTCACCCAGCTGCTGGTGGATCTCCGCCGCCGCCGCGCGCTGCTCCGCGCTCATGCCCGAGCAGCCGGCGAGCAGCAGCGCGCAGAAGGCGGCGAAGAGCCGCGCCACCGCCTGCAGGGGCGTGTGCGCCGGGCCCTCCTTCGCCTGCGGGCGCGACTCGGGCGGCGAAAACGCCGGCAGCCGGCTGAGCATCTCCACCCGGTGCACGGCGCCGAGGCGCGTGAAGCCCGACTGGTCGAGGATGAATCCCATGCTCTCGGCGAAGTTGAGCGCCTCTTCCAGCGCCTGCTGCACGCCGTTGCGCTGCACCGGCGGCCCCGCGTAGATGACGTTCTCGCCGGTGCCGGTGAGGGTCAGCGC
>DATDMU010000416.1:0-5606 GCA_036518615.1 Myxococcales bacterium
CGCATAGAACACCAGCATGAAGAGGATGGTCAGCGTCTCCACGTTGCTGCGCTGGGCCAGCGTGACGAAGAGCTTGCCGTGGATCGCCAGCACCACCGCGCCGGCGCAGGAGGCGCAGAAGAGCACCAGGTAGGTGACCGCGAGGATGCGCACGCGGCGGGTGAATCCTTCGGCGGTGTCCGCGCCGGGCTCGCTGACCACGCGCTTCAGCAAGTCGCGCATGCGCAAGCGGTCTACCGCAGAAACTCCACCAGGAGCCTGCTCACTTCGTCCGGAGCGTCCGCTTGTACAAAGTGCGACGCAGAGGCGATGCGCTCCACCCGCGCATCAGGCACCCAGCGCGCGTCGGGCCGGGCCAGCTCGTCGCCGAGGAACGGGTCGCGCTCGCCCCAGATCACCAGCGTCCGTGCCCGCACCGGCTCCCAGCGCCGCGGCACGTAGCGGAGCGCCGCCCGATAGTAATTGAGCGGGCCTTCCGGCTCGCGCACGGCGTCGATGTTGGCCGCGATCTCCGCCTGCTCGTAGGCGCCCTTGCGCGCGGTGAAGCGGCGGAAGAGGTACTGCAGGCGGCCGGGCGTGAGCAGGCGTTCGGGCAGCCAGGGGAGCTGGAAGAAGAAGATGTACCAGCTCTTCCGCAGTTGCCGCAGGG
This sequence comes from Myxococcales bacterium, assembly GCA_036518615.1. Taxonomy (GTDB): domain Bacteria; phylum Myxococcota; class Myxococcia; order Myxococcales; family 40CM-4-68-19; genus 40CM-4-68-19. Next base: position 650 of record DATDMU010000416.1, read on the forward strand.
TGCGCATGGCGCGCGAGAGCTGTTGCGGATGCGGGCTGTTGAGGATGACGAGCTTGCGCACGCGCGCCGGATGCCACATGGCCACTCGCCAGGCGACCGCCCCGCCCCAGTCGTGCCCCACCAGATCGGCCTGCTCGCGGCCAAGCGCCGGGATCAGATCTGCCGCGTCCTGCGCCAGCTTCTCGATGCGGTACTGCTCGACTCCGCGCGGCTTCTCAGACCCGCCGTATCCGCGCATGTCCGGCGCCACCGCGCGAAAGCCGGCCGCCGCCAGCGCGGGAAGCTGGTTGCGCCAGGTGACCCAGCACTCGGGAAAGCCGTGCAGCAAGACGACCAGCGGCCCGTCCCTGGGTCCCATCGCCGCGCAATGCAGCCGCACCGCGCCCGCCTGCACGTGGACATGTTCGACGCCCGGAGGGAGCACGGGGCGAGGCTACCCCAGGTCCAGCTCCTTTTTCGGCGCCGGCTCTTCGCGGACGCGGCGGATGGCGTTGCGCACGCGCGTGTAGAGCGAACGCAGCGTGCCGCCCGGCGGATCGACGTACTCCACGTGCTCCGGCACCACCTTGAGCAGCGCGAGGTCGTTCTGGTCCGGCCCTTCGGGAAACCAGCCCCGCCACGACGCGCTCCACATCTTCCGGATCTGGTCGCGGTCGCGCACCAGCTCCGCGGTGCCGGAAATCGAGACGTACTTCGACGACTTGAGGAAGGCCACGCAGCAGCGCGGATGCGCGCGCACGTCCTCGCACTTGTGCGAGTCGCTGGAAGTTGCGAACCAGAGCGTGCCGTCCTTGTCGTGCCGCTGCAGTTGCATGGGCCGGGAGTGGTAGTGACCCTCGCCGCCCAGCGTGGTGAGAAAGCCGATGTCCATCTCGTCGAGGAGGCTGCGCAGCTCGTCCAGGTTGCCGGTCATCTCCTGGAAACTAGTCACGCCCCCTCACGCCACGCCCGGCTCCTCGTCCTTCGTGCAGCAGGCGCGGCCTTTGCCGCACAGGCTCGCGTGGGCGAGGCCGTCGTCGGGGCCCGCGGGAGACATGGTGAGCAGGCACCAGTACACGGTGGTGGCCTCCTGCCGCAGCGCAAAGAGCGCGCGCTTGTCGTTGTGGTTCGCGCCGGTCACCTTGGCGCGGAGGAAGTCGCACAACTCCTCGTGCTCGCTCATGCCGCACCTCCGGCCTGCAAAAGCGCGCGCCTCACCGCAACTTCCAGAAGAGGCAACTTGTACCCGTTGAACTCCAACGGCTTTGCGCCCTGCACCGCGGCGCGCGCCGCCTGCCCCGCCAGCGCCTCGTCGACTCGCTTGCCGCGCACCAGCGCCTCCGCCTGCCTCGCGCGCCAGGGCACCGGCGCCGCCGCGCCCAGGACCACCCGCGGGTCGTCTCCCAGCGTCACCGCCGCCTCGGCGAGCGGCCAGTCGAAGGTCTGCTTCTCCATCAGCTTCACGTATCCGGAGGGCCGGCCGGCGGGCACCCGCACCTCGACGATCAGCTCTCCCTGCTCGAGCACCGTCTCGCGCGTCACGTCCGTCTCGGGGCGCACGAAGAAGTCGTCGATGTGCACCACCCTCTCGCCGGAAGACCCCTTGAGGACCAGCGAGGCGCCGAGCGCCGTCAGCGCCGTGCCCGTGGCGCTCGGCTGCACGATGGCGCAGAGGTCGTTGCCGAAGACCGCGTGCATCTCGTTCTGCCCGGCGATGGCGAAGCACTCCGTTCCGCCCTTGCGCCGGCAATGGAACTCTTCCTTGCGGAAGTACCAGCAGCGAGGCCGCTGCGCGAGGTTGCCGCCCAGCGTGGCGGAGTTGCGCACTTGCGGAGTGGCCGCTGCGCCCGCGGCGTCCGCCAGCGCAGGAGCGGCCTTGCGCACCCGCGCATCCGACGACAGCGTCGCGAGCGTCACCAGTGGCCCGAGCCGCAGCGTCGAGCCCTCGACGCGGACGAAGTCCAGCCCGCGCAGGCCGCGGATGTTGACCAGCGCAGCCGGCTCGTCGAGGTGCTCCTTGAGGCGGTCGCCCACGTCCACGCCGCCCGCCTTGTAGAGCGCGCCTTTCTGCGCGCCGGCAGCCAGCGCCCCTGCCAGGTCCTCCGGCTCCATCCAGGCGAAGGCCTTCATGACCGCGCTCCTTTCAGCGCCTCGAGCACGCGCCAGGGCGTGATGGGAAGCGTGCGCACCCGGACGCCGGTCGCGTGGGCCACCGCGTTGGCGATGGCGGCGCAGGTGGGGACGGTGGCCGGCTCGCCGATGCCGCTCACGTCGGTGTTGGTGCGGCCGCGGAAATGATCGAGCACGATGGCCTCGATGTGGGGAACGTCGCGCGCGCCGGCGATGCGGTAATGCTCGAGGTCCGCGTTGAGCATGCGCCCGGTGCCGCGGTCGATGACGCGGCGCTCGTGCAGCGCGTAGGAGACGCCCTGGATGATGCCGCCGTTGATCTGCGATTCGATGGCGAGGCGGTTCACCGGCCGCCCGCAGTCGTGCACCGCCACCGCGCGCAGGACTTTCACGATGCCGGTCTGCGTGTCGACTTCCACCTCCACGAACTGGGCGCCGCCGATGGTGGCGGTATAGCGATCGCCGTCGTTCCAGCCGGCGTAGTCGTTGACTCGCGAGGCGTAGCCGCGCACGGTGTGGCCGAGCTTGCGCACCGCCGCGCGCACGTCGGTGCCGCCGCCCTTCAGCGCTTCCGCCCTGACGCGCTCCGCCGCCAGCCGCACCGCCGGCGTGAGGAGCTGCGTGGTCATGCTGCCGCCCGACGGCGGGCCTTGGGGAAAGGCGGTGTCGCCGATGTGCACGTTCACGTCCTGCGGACGGACGCCCAGCACTTCGGCCACCACCTGCGCGCAGGCGGTGCGGATGCCGCCGCCGATGTCCGCCACGCCGCTGCGGCACTCGATGCTGCCGTCGTCGTGGACCAGCACCTCGGCGTTGGAGGGCGGGCCGTCGAAGTTGTACCAGAGCCCCTGCGCGAACCCGACGCCGCGCTTGAGCGAACCATTCGACTTGCGCGCGCGCGCGGCGTCCCAGCCGAACTTCTCCCTGCCGATGCGCCGCTCCTCGCGGCGGGCCGGATGCGCATCGTTCCTGTCGCGCAGCGCCACCGGATCGATGCCGAGCTTCTCCGCCAGCTCGTCCATCGCCTGCTCGAGGCCGAACGCGCCCTGCGGGTGTCCGGGAGCGCGGAAGGCCGCGGCCGGGCCGGTGTGCAGGAAGACGTCGTTCTCCTCGGTGCGCACGGCCGCCGCCGGATAGAGGTTCTTGGCCGGTCCCGCGCAGCCCGCTCCCGCGGCGCAGCCGGCGCTGCCGAACGCCTCCAGCGCGATGGCCTGCAGCGCGCCGTCCTTCGCCGCGCCGAGGCGCAGCCGCTGGATGGAGCTGGGGCGATTGCCCACCGCCAGGTGCTCGGCGCGGCGGTCGAGGAAGAGCCGCACCGGGCGCTTCGCCTTGCGCGAGAGGTGGAGCGCGATCACGCCGTAGTTGCCCGCGCCGAACTTGGCGCCGAAGCCGCCGCCGGTGAACTCGGAGACCACGCGGACCTTGCTCTTGGGAAGCTGGAAGAGCTTCGCGATCTCGTCCTGCACGCTGTGGATGCCCTGGGTGGTGGCGTAGAGGGTCACGCCGTCGTCGTGCCAGTCGGCCACCACGCCGTGCGTCTCGATGGCGGAGTGGGTCTGCACCTCCGTCCGGTACTCCTGCTCGAAGCGGACGGCGCTCTGTGCGAGCGCCTTCTCCACGTCCTTGTCGTTGCCGCCCACGGTGGGACCGCGCACGTTGCCCTTCTGCGGGACGTCCTTGGCCGCGCCGCCGCCGCCCGCGCTGCCGGCCTGCTCCACCGGGGCGGCGAAGACGAGCGGCGCGCCGGGCTTGCGCGCGTCGTCCATGTCCGCGACGTGCGGCAGCACCTCGTACTCCACGCGCACGGCGCGCGCGGCGTCCTCGGCCTGCGCCGGCGTGAGGGCGGCCACCGCCGCGACCGGCGCTCCCTCGTAGCGGATGAGCGGATACTTCTCCGCGCTCACCGGCTTTATCTTGAGCTCCGCCGGGCCGAGGATGCGCTCCACCACGTAAGTCGCCTGCACTCCGGGCATCGCGGCCGCGGCGGAGACGTCCACCGACTTGATGCGCGCGTGCGCGTGCGGGCTGCGCACCACGGCGGCGTGGAGCATGCCGGGAAGCTGCACGTCGAAGGCATAGCGGGCGCGACCGGTCACCTTCTCCGGCCCGTCGATGCGCGGCACGCGCTGGCCCACCACGCGCAGGCTCGCGCTGCCGTCCCAGGGCGCGGGCTCGGAGGCGGGCGCCTTGCGCTCGCGGGCGGCGAGGGTCGGCGGCAAGCCCACCTGGAAGGTGCGGTCGGCAAGCTCTGCCGAGTCCTTCGTGCCCTCGGCCACCGCGGGGACGGCCCTGGGGAGCTCGCCCTGCGCCGGGCCGGCCTGGATGGGCGCGGTGCCCGCCGCCGCCAGCGCGGCCTCGAACACCTTGGGATAGGTGCCGCAGCGGCAGGTGTTCCCCGCCACGGCGCGGCGCACGTCCTCTTCACTCGGATGCGGATTCTCTTTCAGCAGCGCGTGGCAGGACATCACCATGCCGGGCGTGCAGAAGCCGCATTGCAGCGCATCGTGCGCCACGAACGCGGCCTGGATGGGCGCGAGCTGCGCTCCGCTGGCGAGCCCCTCGATGGTGGTGATGGGCTTGCCCACCGCGTCGAGCGCGAAGGTCATGCAGGAGGCCGCGGTGTGCTCGCCGAGCATCACCGTGCAGGCGCCGCAGGCGCCGCGGTCGCAGCCGATCTTGGTGCCGGTGAGGTGGAGCTGGTCGCGCAGCACCGATGCGAGCGTGGCGCGCGGCTCCACCTGCACGCGGTGGTCCTTGCCGTTGACCCGCAGCGAGACTTCCACCGGCCCTGGGCCCAGCTTGCGCGCGCGCCCGGCCTGCTGCTGCTCCTTGCCGGCGGCGCCTTCCA
>DATDMU010000417.1:0-6448 GCA_036518615.1 Myxococcales bacterium
ACGGTGGAGGTGGTCTGGGTGGACGCCCTCCCCGAAGGCGCGCCCGCGCGGTTCGACGTCGGGGCCAAGTTCGTGAGCATCGGCGCCGCCGAGCGCGAGCGGCTGCAGGCGGTGCTCAAGACCGACTGAGGCTCAGCGCGCATCGCCGAACCCGAGCACGCGCTCCGTCCAGGCCGCTTCCAGGGCGAGATCCGCGAAGGCGACGCAATCCGCGTCCGCGCGCCTGGACAGCTCGGCGAAATCGGCCTCGCTCACCGGCCCGGTGATGCGCGCCGCGGGGAGCCCTTCGCCGAGCCGTTCCGGCGCGAGCAGCGCCTCCCGGGTGGTCTGTTCGCGGAAGACCTGCGCGCCTTCGCGGATTGCGTCGATCCAGTCCGGCGCGAAGGCGCCCCTGAGCAATACGGTGACGCGGCGCTGGGAATCCTCGCCGCGGTGGGCGAGAGCGCGCGAGGCGTAGCTTTGCGGCGCCTTGCGCAGGCGGGCGCGGACGGCATCGAGCAGGTCCAGCGGGAACGGCGCCTGCGGGCAGAGGACCACGTCGAGCGTGGCGTGAGGATCGATGGCGAGGCGCGCGTCGAGGGCGCGGAGCAGCTCGTCGCGGCGGGCGAAGAGATCGGGATCCTGGAACCAGAGCGCGGCGTGCTGCGGCCCGGGCTTCTGCGCCGCAAATCCGTCGATGCCGCCCTCCACCAGGTGCGGCCGCGGCCACTCGTCGAGGCGGCGGCCCAGGCGCTCTTCCGCGGCGAGCAGCGTGCGCAAGAGCGCGTCCTCGTCGAATGCCGCCGTCCGCCGCACCCGGTAGGGAGGGGCCGGATCGAAGAGCACGCCGTCCTCCCCGGCGGTTGCGCGCATGGCGGTGCCCGGCAGGAGGGAGAGGGGAAAGACCTGCGCCTCGCGCGCAAGGCCGTTCTCCTCGAGGAAGTCCATCCCGCGCAGCACGTCGTCCGGCGTGTCGCCGGGCAGGCCGACGATGAGGTCGACCAGCAGCTCGATGCCCTGGTCATGGAGCATGCGCGCCGCTTCCGCCACCATGGCGGGCGACCCGCCGCGGCGCACGCGCTTGAGCGTCTCGCGGTTCACCGACTGCAGCCCGATCTCCAGCCGGTCGAAGCCCGCGAGCTTGAGCTTGCGCGCGTGCTCCTTCGTGAGCCCTTCCGCGCGCACCTCGGCAAAGAAGGTCAGGGCGCGATCGCGATTGATCGCGGCGAGCGCGTCGAGGAGCGGCTCGAATCCGGGGCGATGATTGAAGGTGGGGTCGAGGAAGACCACCTCGCGCGCGCCGCGCTCCCGAAGGCCGGCCACCAGCCCGGCGCTGCCCGGGACGTCGAGGACGCGCAGGGCGCTGCCGGAGGAGCGCGGGTAGAAGCAGAAGGTGCAGTGGGAGCGGCAGCCGCGCACGGTCTCCACGTAGGTGGACCTGCGCGGATCCACGGGCAGAAGGCCCTCCAGGTACGGCGACGGGTAGTCCGCGAGCGGAAAGCTGGCCGGCGCCTGGGGCGCGAAGGCGGAAAAGCCGAGCGGGCCGCGCACGCTGACGCCCTCGATGCCGGCGGGACTGTCGCCGCGCAGGAGCGCGGAGACGATGCGCGCCAGGGTGTGCTCGGCCTCTCCGGTCACCGCCACGTCCGCTCCGCCCTGCTGCAGCAGCGAGGCATTGTCGGGGCCGACTTCCGGTCCGCCGACCAGCACGCGAGTGCGCGGGGAGCGGCGCTTCACCTCGCGGGCGAGGTGCAGGCTGCGCTCGCTGTTCCAGAGATAGAGGGAGAAGCCGACGAAGTCCGGCTCGTCGCGGGCGATGTGGTCGGCGAGCAGGCTGTCGCCCAGCGCGTCGGTGACCGCCGGTTCCACCACCTCGATGGCGACGTCCTTTTCCAGCCCGTGCACCCGCGCGGCCACGCCGAGGCAGCCGGCGGCGAGCGGCACGTTGCCCGTGGCGGCGAGCGCCGCGGGCGGCGGCACCGGAAGCTGGACGAGGCGAAGCTTCTTCACCGCGGGGAGTATAGTGCGCGCGTGTTCGCGCTCACCTTCGACGACGGGCCCGGACCCTCCACCGCGGAGCTGCTCGACGTGCTCGGCGCAGCGGGCGTGCGCGCCACCTTCTTCCTGCTCGGCCGCAACGTGGAAGAGGCGCCCTGGTGCGGCGACCCGGCGCGCGCGCGGGAGCTGGCGGAGCGCGCTGCGCGCGAAGGTCATGCTCTCGGGAACCACACCTGGTCGCACCTGCGCCCGGACAGGTGGCGCGAATTCGCGGCCGACGTGCGGCGCGGCGAGGACGTGGTGCGCTCGCTGCGGACGGGGCACGTGCGGTTCCGCCTGCCCTACGGGATTCGGCGCGTCAGGGAGCCGTTCCCGGGCAGCATCGGCGAGGAGATGGACCCGCGGCTTGCGGTGATCGCATCGCTCGGGGTCACGCACCAGCACTGGACCAGCGATTTCGGGGATTGGGCGCTCGGGGCCGGCGACGGGCCTGCGCTGGCGGCGAGGATGGCGGCGCACGTGGAGGAGTGCGAGAGCGCGGGGCTGGACGCGGTGCTCGACCTGCACGACTCCGGCACCGGCTCGAAGTTCGGATACGACCGGCCGGCCACCGTGGCGGGAACGCGGATTTTCCTGGAAGAGGCGCGCCGGCGCGGGTGGACGAGCTTCGTCTTGCCGTAGCCGGGGAGGCGCCCGCGCGGGCGGAAGCAGGCCGCGGGGCCGTTCGGGTGGCCGCGCCTCGTTCTTGCCGGAATGACCCGGAGCAGATGGCGCCGCCCGCCTCGACGGCGGAAATCCTGGGCAGGGCAGCCCGGTCGGTCAGGCCGCGAGCCACGACGGTTCCGCTGAGCGAACGGCGCCGATGCGGAGCATCCACCAGCGCGGCTCGGCGACCAGCGGCGGTGCCTGGCCGGCCCAGGCCAACGAGCAGCACGGATCGACGCCGGAAGGCGCCGGCCGCAAGAGCCGCGCAGCGTGCACGCGCCAATTCTCCAGCACGCACCGGATCGCGTTGGCCGCCTGGCGAGGCGATTCGAGCAGGAGCGCGTGGTAGCGGTCCGCGAACACCGGCCCCCGGCGGCGCATGGCCTTGTTGAGCGCCCGCGCCATGCGCACGGCGAGCCCCTTCATCGCCCTGCCCAGCGCGACGGCGTCCGGAGCCTCGACGATCATGTGCACGTGGTTGCCCTGCACCGAGAAGTGAACCAGCCGGAACCCGAACCGCTCGCAGCCGGCGGCGAAACTGCGCCTGAGCGCGCGGAAGCACCGATGGCCGCGGAGGTTCCACACCTCGCGCCGCAGCCGCACGGTCACGTGGAGCGCTCCCCGGCGAAACCGCCGCCTCGGGCGGTGGGGAACGTTGCGTCGCGGGGAAAGGCGCTTGCGGCCCGCTCCTCGCCGCGCACCTCCCCATTGCTTCAACGGCAATTCCTGCTGCCTGGCTTTCATGCGCGCATCGTACGGGAGGGGTCTGACATCCTCGCCGCCCGAGCAGCCGGAACACATCGCCGATACTGACCGCCGCGCGAGATGTCCGCCCATTCATCTCGATTGGGCGGACATCGGTGCGTGCGGGCCTCCACCGCGGCGAAATCGGTCAGTCTGGGGTGGGAAGTTGACCGCCGGGACCGGAGCGGCGGGTGCGAGGACGTCGTGTGCGAATGGGAGCGGCGGGATGGTGCCCGGAGCGGGCAAGACGCCGGAACCGCCGAGGGCAAACTTGAATGAGCGGACATCGCCGGCGGGTTGCCGGCGATGGTGGTTCGTCAGCGCCGCGACAGCTGGAGGGTGCGCTCGAAGCCGTCGTCGAGGACGCGCAGGCTCGCGGTCACCGTCCCGTCGGCGCCGCACTGGTAGATCTCCTCCACCTCCGGCCCGTGGCCCAGGCGCTGGATGGGCACCGCGGCGAGATCGCGGCCGCGCAGCGAAGGATCGAAGGGAAAGAGCATCTCGTCCCAGGCGGCCAGGTTGCCCTCCGGCCGTCCGGCCTCGATGCGGCCGCACTCGACGAAGCGGTAGTGCCCGACGTTGTGCGCGGCCCGGTAGCGGCGCGACACCTGCGCGGGCAGCGGCGTGTCCTTCGGGACCAGCACGTCGAAGGAGACGCGGCCCCCCTCCTCGTCCTCGCGGAAGACGCCGAAGTGGCGGGAGAGGCGTTCGCTCAGCCTGTAGCCCTTGTGCTCGTCGAGGTGGATGGCGAGGCCGATGGCGCAGGACCCGAAGGGATGCGGCGAGCGGCGGACGCGGTGCGCGCCGAAACGCTCGCGCAGGCGGCGGTAGACGGGAGGAAATGCCGACGCGCCGCCCACCACGTAGATGCCGGCCAACTCGGTCCAGGCGATCTCCTCGTCGCCTTCGCGGCGCGGATCGCGCATGGCAGGCTCCATGGCCGCGAGCGTCTGCTCCACCAGCGGCATGCAGGCGGCGTACACCTCGTCCACCGGCAGGACCGTCTCGTCCACCACGAACTTGCGGGTGTTGGGGCCGAGCGCTTCCTTCTGCCCGCGCACTTCGTCGAGCAGGTGCTGGGTGAGCGAGCCTCCGCCGCGCCTCGACAGCACCAGCAGCGCGATGGCCTCGTCGAAGTCGTCGCCGCCCAGCCGCGAGACGCCGCTGGAGGTGACCACCTCGTTGCTCTTTCCCTCCATGTGGATGAGCGACGCGTCGAAGGTGCCGCCGCCCAGGTCGTAGACCAGCACGTACTCGCGCTTGCTGGTCACCGTCTCGCGGAAGCGATTCGCGTACTCGAACCCCGCCGCGCTGGGCTCGTTGAGCACCGCCTTGACGTCGAAGCCGGCGCGCCGGTACGCGTCCATGGTCATGAGCCGCTGCGCGGTGGAAGCGTTGGCGGGCACGCTGACCGCGGCCTCGACGGCGTCCTTCTTGCGCAGCCCCGCGTTGGAATGGGCGAGGATCTCCTCGCGCACGTGGGCGAGGAAGCCTGCCAGCAGATCGGAGAGAGGGAGCCTGACCGGACCGACGCTGACCTCGCTGTCGGGGTGGGCGTCGTTGAGCAGGCGCTTGAAGGAGCGCAGCGTGGCCCAGCCCGGCTCGGCGTGGCCGAAGTGAAGCTCGCCGTCCGGGTCCGCGGACACGACGGAGGGGATGGCATCGCCGTGCTCGAAGGAGACGATGGGATAGTTGCCGCGGTCGATCAGGGCGACGACCGTATGGGTGGTGCCGAAGTCGATGCCGAACCGCATGCGCGCAGTCTACCGATCTGGCGGACGCGCGCCATGTCCAATGACGCGGCCCGCAGGGAGGCGACCCCTGCCCTCAGACGAACCGGGCCGGGCGCCCGATGGCCTCCAGCACCCGCGCGCGGTACTCGGCGCGGGGGATCTCGATGCAGCCGAGCAGCCGCAAGTGAGCGGTCAGGACCTGCACGTCGAAGAGCAGGAAGCCGCGCTCGCGCAGGCGGTCGGCGCAGGAGGCGAAAGCCACCTTGGAGGCGCCGGTGACGCGGTGGAACATCGACTCTCCGGCGAAGAGGGCGCCCATGGCGATGCCGTAGAGGCCGCCGGCCAGCTCCTCGCCGCGCCACACCTCCACGCTGTGCGCCCAGCCCAGCGCGTGCAGCTCGCCGTAGGTGGAAAGTATATCTCGTGTAATCCATGTTCCCTCGCCGGGGCGGTCGGCGCAGGCCCGCATCACCTGCTCGAACGCCTCGTCGAAGGAGACGCGCAGCTCCGGCGCGAAGGCGCGCCGCACCGTCCGCGGCCAGGGCCTTGGCGGATGGAGGGGAAAGATCGCCCGCGGGTCGGGAGAGGCCCAGGGCACGAGGCCCTGCCGCACCGGCCAGGGAAAGATGCCGAGCTTGTAGGCCTCGAGCACCAGCGAAGGAGAGGTGACCCGGCTGACGGCGACCACGTCCTCGCCTGCGCGCGGCTCGGGAAAGCGCGCGACGATGGGCGGAGGAAGGATGGGAGGATACGGGAGCACTTCTGATGTATTTACGGCGATCATGCTCAATCCGCACCTTCGTGGCCTGACCTGCTTCGCCTGCGGCGAGGCGCACGACTTCCACCGCTTGCAGACCGTCTGCTCGCGCTGCGGCATGCCGCTGCGGGTGGATTACGAGCTGCGCAACTTCACGCCATCGGGGCCGCCCACGCTCTGGCGCTACGCTGCGGTGCTGCCCATCCTGCCCGCGCACGCGGTCTCGCTGGCGGAAGGGTATACGCCGCTTCTCCAAATCCAGGAGCAGGTCTGGATCAAGGACGAGGCGCGCAATCCCACCGGCTCGTTCAAGGCGCGCGGCATGGCGCTGGCGGTCTCCATGGCCCGCGCGCTGGGGGCCCGCGCGCTTGCGGCGCCGTCGGCGGGAAATGCCGCGGGCGCGCTCGCGGCGTACGGAGCGGCGGCAGGCTTGCCGGTGACGGTGTCCATGCCCGAGGACACGCCGCGCGCGTTCGTGGAGGAGTGCCGCCACTACGGCGCCGAGGTTCATCTGGTGCCCGGCAGCATCGCC
>DATDMU010000418.1:0-11352 GCA_036518615.1 Myxococcales bacterium
TCGCGGGGCGCGTAGTAGTGCCAGCAGGTCATCTGCGTCCCGCGCAGTCGTAGGCGATGGCGGCCACCGTGGTGACGTCCGGCGTGACCGACTCGTTGACGAAGGCGAAGTCGGTGGCGCCGGCGTCGGCGCACTTGGCGCGCGCCTCGGTGCGCGCCTGGGCGAGCCCCGGATCGCCGGCCTGGGTGGACGACCCGGTGAACCGGCCCAGCCGCTTGCACCCCTTCAGCGCGTCCTCGTCCTCCGCCTGGTGAACGGCGGCGAGGCGCTCCGGAGAAACCTTGGGAACCGTGGTGCAAGCGAGCAACAACAGCAATGCGCAGAAACGCATGCAGATGCCTCTACGTCATCGGGGTGCCGCCGTCCACGGGTCGCTCGCGGAGCCGGACGGGATGGCGCGCCGCGCCGATCCGGGGGTCGTGCGGCCGGAAGTTTCCGACGCGCCTGGACACGGCATCCAACCCCTGTGACCGCATGTCGCGCGATGTGCAAAGCCGAACACACCATCGCGAAGTTGCACGGGAAAGGCGTAAATCAAGAAATCCCGCCCTGTAGGCAAATGCCCACCTTGCTTGACGCATGTTCAGGAACTCGGCTAGACGTTTTAGATCTTGAGCCGGAAAATCGTCTCGGCGCCGCCAGACCCCGCACCCAGCATTGCTCGAGCGCTGCACCGGCGGCTTCCCGATCGCATCCGCGGGGCGGGGACGCTCTTCCTCTGGCTCCGTCCGGGGCGGGCGGCGCTGCGCGTTGCCCACAGCCTGCGCGCTGCCCGGCGGGAGCACGAGTTCATCGACGGCTGCGTGCGCATCCCGCTGCGCGACAGCGCCGTCCAGGCCTGCACGGCCGAGCTCTGCGAGGGGCTCAGCGACGCCGAGGCGATGGAGACGCGCGCCCTCTTCATGCCCGGAGCCGCGTCGCCGCGCCTGCCCGACTTCGCGCACATGACCACGCTGCACTCGCTCGACGTCCTCGCCCGTTCGGGGTGGTTGCTCGATCAGCTCGCCGAGGGGCGCTTCACCAGCTTCTTCCACCCCATCGTGTATGCCCGGGACGTCACCCGCGTCTTCGCCCACGAGGCGCTGCTGCGCGGCGTGGAGCGCGACGGCTCGCTGGTGGCGCCGCTGCCCATCCTCACCCTCGCGCGCGAGGCGGGTCTGCTCTTCGAGGTGGACTCGGCGGCGTGCAGGAGCGCGATCCGCGAGGCGGCGCGCCACTCGCCGCAGATGTCCGTCTTCGTCAACTTCTCTCCCGCGGCGGTGCGCGATCCCGAGGCGAGCCTCGCCGCCGTCCTCGACGCCATCCGCGAGGCGGGCCTGCCGCGCGAGCGGGTGGTGTTCGAGGTGGTGGAGGCGGATCGCTTCGTGGACACCGCGCTGCTGGACGCGGTTCTGCACGCGTATCGCAACGCCGGGTTCCGCGTCGCCCTCGACGACCTCGGCGCGGGATGGTCCACGTTGAACCTCGTCCACCGGCTGCGCCCCGACTTCATCAAGCTGGACGGCGGGCTCATCCGCGGCGTGCACGAGGACCCGGTCAAGGGCCTCATCGCCGCCAAGCTCCTCGAGATCGGCCGGGGCCTCGGCATCGGCACTATCGTCGAGGGCATCGAGGAAGAGGCGGAGCTCTGCTGGGTGCGCGAGCACGGAGCCGATTTCGTCCAGGGCTTCCTCCTCGGCAAGCCTGCCCCCGCGGTGAGGAGCTGATCGTGCACCCGCGGCTCCGGCGCCAGCTTGCCGCCGTTGGCGGGGAGGTGCCGCCGGCGCTGCGGCGGTTGCTCGCTGCGGTGGATGCGGCGTATCGCGCGGCGGACGCGGAGCGCGAGCAGCTGGAGGACTCGGTCGGGTCGATCGCGGCGCTGCTCCATCGAGGGCAGAAGAAGGCCGCGCTGCGGCGGCGGCGCAAGGCCGAGCGGCAGGCGCGGGCGGCGCGGGCGCGCAGGCGCCTGGAGCGGCTCCTGGAGAAGAGCCCCGTCGCCGTCTTCGACCTGACGCCGGAGCTGATCGTGCGCGGCGGCAATTCCGCGGCTGCAAGGCTGTGCGGGCTCGATGCGCCGGCGCTCGCGGGCAAGCCGGTCCTCGACCTGCTCCAGCCGCTGGAGAAGGAGAAGGTGGCGGCGCTGTGGAAGAGGAAGCTGTTGCGCGGCCTTCCGGTGGCGCAGACCCTGGCCTGTTCGGCCGAAGGCGGACGCGCCCTGGCCTGCGACTTCGTGCTCTTGCCGCGGCAGAGGCGGAACGGATCGGTCGGGCGCGTCACCGTGGTGGTGCGCGACCAGACCGAGACGGTAGAGAAGGACGTCCAGCTTCGCGAGCGGGAGGAGCGGCTTTCGCTCGCCGTCGCCGCGAGCCTCGACGTGGTCTGGGACTGGGACCTGCGCAAGAACCAGCTCCACCTCTCGCCCGCCTGGCGCTCCCTGCTCTCCCTGGAGGCGCCGCTCTCGGGATTGCCCGCCGACTGGCTGGAGCGCGTGCACCCGGAGGACACGGCGCCGCTGCGCGCCGCCATCTCTTCGCACCTGGAGGGCCGCACGCCCGCCTTCGACCACGAGCACCGCGTGCGCCACGGCGACGGCGAATGGCGCTGGCTGCACGCCCGCGGCGCCGCGCAGCGCGACCCGGCCGGCACCGCGGTGCGCATCGCGGGCCTGATGAGCGATGTCACCCGCCACCGATCGATGGTGGAGCGGATGGCGCACGACGCGCGCCATGACGCGCTCACCGGACTGCCCAACCGCACGCTCTTCCTCGACCTGCTCCGCCACTCCTTCTACCGGACGCGCCGGCACGAGGACTACCGCTTCGCGGTGCTCTTCATCGACATCGACCACTTCAAGATGGTGAACGACGCCTTCGGCCACGAGGCGGGCGACCAGCTCCTGCAGCAGATCACCCGCCGGCTGGAGTCGTGCCTGCGGCAGGGCGACACGCTCGCGCGCCACGGCGGCGACGAGTTCACCATGTGGCTGGACGACGTGCGCGGCTCGAGCGATGCCATGCGCGTGGCCGACCGCGTGCACGAGGTGATGCGCGAGCCGTTCGAGGTGGGCAGCGGGCAGCGGGTCAGCTCCAGCGCGAGCATCGGCATCGCGGTGGGGTCCGCGCTCTACCAGAAGGCGGAGGACGTGCTCCGCGACGCCGACGTGGCCATGTACCGGTCGAAGGCGCTGGGCAAGGCGCGCACCGCGGTCTTCCAGCGCGAGAGCGGCGAAGGCTCGCCCGCCCACGTGCAGCTGGAGACGGATCTGCGCAGCGCCATCTTGCGCAACGAGCTGCTCATCCATTACATGCCCATCGTCGACGTGCAGACCGGCAAGGTGCGCGCGCTGGAGGCGCTGGCCCGCTGGCAGCACCCGCGGCTCGGCCTGGTGCAGCCGCCCCGGTTCATCGCCATGGCCATCGAGACGGGGCTGATCGTGTCGATCGACCAGTGGGTGCTGCAGAACGCGTCGCACCAGATGCACGACTGGCGCCGCGACATCGCCTCGGCCGCCAGGCTGTCGCTCTCGGTGAACTTCTCCCAGAAGCTGCTCGAGCAGAGCGACCTGGGGGCGCAGATCGAGCGGGTGCTGAAGGAGTGGAAGCTCGCGCCGGCCGACCTGAACGTGGACATCAACGAGGGCACCTTGCCGCCCGACAACGGCACCAACCCGCTGGTCGAGCTGCACCGGCGCGGCCTCAAGCTGCACATGGACGACTTCGGCACCGGCCACTCGTGGCTCCGGCACCTGCACAAGGCCGAGGTGGACACGGTCAAGCTCGACCGCTCCTTCATCACCGGCAGCGCCGACCGCGACCGCCAGGTGCTGGGACGCATCGTCTCCATCGCGCGGGACCTGGGCAAGACGGTCATCGCCGAAGGCGTGGAGACGAAGGAGCAGGCGCAGCTCGTCCGCGAGGTGGGCTGCGCCTACGCCCAGGGCTTCTTCTTCAGCCCTCCGCTGGACGTGATCAAGACCCGCATCCTCCTGCAGGGCGGCGTCCTCGACGTGGTGTGACGCCGAAGCGGCGGATGAGCCTCGTGCCGGGCAGGGTCGCACGAACGGCGCTCCAGGGTCAGCACGGAGCGCAGCGAGCTTCTACCCACAAACGAACTCCAGAACGACTGCAGCAGTGACCGGCCGAAGGCCGGCGGGGAGGCTGCCCAAGAACCAGAACCAGAACGAGCTCTTTCAAAACGTTCTGGTTCTCGTTTGTGGTTCTGGTTGGTGGGAAGATCGTTTGTGGAAGTGGTTTCGCCAAGCCGATACGGGCACGCGGGTCGGCCACCGGTCGGTTCAATGGCTGACAATGGTTCATACGGTGAACCGAGCTTGGTTAAGCCCGGGACCACGCCCGCATTGCCCGGCCGGGTCGCTCCCGGAACGACTTGCGGGCTGAGGTTCTGATCACTCGCCGCTCTGCTGGAGGAGCTTCGCCACCAGTCCGGTCCACCCCGTCTGGTGGCTCGCGCCGAGCCCCGCTCCTTCGTCTCCGTCGAAGTACTCGTGGAAGAGCAGCGCGTCGGAGAAGTGCGGATCCTCCTGCAGCCGCTGTCGCGATCCGAAGGCGGGCCGCCGTCCGTCCTCGTCGAGCAAGAAGAGCGAGGAGAGCCGCCGCGACAGCTCCGCCGCGATCTGCGCCAGCGTGAGCCGCCGTCCCGAGCCGGTGGGGAACTCCACCGTGTAGCCGTCGCCCAGGTAATGGTGGAACTTCTGCAGCGATTCGATCAGCAGGTAGTTGAGGGGAAACCAGACCGGGCCGCGCCAGTTGGAGTTGCCGCCGAACAGCCCGCTGGAGGATTCGGCCGGCTCGTAGCGCACGGCCCATTCCTCGCCGTCGAGGCGCAGCACGTACGGATGATCCAGGTGCACCCGCGAGAGGCTGCGGATTCCATAGGGCGAGAGGAACTCCTTCTCGTCGAAGACCCGGCGCAGGATGGAGCGCAGCTTCTCCGCCCCGACCACCGAGAAGAGCCGCCGCCCGTGCGCGCCGCGCGTGCGCATGTTGGCCACTCCCCGGGTCAGATCCGGACGGTTGTCGATGAACCACTCCAGCCTGCGGGAGAAGGAGGGGAAGCTCTCGATGATCTCCGCCGCGATGGGCTCCACCGCGAACAGCGGGATGAGGCCGACCATCGAGCGCACCCGCAGGCGGATCTCCTCGCGCCCTTCGCGCTGCAGCACGTCGTAGAAGAACGCGTCCTCCTCGTCCCAGAGCCCGAGCGTGTTCATCGCCTGCGCGATGTGGACGAAGTGCTCCCAGAACTTGGAGGCGACGTCCTCGAACTCGTCCTCCTCGCGCGCCAGCTCCAGCGCGATGGTGAGCATGTTCAGGCAGTACATCGCCATCCAGCTCGTGCCGTCGCTCTGCTCCAGCCTCCCGCCGCCGGGCAGAGGGCGGCTGCGGTCGAAGACGCCGATGTTGTCGAGGCCGAGAAAGCCGCCCTGGAACACGTTGCGGCCGCCCGCGTCCCTGCGGTTCACCCAGAAGGTGAAGTTCAGCATCAGCTTGAGGAACACGCGCTTGAGGAACTTGCGGTCGCCCCTGCCGCGCCGCTTGCGCTCGATCTTGAAGACGCGCCACGCGGCCCAGGCGAGGACGGGCGGGTTGGAGTCCCCGAACGCCCATTCGTACGCGGGGATCTGGCCGCTCGGGTGCATGTACCATTCGCGCAAGAGGAGCACGAGCTGCTCCTTGGCGAAGTCCGGATCCACCAGCGCGAGCGGGATGCAGTGGAAGGCCAGGTCCCAGGCGGCGAACCAGGGGTACTCCCACTTGTCGGGCATGGAGAGGACGTCGGCGCCGTAGAGGTGCGTCCATTCCGCGTTGCGTCCGCGCCTGCGCTCCTCCGGCGGAGGCGGCTGGGCGGGATCCCCGCGCAGCCAGTCGCGCACCACGTAATGATAGAACTGCTTCGACCAGAGCATTCCCGCGAGCGCCTGGCGCATCACGTTCTTCGCGTCCGTCGAGAGCGAGGCGGGAATCACCGTCGCGTAGAACTCGTCCGCCTCCCGCTTTCGCGCGGCGAGGACGGCGTCGTCCGCGTCGACGGGATGGACGGCGCCGCGGCAGAGCCGCAGCCGCACCACCTGGCTGCCGCGCGCCGGCACGCGAAGGCGGTAGCGCGCGGACATCCGCGTCCCCGTCTTCTCCGGGTTGACGCTGCCGCGCCCATGCACGACATGATCGTTGATGCCGTCCTTGGGATGGCGCGGCCCGGGCACCCCCCACAGCCGCGCGAGGTTGCTCTCGTTGTCGCAGAAGAGCAGCTCGGGCTTCCCTTCGCAGGTGAGGTGGAACGGCCCCTCGCGCGGGTGCTCGGCCACGGCGCCTGCGCCCTCTGCGCGGATCCTCGGACGCAACTGCCGCGTGTCCCAGCTCCAGGTGTTGCGAAACCAGAGGGTGGGGAGAAGATCGAGGGCGGCCTCGTCCGGGCCGCGGTTCGCCACCTCGATGCGGACGCAGATGTCCTCCACGCCCGCCTTCGCGTACTCCACCAGCACGTCGAAGTACCGGTCCTGGTCGAAGACGCCGGTATCGACCAGCTCCGGCTCCTTGCCGGAGCGGCCGCGGCGCAGGCTCTCCGCCGCGAGCTGCGCGTAGGGGAACTCCGCCTGCGGATACTTGTAGAGGAACTTCATGTACGAATGCGTCGGCGTGGAGTCGAGGTAGTAGTAGAGCTCCTTCACGTCCTCGCCGTGGTTGCCTTCCTTGCCGCTCACGCCGAAGAGCCGCTCCTTGACGATGGGATCGCGGCCGTTCCAGAGCGCGAGCGCGAAGCAGAGCACCTGGTGCCGATCGCAGATGCCGGCGATGCCGTCCTCGCCCCAGCGGTAGGCGCGCGAGCGGGCGTGGTCGTGGGGGAAGTACTCCCAGGCCGCGCCGTCCGGACTGTAGTCCTCGCGCACCGTGCCCCAGGAGCGCTCGGAGACGTACGGTCCCCAGCGCTTCCAGTTCGCGGTCCGGCGGGCAGCCTCGTGGAGCCTCTCCTCTTCGCGGGTCGGCATCGCCTTCTCGCAATATGCGGAAAGATCGGGCGCGTCACGCTTCCGGCCTGTGTCGGACCGCGCCGTCGGGCCGCGCAAGGTGTAGGCTGCCGCGCCGATGGGAGAGGCCACCGTCCAGCCCGAGGAGCTGTCCCTCGTCTCCGCCCTGCGGGAGGGCGACGAGTCGGCGTTCCTCGAGATCGTGGGGCGCTACCACGCCTCCATGCTCCGCGTGGCGCAGGTCTTCGTGCAGACCCCCGCGCTCGCGGAGGAGGTGGTGCAGGAGACCTGGCTGGCGGTGCTCGAGGGCATCTCCCGCTTCGAGGGCCGGTCCGCGCTGCGCTCGTGGATCTTCCGCATCCTCGCCAACCGGGCCCGGACGCGCGCGCAGCGGGAGGCGCGCACGCAGCCGTTCTCGTCGCTGGAAGAGGAGGACGACGGACCCACCGTGGACCCTGCGCGCTTCTTGCCCGACGACCATCCGCGCTGGCCCGGACACTGGTCGGCGCCGCCTTCGCCCTGGGCCGACGCGCGGCTCATGGCCACGGAGACGCTGGCGCTGGCGCAGCGCGCCATCGACGCTCTTCCCGCGAAGCAGAAACAAGTCATCCTCTTGCGGGACGTAGAAGGGTGCAGCCCCGAAGAGGTGTGCGAGGCGCTCGGCCTGTCCGACGGAAACCAGCGCGTGCTGCTGCACCGCGCCCGGGCAGCCGTGCGCGCAGCCCTCGAGTCGCATCTGGAGAAGCCCCGATGACCGCGCGCGTCCCCGAGCTGAGCTGCCGCGAGATCGTGGAGCTGGTCACCGACTACCTGGAAGGGCGCATGCCGCCTGCGGAGCGCGCGCGGTTCGACCAGCACCTCGTCTCCTGCAGCGGGTGCCGCACCTACCTCGAACAGATCCGGCAGACCATCGCTGCCGTGGGCGCCGCCCGCGAAGAGGACCTGCCGCCAGCCGCGCGCGAGGACCTCTTGCGCCTCTTCCGCGGCTGGAAGGCGAAGCCTTGATCGGCTGAGGCTTTTCCGCGCGCTGCCGCGACGGTAGAGTCCCGGCCCCATGCAAGGTGTCCTCGCGCCGGTCCTGACCCCGTTCGACTCCCAGCTCGATCCCGACCCGGCGCTCTTCCTGCGGCACTGCCGCTCGCTGCTGGAAGGCGGATGCACCGCGCTGGCGCCCTTCGGCACCACCAGCGAGGCGAACTCGCTCTCGGTGGAGGAGCGGGAAGCGCTGCTCGCCGCGCTGGTGGAGGGGGGCGTGCCGCCGGCAAGGCTCGTTCCCGGAACCGGCTGCAGCGCGCTGCCCGACACCGTGCGGCTCACCAGGGCCGCCGCGCGCGCCGGCTGCGCGGGCGTGCTCATGCTGCCGCCCTTCTATTACAAGAACGTGAGCGAGGAGGGGCTCTTCCGCAGCTTTGCCGCCGTCATCGATCGCGTCGGCGAGCCGCGCCTGCGCGTGTACCTCTACCACATCCCCCCGGTGTCCCAGGTGGGAATCCCCCTTCGCGTCATCGAGCGGCTCCTGGCCTCATACCCGGGCGTCGTCGTCGGCATCAAGGACAGCTCGGGCGACTTCGAGAACACCCGCGCCATGCTTCGCGCCTTCCCCGGTTTCGAGGTCTTCGTGGGCAGCGAGAAGTTCCTCCTCCGCAACCTCGAGGAAGGCGGCGCCGGCTGCATCACCGCCACCGCCAACGTCAACGCCCAGGCCATCTTCCGCGCCTTCCGCGAACGGAGCGAAGAGCGCCAGCGGGAGATCGACCTCGTCCGCTCCGCCTATGAGAAGTTCCCGATGATCCCCGCGCTCAAGGAGACCCTGGCCCGGCGCACCGGCAACCCCGCCTGGCGCACCCTGCGGCCGCCGCTGGTCGAGCTCTCCGCCGATCAGCGCGCCGCGCTGGTCAAGGCAGCCGGAAGTCCTTGAGCTGCGCGCGCAGCGCCGCCTTGAGGAACTTTCCCGTCGCGGTGCGCGGAATCTGCTCGAGGAAGACGTAGGCGTCGGGCAGCCAGTACCTGGCGAAGCGCGGCTCGAGGTACTCGCGCAGATCCTGTTCGGTCGCCCTGGAGCCTTCCTTGAGCACGACGCAGGCCACCGGGCGCTCGTCCCACTTGGGGTGCGCGATGGCGATCACCGCCGCCTCCTTGACCGCGGGATGGCCCATCAGCGCGTTCTCCAGATCGACCGAGCTGATCCACTCGCCGCCGCTCTTGATCAGGTCCTTCGAGCGATCGGTGATGCGGACGGTCCCGCCGGGATCGATGGTGACCACGTCGCCGGTGCGGAACCAGCCGTCCATGGTGAACTTGTCGGCCTCGGTGGGGTTCTGGAAGTAGGCCCTGGCGATGAAGGGGCCGCGCACGTGCAATTCGCCCATGGTCTTGCCGTCCCAGGGCACCTCGCCGTTCTCGTTCATCGCCCTCACGTCGACCAGCGGCACCGCGGTGCCCTGCAGCGCGCGCAGGCGGAACTTCTCCGCCTCCGCCAGGCCCTCCTCGCGCGGGCGGCTGACGGTGCCGACCGGCGACATCTCCGTCATTCCCCAGGCGTGGATGATGCGCAGCCCGTGGCGCTTCTCGAAGCCCTCGATCATCGCCTGCGGCGCGGCAGAGCCGCCCACGATCATGGTGTGCAGCGCCTCGACGTTCCACTTGCCGGGGTTCTTGTCGAGCGCGTCGAGCACGCCCAGCCAGACCGTGGGCACCCCGGCGGTCATCGTCACCTTCTCCTCCGCGAGCAGGTTGAGCACGTTCACCGGATCGAGGTGCGGTCCGGGAAACACCTGCTTGGCGCCCACCATGGTGGCCGAGAAGGGGATGCCCCATGCATTGACGTGGAACATGGGGACCACCGGCAACACCGTGTCGTGCTTTCCCAGCCCCAGCGCGTCCGGCAGCACCGAGGCCAGCGAGTGCAGCACCATCGAGCGGTGGCTGTAGAGGACGCCCTTGGGCCGGCCGGTGGTCCCCGAGGTGTAGCAGAGCCCGCAGGCCTGGTTCTCCTCGATGCGCGGCGGCGAGAACTCGGGCAGCTCCGACTCGATCAGCTTCTCGTAGTCGATGGCTCCTTCGGGCGCCGGCTGGCCATGCCCCCAGACGATGACGTGGCGCGGCTTCACCTCCGGACGCAGCCGCTCCCAGAGCGGCCAGAGCACGTCGTCGATCATCAGGACGGCGTCGTCGGCATGGTTGATGATGTAGGCGAGGTCCTGGACGGAGAGGCGCGGGTTGAGCGTGTGCAGCACGCCGCCGCAGATGGGAATGCCGAAGTAGGCCTCGAGATGGCGGCCGTGGTTCCACGCCAGCGTCGCCACGCGGTCGCCCGGCTTTACCCCCAGGCGGGTGAGCGCGTTGGCCAGCTTCTGCGCGCGCTTGTGGAACTCGCCGTAGGTGCTGCGGTGGACCGCCTTGTCGGGCCGGCGCCAGACGATCTCCGTCCTGGGGAAGTACCGCCCGGCGCGGTCGAAGATGTGCAGGAGCGTGAGCGGGAAATCCATCATCAGGCCGTCCATGCCGGTCTCCTTTGGTCGGGGCCGCCGAGCTTACACCCTTGAAATGCAGGTCGTCCCTTGACGTAGGATGACCGCCCTTCCAGGAGGCCAAATGCATCTTGCGGCCCTCGTCGCCGTCGCGCTGTCCGCTGCAACCCCGCTCACCCTCGACCAGATCCTCGCCCGGCACGAGGAAGCTCTCGGAGGGGCAAAGAATCTCGCTGCTTTGCGTTCCCTCAAGGTCACCGGCAAGGTGGTGTTCGGCGGCGGCGACTTCAGCATCACCGCAGACTTCGCGTCGATCCGGAAGCGGCCGGACCGGATCCGCACCGAGGCCACGCTGCAGGGCCTCACCGCCATCGACGCGTACGACGGAAAAGAGAGCTGGAGCGTCGATCCCTTCCAGGGCCGGCGCGACCCCTTCCGCACCACCGCCGACGAGGCGCGCGGGCTGGCGGAGGATGCGGACATCGAGGGCGCGCTGATCGGCTGGCGCGAGAAGGGCTACCAGGTCAGCTATCTCGGGACCGAGGACGTGGACGGGACGCCCGCCTACAAGCTGCGCGTCGCTCTCAAGGGCGGAGACGTGCAGTACGTCTACCTGGACCCGGACTACTTCCTCGAGATCCGCCGCGTGAGCGAGCGCCACATCCGCGGCGCGGAGCGCGTGACCGAGACGGACTACGGCAGCTACGTGCTGGTGAACGGCGTCTACGTTCCCACCTCCATCGAGTCGGGGCGCAAGGGCGCGCCGCGGATGCAGCGCTTCACGCTGGAGACGGTGGAGGCCAACACGGGCGACGACGACGCCATCTTCCATTTCCCCGCGGGGCCGGGCACCCGGGTGCTGCTGCCGCCCGAGCACCCCGCGCCGCTCTCCGCGCAGGCGCCGCCGCTCAAGGGCGC
>DATDMU010000419.1:0-5912 GCA_036518615.1 Myxococcales bacterium
CGCCAGCTTGACGGCGTCGGCGTTCGCCCAGAAGTGCATGTAGAACAGCCGCGGCACGTCGTCGAGCGCGTGGCTGTGGAGCGCGGTGGCGACGATACCGTTCTGGCGGAGCACGTTGAGCACCGGCTCCACTTCCTTGCCGGTCATGGCGAAGTCGCCGGCGATCGCGGCCTTGCCGCCGCCGGTGGGCTGGAAGTTGATCGAGGTGCCCATGCCGAACGACGGCGGCGCGGGCATGCCGCCCTCGCTGACCTTCTCTGCCCGCGGCACGTTGAAGTGCAGCACCCCGCCGCTCACGTTTCCCTTCGCTCCCATCGCCTTCTCGACGGCCGACTGGTCGAAGCCCAGATCCGTCTCGCCCTTGGCGGCGGGGGCGGGCGGCATGGGCGTCTTCGTCAATCCGACTGCCTTCACCACCGCGCGCGCCATCTTGACCGGATCTCCGTGGCCACCCATGTGCACGTAGAAGATCGGCGGCGTTTCACCGAGCAAATGGTTGTGGATGGCCGTGACCTCGACGCCCCCGTCCAGGAGCGCGTTCGTCACCGCAGGCACTTCGTCGACGGCCAGGACCAGGTCGCCCATGATCATCGCAGCGCCCTTGCCCACGGGGGCGAACGCGGCCCAGCCGCCGAGAGCGAGCCCGGGCTTCACCTCGGTGCCACCCACGGTCACGTGCAGGTCCGAGCGCGGCATGTTGAAGCGGATGACGCCGCCCGGCATCGCGCTGCCGTCGAACCCGAACACCTGTTGCACCGGCTTCCACTCCGGCGCAGCCCCCGCGGCAGCCACCAGCAACAACGCGACGATCATGTGCTTCTCCTCTGAGCGCTTTCCAGGCGCCGGTTCACTTCGTCCCACTGGATGTTCTGGAAGAAGGCGTCGACGTACTTCGCCGCCGCCGCGCCCGTAGTCGATCGCATATGCGTTGAGAGGCCGCGCAGCTTCGACGCGGCGAACGGCAACGGCTTGACCGCATGCATGGAGCTCCTCACTTCGGCGTGGCCGTGAGATCGTCGAACTGGATGATCGAGTCGGCCTTCGTCCAGACTCCGAACTTGCCGGCGTCCTTGAAGGTGCCATCGTGGGCGTCGATGACCCTCTTGCCGTCGAAGAAGACCTGGATGTGGTCGCCCATCATTTCCACTGCAAGCTCGTGCCAGACGCCGGAGGCGACCTTGCCGTTCCAGCCCTCGAAGCGGGCGCGCTTGCCATTGACGACGTGGTACAGGTGCACGTTGTCTTCCAGCGCGTTGGCGCGGGTGATGTAGTAGTTGTCCTTGTCCTTGAGGCGCCAGAGAATCCCGCAGCCCTGATCGCCCTTGCCTGCGACCGGCTTGCACTTGACCGAGAGGCGCAGGTCCTTCAGGTCCGGCCCGGTATACGCGATGGGAAAGCGGTAGTCCGTGTCGTCGCCGTCGGTCTGCGCGAGCACGTTCTTGCCACTCGGAGCATCGCTCACCGCCTGCACCACCCACCTGCCCGGCTTGCCCTTGCCGGTGAGCGCGAGCTCGAATCCCTTCGGCGGCTGACCCGGCGTGTCCGAGTCGAAGTTGAACGTCGTCATCTGCTTCTCCTGCGCGAGCGCGGACGAGGCGACCAACGCGACAATCCACGTGCGGCCCCTCATGGTTCTCCTCCGCGCCGCTTTCGTTTGAAGTACTCGTAGAGATCGTCCAGCACGAAGCTGGCCCGCTGCAGGCGCACTTCGTCCTCGGGGTGGGCCATCGCGATGCCGTTGATCAGGTGCTCGAAGCCGGCGTTGTCAGGCCGGCCGTACTTCTCGTCCTTGAGATCGATGTCGTGGACGATCTCGGCGATCGCCCGCAGCGCAGCGTCGGTGAGCTGGAAACGCTGCAAGAGCACCTCGAACGAGCAGAGCTCGCCCTGGTGCGTGAACTCGCCGTCGAACATGTCGAAGCGCAACTCGCCGGCCTGGTGGCGATACTCCCGCGCGGTCACGAACTTGAATCTCGCCTTCTCGTCGATGAAGCGCCGGATGAGCCACGCGCTCGCCATCCGATCGACGTGGATGCCGGTCCGGGTCACCCAGGTCGCGCCCTGCGGCTTCTCCAGCGCCGCAGCCGGCGGCGCTTCCGATCTGGGAGTCCGCTCGGCGAGGTTCCTCTCCAACTCGCGAACGAGCCCGTCGAGCGCTTCGCGGCCGCGCGCATGGAAGAAGTCGATGGCGGCGATCTCGCCCACCCGCTTCTGCAGCCGGGCGAGCGCGGCCTCCAGCTCGGCCCGCTTCTCGTCGGCGATCTCTCCTTTTCGAGGGAGCTTCTTCGACAACTCGCGCGCATCGCTCGCGACCTGCATGTAATCCGCGTCGCGCGCGGAGCGGAACATCTCCTTGACCTGCTCGTCGTTGAGGCCCTCGACCAGGCGCGCCTCGACCAGCGACGCGTCGCCGCCTCCTTCGACGATCTCGCGGAGCACCCAGTTCAGATCCTCCTGCGCCTGCTCGCTCGAGGGCAGCGCGTAGACCGAGTTCTTGATCCCGACCGCACCCAGCTTCTGCAGACGGCGCCAGATCTTCACCCGGAAGTAGTTCGGCTTGGGCGGGATCTGGTGGATGAGCAGCAGCCAACCAGGCGCGCGTGCGGCCTTGTCCTTTTCCGGCACGCGGGGGTTATAGTGCAGGCGTATCCACTGTCAACTGGCACTGCTGCAATTGAATCCGACCTCGGCCTGAGATCTGGCGCCATGACCATCCACCCTGCGAGCGCGAGATGACGACAGCACCCGGCGAACCGGCGAGCTCACGGCCGCCCCCGGGCAACGGCGGACCGACCCCTGCCGAGACCGTCCCCTGCTCGATGCGGGAGCTTCTCCTCTACTTCCTTCGTCTCGGGACGTTCGGGTTCGGCGGACCCATCGCGCTCGCGGGACACATGCTCCACGACCTGGTCGAGGAGCGCCGCTGGTTCGCGCCGCAGGACTACGCAGAGGGGCTCGCGCTCTCGCAACTCTCGCCGGGGCCGCTCGCCGCGCAGCTTGCAAAATATCTGGGCTGGGTGCGCGGGGGCGTTGCCGGCGCCACGCTGGTCGCGCTGGCCTTCATCGGGCCCTCGTTCCTGATGGTCCTGGCCCTCTCGCTGCTCTACGTCCACTACGGCGGGCTTCCCTGGATCCAGGCGGCCTTCTACGGCATCGGCGCCGCCGTCATCGCCGTGATCGCGCGCAGCGCTTACAAGCTCGCGCGCACGACGGTACGGAAGGACCCGGTGCTCATCGCGCTCTTCGCCATCAGCGCGGTCTTCACCGGCTGGACGGAGAAGGAGATCATCTGGATCTTCTTCGGCTGCGGAGTCGTGGCGCTGCTGGCCAAGGCCTGGCCCCGCTCGGCGGCTGCGGCCGCGCTCGTTCCCCTGCCCTGGCTCTTCAGCGGGCTGCACGGTCCGGCCGCCGGCGAGCTGTGGCGCATCGGCTGGTATTTCACCGAGGCCGGCGCGTTCGTGTTCGGGAGCGGCCTCGCCATCGTTCCCTTCCTCCACGGCGGCGTGGTCGATCAATTCCACTGGCTGAACGAGCGCCAGTTCCTCGATGCGGTCGCGGTCGCGATGATCACGCCGGGGCCGGTGGTGATCACGGTGGCATTCATCGGTTTCCTGGTCGCGGGCTATGCCGGCGCGCTGGTGTCCGCCGTGGGCGTCTTCCTGCCCCCGTACCTGATCGTGATCCTGGCGGCGCCTCACTTCCGGCGCTGGTCGGCCAACGTCAAGGTGAAGGCGTTCGTCGCCGGCGTCACCGCCGCCGCAGCCGGCGCCATCGCGGGTGCGGCGTACGTCCTCGGCAAGCGAGCCATCATCGATCTCCCCACCGCCGGCATCTGCCTGGCCACGCTGGCGCTCCTGATCAAGGCGCGAAAGATCCCCGAGCCGCTGATCATCATCGCAGCGGGCGTGGTTGGGTTCGTCTTCCAGCACCTGCTCCGAATGCACGGAGCCGCGAGGTGACCCAGCTGGCAGGCGACCGATCCTCTTCGTCGAGCCGGACGGGGTCGCGCGCGCACAGCGGGAGCTCGGCGCAACTTATCCGCACCAGGAACACGAAAGGCCGCTGCTCGTTCGAGGCGCTGGTGGACGAGCACTGGTCGCTGCCGTCGCGATCGCGTCACGGTGTCGCACCGACCTCGAGATCTTCAAGGTCCCTGTCGCCGGCCTGGGTTCCTGTGATTCACTGGCGAGCAGCAGACCCGAGGCCCACGCGATGCCCATCTACGACTACGCCTGCAAGTGCGGGAAGACGTTCGAGACGTTGATCCTCAAGAAATCCGACGAGAAGGAGGTGCGCTGTCCGGCGTGCGAAGGGACGCAGGTCGAGCGGCTGATGTCCGCGACGCACAAGAAGCTCGGCCACTTCCACGACTATCGGCGGCCGGACAAGAAGATTTGATCTCTGACGCGGCCCGCGCTTCCGTCGCTCCTCACGAACGCTCAGCCGATTTCCTGGGCGAGCCCGATGAGAAGTCCTTCGGGCCCGCGGATGTAGCAGAGCCGATATGCGTCCTGGTAATCGACGACTTCGCCGACGAGCTGCGCGCCGCGCTTGCGGAGCCGGGCGAGCGTATCGTCGAGGTCCTCCACGGCGAACATGACGCGGAGGTAGCCGAGGGCGTTCACCGGGGCGTTCCGGTGATCGGCGACCGCGGGCGGCGTGAGAAATCGGGAGAGCTCGAGCCGGCTGTGGCCGTCCGGCGTGCGCATCATGGCGATCTCGACGCGCTGGTCGCGCAGTCCGGTGACGCGCCCTGCCCACTCTCCTTCGATCGTGGCTCGTCCTTCGAGCTGCAGCCCCAGCTCGGTGAAAAAGGAGATGGCGGCGTCGAGCGACTCCACCACGATGCCGACGTTGTCCATCCGCTTGACCGTCATCGACGCTCTGCCTTTCCGACGGCCGGAATTGCGCGGGACCGCCTGCCGTACGAGTGGGGGAGCGCTCGAGAAGCGCTCATTGCGGCGCGCGCTGGCAGCGCGCTGCCCTGGCCAACTCGTCGCGATGGGCGCGAACCAGCGCCACCTCGAAGAAGGCGCGGGAGAGGGCGTGGCGCCAGCCGCGCTCATCGGCCATGGGTCTCGTTTAGCATACTCCGGAGCACGGCCACCGACCCTGATGGCGGCCGTTCTTGCGCCGCTCTCGAAAGGCCGCCATGCTCGCGGGCCCGGCGGATCTGGCCGCCCGAGAGCAGGCGCGCATATGACCGACACCTCCCAGCTCCTCGAGATCGACCGCCGTCACCTCATCCATCCGCTCCACCATGTGGGCGATCACCAGGCGCCGCTCGTCGTCGCGCGCGGCGATGGTGCGTTCCTCTACACCGCCGACGGGCGGCAGATCGTCGACGGCCTCTCGGGGCTGTGGAACGTCAATGTCGGCCACGGCCGGAAGGAGCTCGCGGCGGCGGCGGCGCAGCAGATGGAGCGCCTCGCCTACGCGTCCGCCTATGTCGGCGCCACCAACGAACCGGCGGCGCGCCTCGCCGAGCGCCTCGTCGACATTTCCTACTCGAACATCTCGGCCGTCTACTTCACCACGGCGGGCGCCGAGTCGAACGAGTCGGCGTTCAAGTTCGCGCGCTATTACTGGAAGGTGAAGGGCAAGCCGGAGAAGACGAAGTTCGTCTCGCGCATCCACGGCTATCACGGCGTCACCATGGCGGCGATGAGCGCCACCGGGATGCCGGCCTACCACAAGATGTTCGGGCCGCTGGTCCCCGGCTTCGTGCAGGCGCCGGCGCCGTATCCCTACCGGTGGAGTGGCAACAGCGAGCCGGGCCAGGGCGCGGCCGACGCGCTCGAGGAACGGATCCGCGCGGAGGGGCCCGACACGGTCGCTGCAGTGATCGCGGAGCCGGTGATCGGCGCGGGCGGCGTCATCGTGCCGCCCTACAGCTACTGGCCGGCGCTCCG
>DATDMU010000420.1:0-10466 GCA_036518615.1 Myxococcales bacterium
AATCGCCTCCGGACCGTCGCGCCGCCGCTGGAGATGTGCGGGGTGCTGACGGTCGGCGCGGCAATGGTGGCGCTCTTCGATTGAGCCGGGACGCGCTCAGGCGCGGGAGACGGCGCTCCGCCAGCGCGCGAGGTGAGCCTCGCGCACCGCCGGGTTCATCTTCGGCTTGAACCGCTTGCCGGCGCGCCAGGCGTTCTTCAGCTCTCTGACGCCGGCCCACATGCCGGTGCCCAGACCGGCGAGGAAGGCCGCGCCCAGGGCGGTGGTCTCGATCATCCGCGGCCGCTCGATCGGCGTCTCCAATAGATCTGCCTGGAACTGCATGAGCAGGTCGTTCGCGGAAGCGCCGCCGTCCACTCTGAACATCGGCATGGGCTTGCCGATGTCCTGCGACATGGCCTGCGCCAGGTCGTGGATCTCGAAAGCGATGCCCTCCAGCACGGCGCGGGCGACGTGGGCGCTGGTGACGCCGCGGTCGAGGCCGCAGAGAAGACCGCGCGCCTCCTGCCGCCAGTGGGGCGCGCCCAGGCCCGCCAGCGCGGGCACGAACACCACCCCGCCGGAATCGCGCACCGAGGCGGCCAGCTTCTCGATGTCGGCGGAGCGCTTGAAGAGCCCGAGGCCGTCGCGCAGCCACTGCACGGCGGCGCCGGCCACGAACGCGCTTCCCTCCAGCGCATAGGCCACCTCGTCGCCGATCTGCCACGCCACCGTCCCGAGCAGCCCGTGCTTCGAGGTGACCTTGCGCGGCCCTGCGTTCATGAGCAGGAAGGCGCCGGTGCCGTAGGTGCACTTGGCCTCGCCTTCCTCGAAACACGCCTGCCCCACCATGGCGCTCTGCTGATCTCCGGCGATGCCGGCGATGGGGATGCCGTCGGGAAGGATGCGCAGCCCCTTCGTCCTCCCGAACACTCCCGCGGACGGCTTGATCCCGGGCAGCATCGCGCTGGGAACACCGAAGAGCTGCAACAGCTCGTCGTCCCAGGCGCGCTTCTCGAGGTCCATCAGGAGCGTGCGCGAGGCGTTGGTCACGTCCGTCGCGTGCACCGCACCGCCCGTCAGCTTGAAGAGCAGGGCGGTATCGATGGTGCCGAAGCAGACGTCCCCGTTCTCGGCGCGGGCCTGCGCGCCCTTGACATGGTCGAGCAGCCAGCGCGCCTTGGTGCCGCTGAAGTAGGCGTCGAGCACGAGCCCCGTCTTCTCGCGGATCCACGGCTCCTTGCCCGCTGCCTTGAGCTGGTTGCACAGGTCCGCGGTGCGCCGGTCCTGCCAGACGATGGCGTTGTGCAAAGGCCGGCCGGAGTGGCGGTCCCAGAGGAGCGTCGTCTCGCGCTGGTTGGTGATGCCGATGGCCTGGATGTCCTGCGGCTTCGCCGAGGCCTGGCGCAGGGCGGCGGCGATCGACTTCGTCGTCGCCGCCCAGATGTCGTCGAAGTCGTGCTCCACCCAGCCCGGCCGCGGGAAGATCTGCCGGAACTCCACGTTCGCCTTTCCCTTCACCGACAGGCGCGAGTCGAGCAAGAGCGCCGTGCTGCCGGTGGTGCCCTGATCGATCGCGAGGACGTACCTGGCCATTCAACGCGCTCCCTGGAAGAACGACACCACGCTCTTGCAGACCTCCGCGGACTCCACGTCGAGCGGCAGCACGTGGCCGCTGCGGGGAAAGGTGCGCACCTCGACGCGGCCCGAGGCGAGCTGCCGGGAGAGCCTGCGCGAGCCCGCCGGCGCGACGGTGCGATCGAGCGCGCCGTGCAGGATCAGCGCGGGCGCGCGCACGCGGTGTGCGAGCTGCAGCGCGTCCTTCGAGAGCGTGAGCAGCTCCGGCGCCCAGCGCAGCGGTATCCTGGTGTACGACGCGGCCACCTTCTCCCGCTCGTCGGGCTCGCCCTGGATGTCGCGCTCGCCCTTGCCGACGATGAACGGCAGCGCGGGCAGCCGGCCGAGCACGTTGGCGAAGATCCAGGTCGCCCCGGCGAACTCGATGGCCGGCGCCAGTAGCGCGAGCGCGCTGAAGTCGGGCAGGCTTTCGCGCGCCCAGGAGCGCGCCGCGAGGTGGATGGCGAGGAGTCCTCCCACCGAGAGGCCGCAGAGGAAGATGCGGCGCGCTCCCCGCAGCGAGAGCAGCGCGGACTCGGCCGCATTGAGCAGGTCCGCGCGGGTGGTGACGTAGAGATCCTCGGCGCTGGTCCCATGCCCGGGCAAGAGCGGCCCCACCGCGTGGAATCCGGCAGCCGCCAGCGCCTCGCCGACGGGCCGCACCTCCGCCGGAGAGCCGGTGAGCCCGTGCAGGAGAAGGCAGGCATCAGGTCCGTCGCCGAGCGCGAATGGATCCCCGGGTGCGGACATGCGGGGAGCGGCGATACCAGCTTGGGCCGCCCTCCGCAACGTTGCGCGGGGCGGTCCCGGTGCTACAAGGCGCGCATGAGCCCCGACAAGCCGGAAACTCCTTCACAGGTCCAGATCCAGCTGCAGATCGACGAGCAGACCGCCCAGGGCGTCTACGTGAACATGGCCATGGTCAACCACAACGAGACGGAGTTCGTGGTCGACTTCATCTACGTGCAGCCACAGGCCCCCAAGGCGGTGGTGCGGGCGCGGATCATCAACAGCCCCAGGCACATGAAGCGGCTGCTCCATGCGCTGCAGGACAATGTCGCGAAGTACGAAACGCAGTTCGGAAAGATCGACCTGCCGGGGTCGGCCCCCCCCACCCTGGGCATGCCGCAATAACCCCGCCCAGGAAGAAAAAAAGAAAAAAGTCTTTTTCGTCCGACTTGAGTCGGGTGGTGGGAGGGAAAGGCCGATTTTGCGGCACCGTGGCGGCGGGCATCTCGTTCTCGGAGTCCCAGTCCAGGACGTGCGCGCGGCGCTCCGAGCGAGATGCGATGGCATGCATCCTGCTCCCGTGCACTCCCGAGGCGCCGCATCGTCGCGGCGCGAGGGAGGATCATGGAGAACCAGCAGGAGACGGGAGCCGGCGAGGCCGGCGGGCGCAAGCCTTGGGCGGCGTACAACATCATCGAGCGGCAGGGCGGCAGACGGATCTGGAGCCGCGTCGGCAGCGCGTTCAAGAACCGGGACGGGAGCATCAACGTGTTCCTGGACTCGCTGCCCATCGGCGGCAAGATCCAGATTCGCGAGGACGACCGCGAGCGGCAGCCCAGGGCGCAGGGCGCCCTGGCCGGGGAAGCGGAGGCCTGACCATGCACGTCGCACTGATGGCGGCGCTGCTCTGCGCCGCGGCGGAGCCGTCCGCGGCGGCGCCGGCTGGCGGAACGCCGGCGGCGGCCGCGGCCAGCCCGCAGCACAAGAAGAGCGGCAAGCCGCCGATGGCGGGGGTCGTCAACCTCAACCGCGCCACGGAAGCCGAGTTGCAGCTCCTGCCAGGAATCGGCAAGCGACGCGCGCAGCTCATCGTGGAGCGGCGCGCGAAGAAGCCCTTCGCCAGCGTCGACGAGGTCGGGCACATCAAGGGCATGCGCGCGCTGGTGCACCGGCTGCGATCGCACCTGGCGGTGGAAGGAGACACCACCCTGCGGCCTCTCCGTCCTTGACCGGCGCGGTGTAACGGCGGTAATCGGCACCACGACAGCTTGAAGTCCGCCGCCGTGGTGCCCCGCAGTCCGGGGGCCTTAGAGGGAAGCCGGTCGAATGCCGGCGCGGTCCCGCCACTGTAGCCGGGCAGCCGGTCCCAGAAGCCACTCGCGAACGGACGCGGGGAAGGCGGGACGGCGCGCAGCGCGAGTGCGCTGCAGACCCGGGAGCCAGGAGACCTGCCTGGCGGCGCAAACAGCGCTTTCGCCTCTTCGAGAGAAAGAGGGGAGCCACGTGCCGCCGTTTCGCGCCCTCGCGCGCATCATCCTGTCCGTCGCCCTGCTCTGCGGGACGCGTGCGCGAGCGCAGGAAGCCTCCGAGACCATCGAGGTCCGCGGTGAGCGGCCGCAGGGCTCGCCGCGAGCGCCGGCGGCGCAGGGAACCGTCATCGAGACGGCCCAGTATGCGGGCCAGGTCCGGTCGATCTCGGAGCTCCTGCTCGGGTCACCCGGAGTGTCGGTGCACGCCCTGGGAGGTCCGGGGCAGACCGCCACCCTCTCGCTGCGCGGCGCCAGCGCCGACGAGTCACTCGTCCTTCTCGACGGGATCCCGCTCTCCGGGCCGGGCGGCGGTGCGCCCGATCTCGCCGCGCTGCCGGCGATGCTGCTCGAGCGGATGATCGTGACCCGCGGCGTGCTCGGGGCGCAGTTCGGCGCCGGAGCGCTCGGAGGGGCCGTGGAGCTGGTGCCCCGCTCGGCCCGCGCCGGCAAGACGGTCGGCGCCGAGGTGTCGGCCGGATCGTTCGGCACGGCGCGGCTCGGGCTCGATGCGTCGGTGCCCGTGGCGAACGGCAGCGCGCTGGTGGCGTTCCAGGGAGACCGGACTGCGGGAGGCTTCGAGTACGCGCGGCAGCTCACGCCGGAGATCGCCGGCTCGCCGTGGTACGGCTTCCAGCGGCAGAACGCCGATGCGACGCGCGGGTCGGGTCTGTTGCGAGTGACGCAGGAGATCGGCGCGAACGCCGGGATGGACGTCCTCATGCAAGGGTCGATGGGCGAGCGCGGCCTGCCCGGCCCGGCAAGCGCGCCTACGCCGCGGACGCGGGAGCTCGACGAAGGCGGCCTGGGCGGCGTGCGCCTGCGCGGCATGGCGGGACCGGCCGCGTGGTCGTTGCGCGCCTTCGGGCGGCTCGATCGCATCGAGCTGCGCGGCGCGCAGGCCTTCGGCGACTGCGCCGACGGCGCGCCGGACTGCCCGCGCGACGATCAGCGCTCCTCCAGCGGCCGCGGCGAGGCGGAGTTGGCGCTGCCCGCGGGCGACACGCAATTCGTGAAACTGCTCCTCTCCGGCGGCGGCGAGCGCGTGCATGGAACCGAGACCGGCGTCCACGGGCGCAGCCTGCTCGCCGCAGCGGTCTCCGACGACCTGTCGCTGCCCGGCGGATTCACGCTCCATCCCGCAGTGCGCGCCGACAAGGCCGGGCCGGACAGCGGCCTCAGCCCGGCGCTCGCGGCGCAGTGGCACGCCTCGCCGTGGACCCTGCGCGCAGGGTGGGGACTCTCCTTCCGCCCCGCCAGCTTCACCGAGCTCTACCTGGACAGAGGAGGCGTCGCGGCCAATCCCGACCTGCGCCCGGAGCGGGCCTGGTCGCTCGATGCCGGCGCAGCATTTCGCAAGGAGGGGCTCAGGCTCTCCGCCGGCGCCTTCTGGTCGGAATACCGCGACCTCATTCTCTACCAGCTCTTCCCGCCCGCCCGGGTGAAGCCCTTCAATGCCGGGCAGGCGCGCATCGCCGGCGTCGAGCTGCAGGCGGTGGTGCCGCTGCCCGCGCACCTCTTCGCCGAGCTCTCCTACAGCTTCCTCGATGCCGTCGACGGCCAGCGGCACAAGCTCGCCTACCGCGCCCCGCACCGCGTCTTCGCCCGGCTCGCGCGGCACGGCGACCGCGTCGAGGGCTACGCGGAGGCCGGGTTCACCTCCTCCATGCCGCGAAACGCCTTCGACTCCGCCTTCGTCGGCAGCCAGCTCCTGCTCAACGCCGGCGCCGGCGTGCGCGCGGCGGGCCCGCTCTGGCTCGACGTGGAGGCGAAGAACCTCCTCGACAACCGCACCTACGAAGACCTCTTCCAGTACCCGCTTCCGGGGCTCTCCATCGCCGTGATCGCCCGGGCGCGCCTCTGACATCCCGAAGGAGAACGCCATGAAAGTCCTCGCCTCGCTTGCACTCGCCGCCACAGCCGCCTGCGGCGGCGGGCTGCAGACTCCGCCTCCTCTCGCCAGCACCGCGCTGCCCGACGGCTCGCAGCTCTCACCCTACGATCCGGCCCAGCCCGGGCAGGCCCGCCCCCAGGGCATGGCGGCCGCCGCGGGCCGCGTCTACATCACGCTCTCGAACCAGCGCGACACCGCGAACCTCCCCGTCAACGCCGGCCCCGGCTTCCTCGCCGCGCTGGTCCCCAGCACGGGGCAGATCACCAAGGTCGACCTCGGCGGCAGCGACGGGCGCCAGTGCCAGAACCCGGGGGTGGTCCGCGCCTCTGCGGACGGCAAGCTCTACGTCTCCTGCTCCGGCGACTTCAGCGGCGCCGACAGCGCGCGCGCCATCGTCGAGGTGGACCCCGCGACCAACAAGATGACCCGGCGCGCAGCCATCCCCGACGGCCTCGTCCCCAACGGCGTCGCCGTGACCGCGACCAGGATCTGGACCGGCGACACGGGCTCCTCGCGCATCTTCAGCATCGACCGCGCGAGCTTCACCGCGGCCGCCGCCGAGCCCATCCCGCTCGACTGCCCCAAGAC
The DNA here is from genome assembly GCA_036518615.1 of Myxococcales bacterium. Lineage (GTDB taxonomy): Bacteria > Myxococcota > Myxococcia > Myxococcales > 40CM-4-68-19 > 40CM-4-68-19. Next base: position 6,334 of record DATDMU010000420.1, read on the forward strand.
GGACAAGACCGGCTTTACCTACACTCCCGACGTGATCGCCGCCGGCAGCGACATCTACGCGCTCTGCGCCTCCGACATCGCCGGCGCGATCTACCGCCTCGACGGCGCCACCGGCGCGATCAAGGGCCAGACCGCGGTGGGCGCCGGTCCCACCGAGCTGACCGCCCTCGACGACGGCCGCATCGCGGTGGTCAACTTCCTCGACAACACGCTCTCGCTCGTCACCGCGACCGCGAGCGGCGCCCTGACCTCCACCACCGCCCTCACCTTCTCCAGCCAGACCTCCGGCCTCCAGGACGTCCGCGCGGTCGGCCACATCCTCTTCACGGTGGCCTCCGGCAGCAACACCGCGCAGCGCATCGACCTCGACGCGCAAGGCGGCCCGCGCGTGGTGAGCGAGGCGAACTTCGGCGCCGGCGCCGGTCCCTGGAACATCCTCCCCCTCGACGCGGTGCAGGCCATCGTCACCAACCGCGGCACCAACACCGTGGCCGCGGCGCGCTGGGTGGACGTGAAGTGACGCTGCTCGTCGCGCTGCTTCTCGCGGCCGGGCCGCGGCAGCACCTGGGCCCGCCCACGCCGGCGCAGGTGAAGCGGGTGGTGACGCTCGCCCCTTCGCTCTCCGAGATCGTGCTCGCGCTCGAGGCGGGAGATCGGCTCGCCGGCGTGACCCGATTCGACGACGACCCGCGGGTGGCGAAGCTGCCGCGCATCGGCGGATACAACGACCCGCAGCCCGAGGCGGTGCTGGCGGTGAAGCCGGACCTGGTCCTGGCGGAGCCGGCGCCGGCCAACCGCGGCCCGGTGGAGACGCTGGCGCGGCTCGGCGTTGCGGTCGATGCCTTCCCCCTCGCGACGGTGGACGACATCGAGAGCGCGGTGACCGGCATCGCGCGCCTGCTCGGCAAGGCGCGGCAGGGCGAGGCGCTGCGCGCGCGCATGGAAGAGGCGCGCAGGGCGGCCCGCTCGCGGATGCGCGGCAAGCAGCGGGTGCGGGCGCTGCTGGTCTTCGGCCTCGACCCGCTGGTGGTGGCGGGGCGGAGCAGCTTCGCGGGCGAATTGCTCGAGGACGCGGGCGGCGCCAACGCGGCCGGAGATGGCGAGGGGCCCTTCTTCCGCATGAGCGCGGAGGCGGCGGTGCGGGCGGCTCCGGAAGTGGTCGTGCTCTGCGGCGTGGACGCGCCCAACGGACGAAGCGCCGTGCCCGGCCTGGAGAAGACCCGCACCGTCTCGCTCCGCTCCACCGCCCTGCTCCATCCCGGGCCGCGGCTCGCGGAGGCGCTGGGCGATCTCGCCGCGGCGCTGGGCGGATGAAGCGCTCCGCCGCCGCGCGCGCTGCCCTCGCGGTCGCCGTGCTGCTCCCGCTCGCGGCCGTTGCCCTGGCGATCGGACTGTCGGCGGGCGCCGGCACCCTGTCCATTCCCGCGGCGCTGCGCGGAGAGGAGCCCGACGCCACCGTGCTCTTCCGCCTGCGCGTGCCGCGGGTGCTGCTCGCCGCCGAGGTGGGCGCCGCCCTCTCCGTGGCCGGAGTCGCGCTGCAGGCGCTGTTGCGCAACCCGCTCGCCGACCCGTTCGTCTTCGGCCTCTCCGGCGGCGCCGCCATCGGCACCGCCGCGGTGACCATCGCCTCCGGCACCGCGGTGGGCGCGGCGGCCTTCTCCGCGGCGTCGTGGTTCGGCCTTCTGCCCTCGCAGCTCGCCGCGGTGGCTGGCGCGCTCCTCGCCGCGCTCCTGGTCTTCACCCTGGGCCGCGCGCGCGGCCAGCTGGAGCCCACCCGCGCGCTGCTCGTCGGCGTGGTCTTCAACTCCTTCGCCTCGGCGGTGGTGCTCTCCGTCGAGGCCATGCTGCGCCCGGAGCAGACGCAGGCGGTGATGCTCTGGCTCTCCGGAACGCTGGGCTACGAGCCCATGCCGCTCCTCGCGGGCGCCGCCATCGCCCTCCTCGCGCCGGCCGCGGTCCTCGTCGCGCTCGCCGGCCGCCTGAATCTCCTCGCGCTCGGCGACGAGGGGGCCGCCGCGCTGGGCGTGGACGTCGGGCGCACCCGCATCCTCGCCTTCTTCGCCGCGAGCGCGGCGGTGGGAATCGCCGTCGCCTTCACCGGCCTGGTTGGATTCGTGGGCCTCGTCGTTCCGCACGCCGTGCGCCTCGTGACCGGACCGGACCACCGGGTGGTCCTGCCCGCTTCCGCTCTTGGCGGCGCAGCTTTCCTGGTCCTCGCCGACGCGCTCGCGCGCGTCCTCTTCCGCGGGCTCGGCGCGGAGCCTCCGGTGGGCGCGGTGACGGCCATCGTGGGGGCGCCGCTCTTCGTGCTGCTCTTGCGGAGCCGCCGTTGAGAGGAGCAGGGCCGCTGCTCGACGCGCGCGACCTGCGCTACCGTCACGCTGCCCAGGCGCCGGAAGCGGTCTCCGGCGCGTCGCTGCGCATCGATCCCGGCGAAGTCGTGGGAATCATCGGGCCCAACGCCGCCGGCAAGAGCACGCTGGCGCGGCTCTGCTGCGGCCTCCTCGCGCCGCAGCACGGGTCGGTGGCGCTGCAGGGCACGCCGCTCCCGCGCCTCTCGCGCCGCGAGCGCGCGCTCCGCGTGGCCTTCCTGCCCCAGCAGCACCCCCAGGATCTGGCCTTCAGCGCGCGCGAGGTCGCGCTGATGGGCCGCGCGCCCCACCTCGGCCTCTGGTCGCTGGAAGGCCCGCACGACCTCGAGCGCGCCGAGGCCGCGCTGGCGGAAGCCGACGCGCTGGATCTGGCCGAGCGCCCGATTTCGCAGCTCTCCGGCGGCGAGCGCCAGCGCGTCTTCCTCGCCCGCGCGTTCGCGCAGGACGCGGCGCTCCTGGTTCTCGACGAGCCGACCGCCGGCCTCGATCTCGCGCACCAGGTCCTGCTGGTGAATGCGCTGCGGCGGCGCGGCGAGGAGGGAGGCGGGGCGATGCTGGTGCTCCACGACCTCGCGCTCGCCGGCGCCGCCTGCGATCGCCTGGTCCTCATGCTCGCCGGCAGGGTGCTCGCCCAGGGCACCCCCGCGCAGGTGCTCACCCCGGAGGTGCTCTCGCCGGCCTATGCCACGCAGGTGGACGTCGTCCGCGATCCTGCGACCGGGCAGCGGCTGGTCGCGCCGCGCATCGCCCGCTGAGGTCATTCCAGGTAGATGGTCAGCCCGCCCTCGAAGAACTGGTCGTAGGGCCCTTCCACGCGGCGACGCCAGACGACTTGCAGGCCGCCCTTTTCCGTCAGGATGCCCACGCCGGCGGAGAGCCACCACTGCTTCTCGGTGGTGTCCCAGGTCGCGCCCGAACGCAGCACCAGCGAGTCGCCCACCAGCACCTCGCCCCCGAGCGCGGCCTTGCCCTTCACGTGGCTCGTGTCGGAGAAGTCCACCTTGTAGTCGAACGCGAGGTGCCAGTCGGTGTCGCTGCCCCACGCCACCGCCGCCGTGCCGGTGAGGGGAAAGAGGGGGATCTTCTCGGTGGAGATGTTCTGCACCACCGCCGCCCAGGCGAAGTTGCCCTTGCGCGAGAGCAGGCCCACGTCCTGCGCGAACTTCTGCACCAGCCCGTCGGGAGTGTGGAAGCGGAGGAACTTCGTCTCGCCGCCGACGAAGAGCGCCTGCCCCACCGCTCCCGAGTAGGCGGCGCCGATGCTCCATCCTTCGCCGCGGCCGGAGGGCTGCCCGCTTGCCCAGCGCGAGAAGAGCAGCCCCGTCCCGGCCGCCGTGGAGGCCGAGTCCACCACGCTCGCGAGGATCCCCTGCGCCGGGTACTTCGAGTCGTAGAGCCCGTCCACCTCCAGGTGATAGCGGCGCGCCTGGGAAAGCCCGGCGGGGTTCACCGAGAGCGCGTCGTTGCTGGTGGCGATGGCCGCGTGCGCCCCGCCCATGGACGCCGCGCGCGGCGGCTCGGCGTTGGTGGGCCAGGGGGCGCCCGGATCCTGCACGCGGTTGTCGGCGAGCGCCGCGCCCGCGGCGAGAAACGCCAGAAGTGCCAATCGCATCGCCGCACAATATAGCGTCTGGCCTGTGTCGGACCCCTTTGCTACCTTGCGCGCTCCATGAAGCACTCCTTGCGAACCGTGGTCATCCCCGCCGCCGGCCTGGGCACGCGCTTCCTGCCCGCCACCAAGGCCGTGCCCAAGGAGATGCT
>DATDMU010000421.1:0-17579 GCA_036518615.1 Myxococcales bacterium
GATCAACGCGAACTTCGCCAAGCTCCGCCGCATCGTCGGTGACCTGCGCAGCGGACTCATCTCCACCACCATCTCGCTCAGCCTGATGAACATCATCAGCGAGTCGGTGGAGCGCGCGGTGCTCTTCCTCGTCCGCCGCGATGGCCTCGTGGCGCTGGGCGCCTTCGGGAACAGCCCCGGCGGGCAGCCGCTGGCGCAGCTCTCGCGCGGGCTGCAGATCTCGCTGACCTCGCGCAACGCGCTCACCGACAGCCTCAACGACGGCCAGGTGCGCGCCATCACCTTCGACGAGGCGCGCTTTCCCGACCCGCTGAGCGCGCTTCTGGGCAAGCCGCGCACCGGCCAGTGCGCCATCTTTCCGGTGATGGGCGGGCAGCGCGTGATCGCGCTGGTCTACGCCGACAACGGACATTCCAACCGCGTGATCGAGGAGCTCGACATCCTCGAGCTGGCAGCATCCCAGGCCGGCCTCGCGTTCGAGAACGAGCTGCTGCGCCGGCAGGCGGCGCAGCCGCATTGAGGACACCTTGAGCACAATCGACATCGAGAAGGCGTTCAAGAACGGATCGAGCGACGCGGAGATCACCGCCGCGCTCCAGGAAGCGCAGCCGCTGCTGCGCGAGCGGGCCATCGCGCTGGCGGCGCGGCACCTGCCGCCGGAGACGCTGGGCCGGTACGTCGGCAACGACGAGAACGCGGTGCTGCGCAACGCCGCCCTCTCCGCGCTGGAGCGGCAGGGTCCCTACGCGGTGCCGCACCTGGTGGCGCTCTCGCGGGGCGAGAACCCGGAAGTGGCGATGTTCGCCGTGCAGATCCTCTCGCGCATCAAGGATCCGGGCTCGGCGCAGTCGCTCCTGCCGCTGCTCGAGCACGCCGACTCCAACATCTCGCAAGCGGCGATCGAGGCGCTGGGCGCGCTCAAGGCGCGGGAGGCGGTGCCCGGGCTCATCCGCCTCCTGGATGCGGACCTGTGGCTGCAGTTCGCCGCGGTTGCCGCGTTGGGCGAGATCGGCGATCCGCGGGCGGTGCAGCCGCTGCTCGACGCCATTCCCAACGAGATGCTCGCCGAGCCGGCGGTGGATGCGCTCGGCCGCATCGGCGCGCCCGAGGCGCTGCCGCGGCTGCTCTCGCACCTGGCCGATCACGATCGGCTCCCGCTGCGCGATCAGCTGCTCAAGGCGTGCGCCGCCATCCTCGAGCGCCACCCCGCGGCGCCCTCGGTGTTCACCCGCTTCCGCCGCAAGCTGGACGAGGAGAAGCGCGAGCCGGCGCTGGTCGAGTACCTCGGCGCGCTGCTCGCCTCCGACGAGCAGGCGCTGGGGCGCGCCGCCGAATCGGTCGCGCTCGCCGCCCAGCTGGAGAAGCTCTATCCGGCGGTGGTGCAGCGCGCGCTCTCACCCGACGCGGAGGAATCGCGCTGGACGGCGGCGCACTGCCGCAAGTACGAGCGGAGCGTGCGCGCGGCGCTGGGCGAGCTGTTGCGCAATCCCGACGCCCGCGTGCGCCGCGGAGCGCTGCTCTGTTCGCCCGCCGATCCGGGCGCGGTGTCGTTGATCGTGCCGCTGATGCAGGACCGCGACGCCGACGTGCGCGCGGCGGCCTGCCACGCGCTCGGCCGCTGCCGCGACGTGGCGGCCATTCCCGCCCTGGTCGAGCGATTCGGCCGCGGGACCCCGCCCGAGAGCACCGCCGCCGCCGAGGCGCTGGGCAGCATGCCGGGGCAGAGCCTGATCGCGCTCGCGCCCTATCTCGAAGAGGAGGACAAGGTCCTGCCCGCCCTGGAGATCCTCGAGGCGGCGCGCAGCCCGCTCTTTCCCGACAAGATCGCCGAGCTGCTCGACGCGCCCTCCGCTCCGGTGCGCAGGGCGGCCCTGCGGGTGCTGGTGAACCACGACGAGGTGGACGCCGAGGAGCACCTGGTGCGCAAGCTCGAGGACGGCGACGAATCGGTTCGCATCGAGGCGGTGGAGCTGCTGGTGCGCAACGGCTCCACCCGCGCCGTGCCTGCGCTGGTGGGCCTGCTCTTCGTCTCCGACGATCTCCGCTACCACGTCATCCGCGCCCTCGGACGGCTGCGGGCGGATTCCGCCGCCGCGGAGCTGGAGGCGCTCTTTCCCCGCGCCGGCGGGCACGAGCGGCTGGAGATCGTGGCGGCGTTGATCCGCATCGGAGCGCCCGGCCTGCTCGCGTTCCTGAAGGCGCGCCTTCGGGAAACCGAGCCGGAGGTGCGGCGGGTGGCGGCGGACGGCGTGGCGCGCGTGGCGGATGTCTCGGAGCTGCCGCTCCTGGTGCAGCTCGCGCAGGATCCCGACTGGAGCATCCGCAACCACGCCGGGTGGGGCCTGGGGCGGCTCGGTTCTCCGCAGGGCCGCGATGCGCTGCTCTCGCTCGTGCGCGACACCGAGCCGGTGGTCGCGCGCACCGCCCGCGCCGCGCTGGCAAAGCTGCAATGAGATTGCTTTTCGCCGTCTGCGTGCGGACCGTCAACGGATGCACACGGCGATCGCAACAGCGGCCATGCTCTCGCTCGGCGCCTCGCTCGTGCCCGCGCGGATCACCACGCCGCTGGGCAGGGCGCCGAAGCCGCAGCACGGCCTGACCGCGCCGAAGCTCTGGCAGGATCGCACCGGACAGTTCGCGCTGGAGCGGCCGGAGAGCGAGCGCTGGGCGTTCCGGAGCGGAGTGCGCGGACCGGACGGCGAGCCGGTGCCCCTGCTGGCGATGTCCCAGGAGACGGGAGCGCAACTGGTGGTGCAGAGCGCCGACGGCATCAACGACCTGCGCCTGCTCGCCCGCATGCTGATGGAGAACCTCGCCAACGAGGAGCGCGTGCACGTCGAGGACCTGGAGCGCGTGCTCGCGCGCGGCGGCGAGGCCTACGGCTTCTCCTTCACCGTGGCCGACGAGGTGCGGGGCCGCGTGGCCGTGGTGCGCGCCGGCGACCATATCGCGCTCGCGATCGCGAGCTGGCCGATGGGCGCGCCGCCCGAGGTGGTGGACGACGTGGATGCGATGATCGGGTCTCTGGGCCCGATCCCCGGGACGCTGCCGCCCGGCGTGTTCTGAGCGCCGCGCCGGGCGTTCGCAGGTCGAAGGCCACGGCGGTGAGGCGATCGTAGAGATCGAGGAGATCCTCGGGCAGCGCCGCGCGGTGGGCGCGGATGGTCGCCAGATCGCCGCGCGCGGCAGGACCGGTCAGCGCCGCTGCAGGCGTGAGCTTGCGCAGCTTCTCCAGCGCCCCGAGGGCCAAAGGCAACAGCGCCGCGCGTGCCTCCTTTTCGCCGGCGCCGGTGGCCTTGCGGAACGCGCGCGCCGCCTCGGAAAAGAGCGCCACCTGCGCACCGGCGGCGAGGACGGCCGCGGCGTGATAGAGGGCGCGCGACCCTTCGCGCGTGGGCAGCGGGCGCAGCCCGAGCCGCCGCGCCAGGGCGGCGAGATCCCGGCGCGCGGAGGAGTCCGAACCGGCGATGCCCGCGGCGGCGCCGGAGAAGCTGCCGGGTTGCCCTGCGGTGAAGGCGCGCAGGGGATGCAGCGATCCGGTGCGCGCGCCCTTGCGCAGGGCCGACGACAGCGGGCGAAGGCCCAGCGCGCCGGCGAGGTGCGCGACCAGCTGGCCGCGCCCCACGTCGAGGGCGTCGCAGAGCTCCGCGACCGCGCCGTCGGAGACCGCGAGAAGCACCAGGTCCACCTCGCGCAGCGGCGGCGGCGCGGTCCCGCTGCGCCGGTTCCAGGACGCGCGCACCGCCACTCCGGCCGCAGGCAGCGCCTTCAGGAGCGCCCGCGCCACCGCGCCGCCTCCCAGCACTGCCGCGGTGCGGATCATGCGCGCCTGAACTCGACGCCCGACTCGCCGGCGCAGGCGAGCAGGGTCTCGCCCGCGCGCACGCGGCCGGCGAGGATCTCGTCGGCCAGCGGCGACTCCACCAGCCGCTGGATGACCTGGCGCATGGGCCGGGCACCGAGCGCGGCGTGGTGCCCGCCCGCGGCGATCAGGTGGTCGACCAGGCCGGGGCCGCCGCGAAAGGCGATGCGCCGCTCTTCCCAGAGCCGCCGCGAGCTCTCCGCGAGCAGCAGCTCCGCGATGCGGGCCACCTCGTCGCGGGCGAGCGGCGCGAAGACCAGGCGTTCGTCGAGCCGGCCCCACAGCTCCGCGGGAAAGGCGGCGCGGGCCTGCTCCAGCGCCTTGCGCGCCTGCGGGTCGTCCGCGGCGGCGGCCGGCGGCTGCGTCTTCTCCAGCGAGGGATCGATGGGCTGCGAAAAACCCACCGCCCGGCTGGCGCCGCCGGTGAACGCTTCCGCGCCCAGGTTGCTGGTCAGCACCACCACCGCGGCGGAGAAGTCGATGCGGCGGCCGCGGCCGTCGGTGAGCTGTCCCTCGTCGAGGACCTGGAGGAGGAGCTGGAGCACCGACAGGTGCGCCTTCTCCACCTCGTCGAGCAGCACCACGCAGTTGGGCCTGCGCCGCACCGCCTCGGTGAGCTGGCCGCCCTCGCCGTAACCGACGTATCCGGGAGGCGCGCCCACCAGCCGCGCCGCGGTGTGCGGCTCGGCGTATTCGGACAGATCGATGCGCACCAGCGCGCCGTCGAACAGCTCGTCGGCCAGCGCCTTGGCGGTCTCGGTCTTGCCCACGCCGGAGGGCCCGCAGAAGAGGAACGACGAGAGCGGCCGCTGCGCGGAGAACCCGGCGTAGTTGCGGCGGATGGCGCGGCAGATCACCCCCAGGTTCTGCTCGTGCCCGACGATGCGCGCTGCGAGGCGCGCTTCCAGCTGGAGGAAGCGCTCCCCGTCCGGCTTCTGCAGCCGCTCCTCGGGCAGCCCGGCCATCCGCGCCACCGCGCGCGCCACGTCCTCGCGGGTGACCTCCTCGCGCCCCTCGCGGCGCGCCCGCGAGCCGGCGAGGTCGATGGCGGCGAACGCCTTGTCGGGAAGGCAGCGGTCGCGCACGTACCGGGCGGTGAGCTGCGCCGCCGCGTCCAGCGCCTCGGGAAGGAAGCGGACGTGGTGGTGCTCCTCGTAGTGCGCCGCGGCGCCGCGCAGGATGACCGCCGCATCCGCGGGCGAAGGCTCGCGCACCAGCACCGGCACGAACCGGCGCTCCAGGGCCGCGTCGCCCTGGATGTGCTTGCGGTACTCGTCATGGGTGGTGGCGCCCACACAGGGGAACTCGCCCCGAGCCAGCGCAGCCTTCAGCTCGTTGGCGGCGTCCTGAGGCCCCTCTCCCGCCGCGCCGGCGCCGATGAGCATGTGCAGCTCGTCGATGAAGACGATCACGCGGCCCTCCGCGCGCTTCACCTCGTCCTTGACGCCGATGAGGCGTTCGCTGAAGGAGCCGCGCAGCTGCGTTCCCGCGACCAGCCCGCTCACGTCCAGCTCGAGCAGCATGCGGTCGCCCGACGCCATCCGCTGCGCGAGGCCCTCCACGATGGCGGTCTTGCCGACGCCGGGTTCGCCCACCAGAACGGGGTTGTTGGCGCGGCGCTTGCCGAGGATGTCGAGCAGCTCGTCGATCTCCCGATCGCGCCCCAGCGCGGGATCGAGCTTGCCCTCGCGCGAGAACGCGGTGAGGTTGCGCGCGTAGGTGCAGAGCCAGGGATACTCGCGGGGATCGAGCAGCCACGGCGCCCGGGCGCGGGGCTGTTCCTCCGGCTCCGGCTCCGGCTCCGGCTCGCGGTCCGGCTGCGGGGGAAGGGTGGTGACCCGCGAAGGGACCGCGGACGGCTGCGGGCCGGCGCGCGTCACCACCGCCGCGCTCCGGGTCGGAGCGGCCGCGGCCGCCTGCCTGCGCCGGGGGATGGAGCCGGTCAGGTAGCCCAGGGCCGTGTTCCTCAGCGACGCCACCGGCGCGGCGGTCTTCTCGAGCAGCCGCGCAGCGGCGGCGTGGGAGAGCCGGGTCAGGGCCACGAGCAGGTGGAGTCCGGCGGCGCCGGGGTTGGCACAGTCGTCCGCGAGCTGCCGCGCCTTTTCCAGCGCCTGGGCGAAGGCGTCGGGCGGCTCGCGCGGCGCCGTGCCCAGCGCCGACAGCTCGGCGAGCACCTTGTCCTCGTCGCAGCCGCGCTCGCGCAGGAGCGCGTCGGCGGGGCCGGGCACGGTGAAGATGGCGAGCAGGAGGTGGTGGGTGCCGGCGGGCTGCCCGACGTTTCGTGCGATGTCCTCGGCCTCGGAAGCGATCTGCGAAAGCTCTAAGGAGTCGTGGGCCATGTCGTCTCCGGCATCCTCGCTTGGGAGGATCTTTGGACGCAAGCGGCAAGAGGCCGCGAAGGTCACGCCGGCAGCGGCTGGCGCAGCTCCAGCACGGGGCGGAAGAGATCGCCCTCGCGCCGGAGCCGCTCGAGCGCGCGGGCTGGCGTGAACGCGAGCGCCCGCGGCTCTTCGAGCTCCTCCCAGCGCAGCGGCATGGAGACGAGCGGCACGCGGGTGGCCCGCAGCGACCAGGGCGCGATGGTGGAGCGGTTGGGGTCGTTCTGACCCCAGTCGACGTAGACCTTTCCGGCGCGCTGCGCCCTGGCGGCCTTGTCGGTGATGAGCGCGGGAAGCTCGGACGAAAGCCGCGCCGCGAGAGCGCGAGCGGCCGCTCCGGCGCGTCGGCGCGGGCGAGGAAGGGATGGAACTCGATGGCGCCGCCCGAACCAGCGCCTCCTCGTCGTCGATCAGGCAGTAGCGCACCGTCTTGCCGCTCGGACCGGTGACCGTGACGGTGCGCGCCGCGCCCTTCGGGCAGTTGCTCTGGCACCAGCCGGGCCCGTCCACGCCGTCGGGGCGCGAACGGCAGATCCGGCTCGTCGAGGAGATCGAAGACGACGTGGTGGCAGGCGTCTTGCGGCGCAGCTCGTCGACCCGCGTCTTCGAGGGGTGGAGCCGGTTGAGCAGCGCGGCGAAGTCGGACCCGCCCGCGCCGGCGACGAGGAGCTCGCCGTCGAAGGCCGGACCGGACGGCCGCAGCGCCTGGGCGATCTCGGGAAAGTACCTGCCGGGCGGAGTCCCGTGCCGGCTGCGCAGCTCGGGCCGAACGCGAGACAGCGGAAGCCGTCCCACTTCGGCTCGTAGAGGAAGTCGCCGACCGGCAGCTCGCGCTGGAGCTGCGCCAGCATGGATTCCATGACGTCAATGTGGCAGCGAATCCGGCTCTGCGAACCCCGCCAGAAGCTCGCCCGTGAGCGCCGGCCGCGGGCCCCTGCGGAGCACGTCGTTGCGGGCGCGGGCGTGCGGCGCTGCGAGATCCAGGCGCGAGCGGACGATTCCCCTGCCCGCGCGGTGCACGAACGTCACTTCGCTGCCGCGCACCGAATCCACGATTCCCACGTGCGAGAGGCCCCTGCGGTAGGTGTTGCGGAAGAAGACCAGGTCGCCCGGGCGCGGGTGCCTGCGCAAGGCGCGGCGCGCGGCGGCGAGGCGGTGGATGTGGGTGACGCCGTTCTCCCCAGGCCGCGCCGGCAGCGCGGCAAGGTCCACCCCTTCGCGGCCGTAGATGGCGCGCACGAACCCGGAGCAGTCGTCGTTGGCGCTGCGGGAGAGCTGCCGCACCGACGAGAGCCCCGCGGCGTGGTGGGCACGGTCGGCGAGGCGCGTCCCCAGCATCGAGGCGAGAAGGAAGAACAGCATGCGGGCGACAAGCTGCTCACCCGCGGCGCAGTGTGGAATCCTCGACGGCTCGTCCGCCCGGCATGCGGGCAGGCAGGCGCCTACTTGCGCTGCACCTTGCCCTTCGAGTCGAGCTTGTACCCCTGCGGCAGCGCTGCCTCCACCTTCGGCGTGTAGCCCTTCACGTCCCAGGGCGAGTCCGCGAGCAGCCCCGCGAGCGCCTCGCGCACGCGCGCGTTGCTGCCCTCGTGCGCCTTGAGGAAGTGCTCGATCAGCGGCTCGCGGCCGACCGGATCCTCCTGGCGGACGATCACTTCCGCCGCGGCGATCTGCACCTCGTCGTCCATGTCCTCGAGGAAGGGCAGCACCACCGGGGCGATCTCCGGGGCGCGGTGCCCGGAGAGCGCGTGGAGGAGCAGCACCTTCTTCTCCGGCACGCGGCTGTACTCGGAGCCGGCCTTGCGCGCCACCTCCACCAGGAACTGCACCACCTCGCCCTGGGGCAACAGCGCCTCCAGCGCCCGCAGCGGCCAGGAGATCTCGTCGCGCGAGGAGATGAAGCGCTTCACCGGCCCGAGCGCGACGGGGCCGGCGCCGGTGATCAGGGCGAGCACGCGCGCCTTCTCCTCGTCGTCGGTGATGCCGGGATCGACGCGGAAGGTGTAGCGCAGGAGCAGCGCCTCGATGGCCGGCTCCGTCTTCATCTCGCCCAGCTCCTCGATGGCGCCCTGGCGGTTCTCCTTCGGGCCGAACTTCTCCATCGACTTCTTCTGCAGGCGGCGGACCTTGCCCTCCGGTCCGCCGAGGCCGATCATGTCGAGCAGTCCCATGGGGGCCTTTTACAGCACGACGTCCTTGCGCACGTCGGATTTGTAGAGCGCCTGCAGGGAAGCCGCCGCCTCGCGCGCCTCGGGCGAGTCGGGCGGCAGCAGGATCTGGAGGACCACGTAGAGGTCCCCGCGAGGGGCGCCGGTCGCGCCGCCCTTCAGCGCAGGCAGCCCGCGCCCGCGCAACCGCAGCTTGCGGCCGCTCTGCGAGCCGGGGGGAATCTTCAGCTTGACCGGCCCTTCGAAGGTGGGGGCGGTCACCTCCGCTCCCGCGAGCGCCTCCGCCGCGGTGATGGGGAGATCGAGCAGCAGGTCGCGGCCCTGCACGCGGACGGTGGGGTGCTCCCGGACGGTGATGCGGAGGTAGAGGTCGCCGGGCTGGCCACCGCGCTCCCCGGGGCCGCCCTGGCCCGGCAGGCGCACGCGCGAGCCGGTCTCCACCCCGGGCGGGATCTTCACCTTGAGCCGCACCATCTCCGGGATGGTTCCGGACCCGCCGCAGCGGGGACAGGGGTCGCGGATGGTGCCTTCTCCGTGGCAGCGCGGGCAGGTGGCGGCGAACAGGCCACCCATCCGCACCTCGCCGGATCCATTGCATTGCGGGCAGGTGTGCGGCCGGCTGCCTGGTTTGGCGCCCGTTCCCTTGCACTCGGGGCACCGCTGTGGCCGCTCCAGCGAGATCTCGCGCTCCGCGCCGAGCACCGCATCGCGCAGGTCCACCTCGATGGCCGCCTCGGCATCGTCGCCGGGAGTCCGCCCGGCAGGGGCGCGGCGTCCTCGGGTCGTCTGGCGGCCGCCGAAGATGTCGCCGAACATGGAGCCGAGGTCCGCCGGGTCGAACCCGCCGGTCCCGCCGCCGAAGCCTTCGACCCCGGAGAATCCGCCGGAGAAGCCTCCGGATCTGGCCCGCTGCTGGAACTCGCGCGCCTTCTTTTCGTCGAAGCCCGGGTGGGTGGAGATCTCGCCGAACTCGTCGTACAGGGCGCGCTTCTTCGGGTCGCCGAGGATCTCGAAGGCGCCGGAGACCTCCTTGAAGCGCTCCTCCGACTTCTTGTCTCCCGGGTTCATGTCCGGGTGCAGCTTCCTCGCCAGCTTCCGGTAGGCCTTCTTGATCTCCTCGCCGGAGGCGGTCTTCGACACGCCGAGGAGGGAATACGGGTCTTTCATCTCGATCGCGACCGTAACCACGCGGGAGAAGGTGGTCAAATCGGCGCCGGACGAAATTGACCGGCCCGGCGCGCGGTCGTTACCATCCGGGGCGTGAGAATCGCGTCGCTTGCGCTCGCGCTCTGCCTCGTGCCGCCGGCGCGGGCCGCGGAGCGCCGGCTGATCGACGAGGTGGTGGCGGTGGTCGACGCGCACTCCATCACGCTGTCGGAGGTGGCGGCGGAGACGCGCGTGCGGCTGGTCTCGTCACAGGGCGCGGCGGCGGCCGGCATGCCGCTGGACCGCCCCATCCTCGCCGCCTCGCTGCGCAAGACCATCGAGGAGCGGGTGGTCCTCTCCGAGATGCAGCGGCTCAAGCTCTTCGACCTGGAGCCGGGCGAGCTGGAGTCGCTCCTGGCGCGCTTCCGCGCCCGATTCGCTTCCCAGGCGGACTTCGATTCCTTCAGCCGGATGGTCGAGCTGACCGAGGAGGAGATCGGCGCCATCCTCGCGCGCGAGCTGCGCGTGGCGCGGTACCTCGACAACCGCCTCAAGCTCGCCGCGCAGCTGCGCGACAGCGAGCTCGACGAGGCGACGCGGGGGCAGAAGCTCGCGCCTCTGGAGCGTGAGGAGCTGCGCCGCCGCCTCTCGCAGGAGAAGTACCAGCGGCTGCTCGCCGAGCTGCTCGCGGACCTGCGCAAGCGGGCCACGGTGCGGGTGCTCGACCCTCTCGACGGCGCCGCTGCCGTGGCCAGGGAGCGCTAGCGATGGCGGTCCGCGCCCGCGCCCGCCTGGAGATCCGGCGGATGTCCGCGGCCGATCTCGAGGAGGTGATGGTGATCGAGCGCGCGGCCTTCCTGCACCCCTGGTCGCCGGAGCTGTTCCGCCGCGAGCTGGAGCACGACTGGAGCACCATCCTGGTGGCGGTGGAGCCGCTCACCAGCGCGAGCGGAAGGGGCAGCGAGCGCATCGTCGGGTTCCTCATCTACTGGCTGGTGCACGACGAGGTGCACATCCTCAACGTGGCGGTGGCGCCGGAGCATCGCCGCAAGGGCATCGCCCGCATGCTCATGGCGGAGACCGAGCGGCGCGCGCACCTGGCCAACGCGGCGCTGCTCACGCTGGAGGTGCGCCGCTCCAACCAGGGCGCGCTCGATCTGTACCGCGAGTTCGAGTACCGCGCGGTCGGGGTGCGGCCGAACTACTACGTCGACGAGGGCGAGGACGCCATCGTGATGGTCAAGGAGCTGAAGAAGCCGCGCTGAGCCTCAGGCTCGCCGCTTGCCCTCGCGCGCGCGCAGCACCTCGGTCACCTCGTGCAGCCCGAGGCCGTGCGACTGCAGCAGGACCAGCGCGTGGTAGAAAAGGTCGGCGGCCTCGGAGGCGATCTCCTCCTTCGTGCCCTTGAGCGACGCCATCACCAGCTCGGTGGCCTCCTCGCCGATCTTCTTGTGCCGCAGCGGCTCGCTGGCGAACAGCTTCGCCGTGTACGAGCCTTCGGGCGGGTTTTCCTTGCGGCTGCGCAGCACCCGCTCGAGCGCGGCCAGCGTCTCCGCCGGCGTGGGGTCCAGCGGCTCGGCGGCGACGAAGCACGAGCGCGCGCCGGTGTGGCAGGCCGGGCCCGCAGGATCGACCCGGAGCAGGATCGCGTCGGAATCGCAATCCAGGCGGACGGCGCGCACGCGCTGGGTGTTGCCGCTGGTCGCGCCTTTCACCCACAGCTCCTTGCGGCTGCGGCTCCAGAAGGTGGCGAGGCCCGTCTCCAGGGTCTTCTGCAGGCTCTCGCGGCTCATCCAGGCGAGCATCAGCACCTCGCCGGAGAGGGCGTCCTGGACGATGGCGGGGGCGAGGCCCTGCGCATCCCATTTCACCGATTCGGGGTTCATCGCGGGATTCATTGGCGCACCGGGAACCCGCGCGCGGCGCAGGCCTGCTTGACGGTTGCGATGCTGAACGTGCCGAAGTGGAAGACAGAGGCCGCCAGCGCCGCCGCCGCGCCCGCCTCGAAGGCGTCGGCGAAATGCCCGGGCTCGCCCGCGCCGCCGCTGGCGATCACCGGCACCGGCACCGCCGAGGTCACCGCGCGCAGCATCTCCACCGCGAAGCCCTTCGCGGTGCCGTCGTGGTCCATGGAGGTGAGCAGGATCTCTCCGGCGCCCCGATCCACGGCCTCTCGCGCCCACTCGATGAGGTCGCGCCCGGTGCCGCGCGTGCCGCCGTGGGAGCGGACCTCCCAGCCGGGGCCGCGCGCCCTGGCGTCGATGGCGCAGAGCGCGCTCTGGCTTCCCGCCAGGCGCGCCACCGCCGTGATCAGCGAAGGATCGGCGAGCGCGGCGGTGTTCATGGAGACCTTGTCGGCGCCGGCCCGCAGGAGCGCCTCCGCATCGGCGGCGCTGCGGACGCCGCCTCCCACCGCGAAGGGAATGTTCAGCTCCAGCGCGACCTGCTCGACCAGCCGCACCAGCGTGCCGCGCGCCTCCAGCGACGCGCTGATGTCGAGAAAGCAGAGCTCGTCGGCGCCGGCGGCTCCGTAGGCGCGCGCCTGGGCCACCGGATCGCCCGCGTCGCGCAGCTCCTGGAACTTCACTCCCTTGACCACCCGCCCGTCCTTCACGTCGAGGCAGGGAATGATCCGCCGGGTCAGCATGGGCCGCCTTGCAGCGCGGCCTGGGCCTCGCGGATGGTGAACCGCTTCTCGTAGAGCGCGGTGCCGGCGATGGCCCCCGCCAGCGTGGGAAGGCCCGCCGCAGCCAGCGCGCGCAGGTGCGAAAGCTCCCCCGCGCCGCCCGAGGCGACCAGTCGCGCGTCCGGCGCCGCCGCCGCCACCTCGCGCAGCAACTCCAGATCAAACCCCTCCAGCGTTCCGTCGCGCGAGACGGCCGTCACCACCAGCCAGCGCACACCCTGGGAATGCATGCGCGCCGCCAGCTCCGCGGCGGAGGGTCCGCGCGCCTCGGTCCAGCCGCGGGTGGCGGCGCGGCCGTCGCGGACGTCGATCCCGCAGGCTACCCGCTCGACTCCGAAGCGCGCCACCGCCTCGGCCGCCAGCGCGGGCTCTTCCACCGCCGCTGTCCCGAGGATGATCCGCGCCGCTCCCGCCTCGAGGGTCTCCTCGGCCGCGGCGGCGTCGCGGATGCCGCCGCCCACCTGCACCGGCACCGGAGCGGCGGCAGCGGCGATGCGGCGGATGAGCGGAAGCTGGCGAGCGCCGCCGAAAGCAGCATCCAGATCCACCACGTGCAGAACGCGCGCGCCCTGGTCCACGAAGGCCCGCGCCTGCGCGGCGGGATCGTCTGCGTACACCTTCGCGGTGGCGCGGTCGCCCTTGTGCAGGCGCACGGCGCGACCTTCGAGCAGGTCGATGGCGGGATGGAGCAACGCGGTCACGCAGCGCCTGCGGGCAGCGCGAGGAAGCGGCGGAGGAGATCCTCGCCGTCCTGCGCGCTCTTCTCGGGATGGTACTGCACGCCGAAGAGCGTTGCGCGACCCACCGCCGCGGCGATGCGGACGGGCCCATGCTCGGCCACCGCCTGGACCACCTCGTCGGGCGCCTCGCAGCGGTAGGAGTGCGCGAAGTACGCCCAGCCGTGCGGCTGCAGCGCGCCGGCGGAAACGGGGACCAGCTTCTGCCACCCGATGTGCGGCGCCTGCACTCCCCGGGGCAGCCGGGTCACCCTGCCGGGCAACAGCCCGAGCCCTTCGCGCAGGCCGTCCTCCTCGCCCTCTTCGAAGAGAAGCTGCATGCCGAGGCAGATGCCGAGGACCGGCGCCTGGCGGGCGAGGGCGTCTTTCAGCGCGGAGCGGAAGGGTGCCGCCCGCTCCATGCCGAGGCCGAAGGCCGCGACGCCCGGCATCACCACCCGCGGCGCCCGGGCCACGGCGACCGGATCGGCAACCAGCGCGGGATCGCCGCCTGCGCGGCGGAGCGCCTGCATGACGGAGCCCAGGTTTCCCAGGCCCAGATCGACCACCGCGACGTTCACAGCACCCCTTTCGTGCTCGGCACCGTGCCGGCGAGGCGCGGGTCGAGCGCCACCGCCTGCCGCAGGGCGCGGGCGAAAGACTTGAACACCGCCTCGGCGCCGTGGTGGAAGTCGCGCCCGCTGAGCAGGTCGACGTGGACGTTGGCGCGCGCCGTGTCGGCGATGGCCTTGAAGAAGCCCTCCAGCACGCTCAGGTCCATGGCGCTGCGCGGGCCCTGGTCGAGGGCGACGTTCCAGCGCAGGAAGGACCGCCCGGAGAGGTCGACCACGCTGCGGGCCAGCGCCTCGTCGAGGGGAAAGTAGAAGCAGCCGGCGCGCGCGATGCCCTTGCGATCGCCCAGCGCCTGGTCGATGGCCGACCCGAGCGCGATGCCGGTGTCCTCGACGGTGTGGTGCTGGTCGATGTGCAGGTCGCCCTGGCAGCGGATCTGCGCGTCGAAGGCGCCGTGCCTGGCCAGCGTCTGCAGCATGTGATCGAAGAAGGGGATGCCGGTCGAGACCTCCGCGTCGCCCTTGCCGTCGAGGTCGACCTGCACGTCGATGGCGGTCTCCTTCGTCTTGCGCGAGACGGTTCCGCTGCGGCTCATGCTCTGACCTCGCTGGTGTCGGCGAGCAGGCGCGAGAGCACCCGCGTCGTGTCGCCCGGCGCCTCCACGTGAGCGTAGACGATCGGCGCGCTGGCGTCCTGCGCGGCGCGGGCGGCTGCCTGGTCGTCGGCGGTGTCGCCGACGAAGAGCGCCTGCGACCCGCGCGGGGCGTTGCGCAGGAGCGCGTGGGTGAGCCAGAGGAGCCCCGCCGGGTCGGGCTTGCGCGGCCGCTTGCCGTCCGCCACCCAGCACAGCTCGTCGGCGATGCGCAGGCCGCACAGGTGCTGCGCCAGCCGCGCCTCGCCGGGGTTGCGGCCGGTATAGAGCGCGAGCGGGAACTTCGCCGCCACCGCCTCCAGCACGCGCGCGTCGGGGAGCACCTCCTCCCTCTCCCACAGCCCGCGCTCCGGCGCGTCGGGCAGGGCCTCGCGCGCGTCGAATCCGAACAGCTCGCGGCAGCGGGAACCGCCGTAGAGCGCGCCGCAGATGCGCGCCACCCGCTGGTGGGGGATCTCCAGGTTCGGATACCTGGTATACAATCCCCCCACGCCGCGCCCGCCGGCGGCGCGCAGGAACGCGGGCAGCTCCGGCGCCTCGCCGCGCGCGCGCAGGAGCAACAGGAGCGCGATGGCCCGGGACATCTCCCAGTCGTCGTTGAACCCGCCCGCGGCCTTGAAGGCGGCCACCTCGCGGACCCGATCGAAGGGCACCGCGCGCGCAGCCTCCTCTCCCACCAGCGGCGCGATGGCCCTGCGCGCCGCCTCCTCGGCGACCGCGTGGTAGCTGGGCCGCGCGTCGAGGAGGACGCCGTCCACGTCGAGGATCACTCCCCGGACCTGGGAGAGCAGGGTCACTTCCCCAGCTCCGCCCGCATCGCGTCCAGGAAAGCCCGGTTGGCGGCCGGCGCGCCGACGCTGACGCGGAGCGCGTTCCCCAGCCCGAGGGCGGAGGAGACGTTGCGGATGAGCACGCCGCGGCGGAAGAGCGCCGCGTGCAGCTCGCCCGCCGGGCGCCGGGCCTGCTCGAAGAGGAGGAAGTTGGCGCCGGACGGATGGACGTACAGCCCCAGCTCGCGCAGCTCGCGCGCCATGCGCTCGCGCTCGTCGATCACCCGCTGCACCCGCTCCGCCGCAAGCGCCGGGCGCTGCACCAGCGCGCGGGCGATCAGGCAGGCCGGCGCGCTCAGGTTGTAGGGAAGCTGGATCTTGCGCAGCTCCGCGCAGAGCAGGGGCGCGCCGAGCATGCAGCCCACCCG
This sequence comes from Myxococcales bacterium, assembly GCA_036518615.1. Classification (GTDB taxonomy): domain Bacteria; phylum Myxococcota; class Myxococcia; order Myxococcales; family 40CM-4-68-19; genus 40CM-4-68-19. The sequence continues at coordinate 15,380 of DATDMU010000421.1, forward strand.
CAGCCCGGCCGCCGCCAGCGCCTTGGAGAAGGTGCGGAAGAGCACCAGCCGCGGGTGCTCGCGCAGGAGCGGCGCGAAGTCCTGCCCGCAGAAGTCGCGGTACGCCTCGTCGATGCCGAGGAGGCAGGGCAGCTCCGCGGCGAGCGTGCGCGCGTCGGCGGGCGAGAGCGTGGTGCCGGTGGGGTTGTTCGGGGAAGCGATCAGGACCAGCTTAGCGTCCCGCGCCGCGTCCACCAGCTCCTTCACCGGGAAGCGGAACTCTCCCGACGCCGCCCGCAGGGGCAGCTCGAACACCCTGGCTCCGAGCGCCTTCGCCTGCAGCGCGTAGAGCGAGAAGGAGGGCGCCACCACCACCACCGCGTCCCCCGGCTCGACGCAGGCGAAGAGGAGGAGCTGGAGCAGCTCGTTCGATCCGTTGCCGACCAGGACGCCCGCGGGATCCACGCCATAGGCCCGCGCCAGATCGGCGGCGAGGCGCGCGCCGTCGGTGATGGGATACTTCGACCAGTCCAGCGCCTCGAACTGCGCGGAAAGCTCGCGCTTCAGCTCGGGCGGCAGGTCGGAGGGACTCTCGTTCAGGTGCAGCGGCACCGGCGCCGGGTCGCGCGGCGGCCCGTACGCCGCGAGCGGCCGCACCGTGCTGCGGATGAAGTCCTCCGGCGCGCGGCTCATGGCTTGCGCGCCTCCACCGCGCGGGCGTGGCCGTGCAGCCCTTCGGCATGGGCCAGCGACTCGATGTGCCGCGCGTCGGCGGCAAGCTGCTCCGGCCCGTACTCGATCACGTTCTGCCGGCGGACGAAGTCGGCCACGCCGAGGGGCGAGCCGAAGCGGGCGGTTCCGCCGGTGGGCAGGGTGTGGTTGGGCCCCGCGAGGTAATCGCCCACCGGCACCGGCGCGAAGCGGCCCGCGAACACCGCCGCGGCCCGCGGGACCTTGGGCAGAGCCGCCGCCGTGTCGCGCACCAGCAGCTCCAGGTGCTCCGGCGCCAGCTCGTCCGCGAACGCGAGCGCCTCGTCGAGATCCTTCGCCACCACCAGCGCTGCGTGACTCTGCAGGGACTCGGCGGCGATGCGGTTCGGGTGCGCGGAGAGCTCGCGGGAAAGCTCCTCCGCCGTGCGGCGCGCGAGGCCCTCGTCCGCCATCACCGCCAGGCTGAGCGCGAGCGGGTCGTGCTCGCCCTGCGCCACCAGGTCCACCGCGATGTGAGCCGGGTCCGCGCCGCCGTCCGCCACGATGACCACCTCGGTGGGACCTGCCAGCGAGTCGATGCGCACCAAGCCTGCGAGCTGCCGCTTCGCCTCGGTCACGTATGCGTTGCCGGGGCCGACGATCACGTCCACCCGCGGCACCTGCTCGGTGCCCAGCGCCAGCGCGGCCACCGCCTGCGCGCCGCCGGCGAGGAGGATGCGGGTGGCTCCGGCGAGGCGAGCGGCCGCGGCCACCTCCGGCAGGATGCTGCCGTCCTTGCGGGGCGGGGTGGCCACGATCACCTCCCCGACGCCCGCCAGGCGGGCCACCGCAGCGGTCATGATCACGGTGGACGGGTACGCCGCGCGGCCGCCGGGAACGTAGCAGGCCGCGCGCCGCAGCGGGATGGTCAGGCAACGCAGCACTCCGCCCTCGGGCAGCTTCTGCTCGTAGGAGGCTGGAATCTGCGGAGCGTGGAACGCGCGCACGCGCGAAAGCGACAGCTCGAGCGCGGCGCGCACCGGCAAGGGACACTGCGCCGCGAGGGCATCCCAGCGCGCCTCCTCGAGGAAGGGCGAGGCCAGCCGCGCCCCGTCGAAGCGCTCGGTCAAGGCGCGCAGCGCCACGTCTCCGCGCTCCCGGACGTCGGCGATGATCCCGCTCACCGCCGCGGGCACGTCGGCGCTGGTTCCGGCGTGCGCGCGCAGCTCCAGCGCCTGGACGCGCTCCGCGGGATGGTCGAGATGCAGGATGCGGATCATCCGAGCTTCTCCAGAAGAGGGAGCAGTTCTTCGACCTTGAGGCGGTACGCGGCGCGGTTCACCACCAGCCGGGCGGAGACCTGGAGGAGCTCTTCCACCACCACGAGGCCGTTCTCGTCGAGCGTGCGGCCGCTCTCCACCAGGTCGACGATGGCGTCGGTGAGCCCGCTCACGGCGGCCAGCTCCACCGACCCGGAGAGGTGGACCAGGTCCACCGGCACGCCCTTGCGGGCGAAGTGCTGCGCGGCGAG
>DATDMU010000422.1:0-18906 GCA_036518615.1 Myxococcales bacterium
CGTCGGTCTCGATGGCGTACGCGAGCTGCGCGTTCGGCCCGTCGCTCACGCCGCGGCGGGTTTCCCCAATGCGCCGAGTGCGACGGGCTGCGGCTGCGCCACGCTGCCCGTCCGCGGCAGCGCCGTCTCGCGGGCGAAGGCGAGCGACTCGTCCACCAGCTGCTGCGGCGCGCGCTCCACCACCGCCGGGTGCGCCTTCTCCTCCAGGTGCGTGTGCACCTTCATCGAGCAGAACTTCGGGCCGCACATGGCGCAGAACTCCGCCGACTTGAAGGCGTCGTGGGGCAGCGTCTCGTCGTGCTTGGCCTTTGCGGTATCGGGGTCCAGCGAGAGCCGGAACTGCTCGTTCCAGTCGAAGGCGTAGCGGGCGCGGCTGAGCGCGTCGTCGCGGTCGCGCGCGCCCGGACGCCTGCGGGCCACGTCGGCCGCGTGGGCGGCGATCTTGTAGGCGATGATCCCCTGCCGCACGTCGTCGGCGTTGGGCAGGCTCAGGTGCTCCGCGGGCGTCACGTAGCAGAGCATGGAAGCGCCGTGCCAGCCGGCCAGCGCCGCGCCGATGGCGGAGGTGATGTGATCGTAGCCGGGCGCCACGTCGGTGGTGAGCGGCCCCAGCACGTAGAAGGGCGCCTCCGCGCACGCCTCCTGCTCCAGCTTCATGTTCATCTCGATCTGATCCATGGGCACGTGGCCGGGGCCCTCGATCATGACCTGCACGTCGTGCTCCCACGCCTTGCGCGTCAGGTACCCGAGGACGCGAAGCTCGGCGAACTGCGCCTCGTCGGAGGCGTCGGCGAGGCAGCCAGGGCGCAGGGAATCGCCCAGGGAGAAGCTGACGTCGTACCTCTTGAAGATCTCGCAGAGCTGGTCGAAGTGCGTGAACCAGGGGTTCTCGCGGCCGGTGGCCAGCATCCACTGCGCCATCAGCGCGCCGCCGCGGCTGACGATGCCGGTGACCCGGTGCTGCGCCAGCGGCAAGAAATCGCGGAGGATGCCCGCGTGGATGGTCATGTAGTCCACGCCCTGCTTCGCCTGCTCCTCCACCACGTCGAGCAGGTCCTGTGGCGTGAGGCTCTCCACCCGCTTCACCCGCTCCACCGCCTCGTAGATGGGCACGGTCCCGAGCGGCACGCTGCTCTTGCGGAGCAGTTCGTTGCGGATGTGCGGGATGTCCCCGCCGGTGGAGAGGTCCATGATCGTGTCGGCGCCGTACTTGAGGCAGCCGCGCAGCTTCTCGATCTCGGACGAGGCGTCGCCGTCGATCTGGCTGTTGCCGATGTTCGCGTTGATCTTGCAGGTGGCCGCGATCCCGATGCACATCGGCTCCAGCTCGGGGTGATTGACGTTGGCGGGGATGATCATCCGCCCCCGCGCCACCTCGCTGCGGATCAGGTCCACCGGCAGCCCCTCGCGCCTTGCGACGTGCTGCATCTCCTGGGTGAGGATGCCCTGGCGGGCGAAGTGCATCTGCGAGACGTTGCCGAGACCACGCCGTTCTTCGATCCAGGGTGCGCGCATGACGTCCTCCGGGAGGAGAACGACTCTATAGCGCATCTGCGGTCCGGTTGGCGCCCGGCGGCGCGGGGCGTCGAGGCGCCCCGGCCGCGCTGCCGCCTACTTTGCGCCTGCTCCCGCGGCGTTGGGGCTGCCCTTCAGCTCGGAGACGATGCGGCTGGCCCCGTAGATGTGGTCGAGCGCCTCGATCAGCGCGGCGCTGTGCACCGCCACGGTGCGGTTCACCGTCTCGTCGAAGCCGTAGTCGCCGCCCAGCGACTGGATGTTGCCGTCGAAGACGAGCCCGACGATCTGCCGGTCCTTGTCGAACACCGGCGAGCCGGAATTGCCGCCGATGATGTCGTTGGTGGAGCAGAAGTCGAACGGCGTCTTCAGATCCACCTGGTGGTTCTGGTTGGCCTTGACCCAGCTGTCGGGCAGCTTGAAGGGGTCGCGGCCGGTGGCCCGGTCGTAGCCGCCGGCGAAGGTGGTGATGGGGTCCACGTGGTGGCCGTTCTCGTCGTAGCCCTTGACCGCGCCGTAGCTGAGCCGCAGCGTGAAGGTGGCGTCGGGATAGTTGCTCTTGCCCTCCAGGTCGAACCTGGCCGCGGCGATCTTCTCCTCCGCCGCGCGCTGGAGCGGATCGATCTCCTCGTCGTGCCACTTGCGCAGGACGCGCGCGTCCGGATCGACCAGGCGCACGAACTGGATCATCGGGTCGGCGGAGGCGGCCACCGCGTCGCGCCCGCCCTGCCAGAGCTGCTCGCGGAGCTTCACGTCGGCGAGCTTCGACTTGACCAGCTCCTGCGCCACTTCCTGCGGACTGCGCTTGCCCAGCACCTTCTTGACGAAGGGGTGATCGGCGCCCAGCACCTCGCGCAGCTTGGTGAGGCCGAAGGAGAGCTTGAACAGCTCCAGGTCGTCGTAGATGGGCGCCTTGGAGAAGAGCTGCTGCTTGAGCTGGGGCAGCCTGGCGTCGGTGTACTCGCGCAGGCGCTGCTCGTTGGGCTTCTGCAGCTCCTCGGTGCCGCGCACGAGCGAGCGCGCGATGCGGAAGAGGCGCGTGTTGAAGCCGGCGGCCAGCTCCTCGTACTGGTACTCCTTGTGCCGGGGCTGGAAGGCGTCGATGGCCCGGGTCACCTCGTCCCACGAGGAGCCGTACTTCCTGCGCAGCGCGGGTCGCGCGCTGACCTTCGCGCGCAGCGACTTCTCCTTTTCGGCCAGCTTGTTCCACAGCGTGGGCGTGGTGAGCGCCTCGAAACGGCCCTTGAGCGCCTTGAAGCTGTTCTCCACGAAGAACAGCTCCGCCTCGCCGATGCGGGCGTGCTCGGGGGAGGACTGGGTGAACATGGTCAGCGCGCCGCGATATTGCGCCAGATCGAAGAGGCGCTCGGGCAGCGCGATGTCGCGCTGGTACTGCAGCTCGCGGACGGTCAGCTCGCGGTCCGTCCCGCCGGGATGGCCGGAGACGAAGGTCAGCTCGCCTTCCTTCGCGCCGTCGGGCGACCACTTGAAGTGGTGCTCGGTCTTCGCCGGCTTGCCGTCCTCCCAGGCGCGGATGAAGGAGACGTCCAGGTCGTAGCGGGGGAAGTTGAAGTTGTCGGGATCGCCGCCGAAGAAGGCGATGGCGAACTCGGGGGCGAAGACCAGGCGCACGTCCTGGAAGCGCTTGTATTTATACAAGCTATACTGACCTCCGTGGTACAGCTCCACCACGTCGCAGCGCACCTTGTCGCTGCCCGCGGCGCACTCCTTCTCGATGCCCGCCATGGCCGCCTTGCGCTTGTCGTTGAACTCCTTGCCCGGCTTGAGGCCCTTGGTGGCGCCTTGCACCTGCGCGGTCACGTCCGAGATGTTGGTGAGCTGGTTGAGCTCGATCTCCGGGCACTTCACCTCGTCCGTGAGCGCCGGCGCGTAGAAGCCCTGCGCGACGAAGTCCTTGTCCTTGGTGGAGAGCTGCTCGATGCAGCTGTGGGCGCAGTGGTGGTTGGTCATCACCAGGCCCTCCGGCGAGACGAAGCTGCCGGAGCACCCGCCCGCCAGCCGCACCGAGCTGAGCTGCGCCTCGGAGAGCCATTGCGCGTCGGGCGCGAAGCCGTACTTCTGCTGCACCTTCTTCGAGGGGAAGTTGTCGTAGGTCCACATGCCTTCGTCGGCGCGGGCGGCAAGGCCGAGCAGAAGGGCGCAGAACAGGGCGGGTCGCTTCATGATGATCTCCTCGGGAGGACGCCGGTTCTCCTCTACCCGGCGCCTGCCGTCAAGGCGGCGCGATGCCCGCGAGCAGCGCCGCGAAGCGCTCCAGCTCGATGGCGATCTCCGGATCGTGAAGCCACTCCACCGGAAAGTGGCGCTGTGCGCGCAGGTACGCGTCGAGCTGCGCGTCGCGGCCGTAGAGCGCCGAGGCGGCGCGCACGGCGAGGATCAGCTCCTCCCGCGCGCGCTCCGGAGTCTCCAGCTCGAGCTGCGCCACCTCCACGTGCCTGCCGGCCCGGGCGAGGCGGGCGCGATCGTGCAATCTCAGGTTCTCGCGGCGCGAGACCACCGACATGGAGTCGAGGAAGCGGGCCAGGTTCTCGACTCCCTGCCTGATCTCCAGCGCGGAAGGAGGGCTCTGCTTCGACAGCCGGTGCAGGGCCGCCCGCGCCTCGAGGAAGATGCGCTTGTCGCTGGTGCGCAGCTGCGGCAGCGCCCGCGTGCGCGAGAAGGAGTGCAGGTCCTTGAGCGCGTCCTGCAGCGCCGCGCCGATGCGCGCGCCGTCCGCCGAGGCCACCCTGCGCGCGTGGCCGCGGAAGAGGAAGGCCAGGTTCGCGGTGGCCTGCCGCACGGTGAGGCTCGCCTCCAGATCGGCGAGGTAGCCGGGGATGACCTCCTGCCGGTCCACCTCGGCGACGAAGCTGCACACTTGGTAGATCAGCTCGCCGAGCGCGGCGCGCACCCGCCCGCGGAACTCGAGCAGGTCCTGGATGAGCATCCACGCGTCGCCCATCACGGTGGGGTTGCGCAGCCGCTCTCCCAGCCGGGCCACGTCGCGGCGCATGCCCGAGCAGACCGCGGCCGCGAGCTGGGCGATCTCCTCCTCCGTGCTGCGGGCGGGCGCCTCGCGCGGCGGCGCGCCGGCGCCGGGAGCGAAGGCGGCATCGAGGTCGCCGGCGGCGTCCTCTGCGTCGTCGGGCGGGAACTGCTCGGTGGCGTTCGCGATCACCTCGTTGACGTGCTGGACGGTGCTGCCCATCACCGGCGCCAGCTCTTCCCAGAGCGCGAGCGTGTGTCCGCCCCGCTCCTCGTCCGCCTCGTGCCGCACCAGGTCCAGGTCGGCCAGCTTGAGGATCGCCTCCGCCGCGGCGAAGAGGAGCCGCGTGACCCGCTCGCGAATCGCGCCGTCGAACTGCTGGGCGACGCCGAGCAGGCGGCCCTCGACCGCGAGCGCCGCCTGGTCCTCCTGCGGCAGAACCGCCTGGCCGGGCCCGGGCATCGAACGCTCCTGCTAGCACGCGAGCCGCGAGGGAGGAAGCGATGGAATACCGCCAGTTCGGAAAGAGCGGCCTGCGCGTCACCGCGCTGAGCCTCGGAGCGATGACCTTCGGCGAGGCGAGGGGATTCATGAAAGGGGTCCACTCCGACGACGGGGAGGCGCGGCGGGTCTTCGATGCTGCGCTCGCCGCCGGCATCGACACGGTGGATACCGCCAACGGCTACAGCGAAGGGCGCAGCGAAGAGCTGCTCGGCCAATGGATGAAGGGCCGCCGCCACGCGATCACGCTCGCCACGAAGTGCCGCTTTCCCACCCTGGGCGGCACCGCGCCCATGCACCCCAACGAGTCGGGACTTTCGCGCAAGAGCATCGTCTGGAATTGCGAAGAGTCGCTGCGCCGGCTCTGCACCGACTACATCGATCTCTACCAGGTGCACATGCAGGATCGCAGCGTGCCGATCGAGGAGACGCTGCGCGCCCTCGACGATCTGGTGAAGGCCGGGAAGGTCCGCTACGTCGGCTGCTCGAACTACACCGGCTACCGGCTCACCGAATCGCTCTGGGCGGCCGACAAGCACGGCCTCGCCCGCTACGAAGGCGTCCAGCTGCAGTGGAACCTCGCCGCCCGGGACGCGGAGCGCGAGCTGATTCCGGCTGCCCGCGCCTTCGGCCTCGGGGTGCTGGTCTGGAGCCCGCTCGCCCGAGGCTTCCTCAGCGGCAAGTACCGCAAGGGCGAGCCGCCGCCGCGCGGCACCCGGCTCGCGGAGTGGCAGGATTCCTGGGCGGTGACGGCAACCGACCAGAACTGGCGCACGCTGGACAAGGTGCTCGACCTCGCCCGGCGACGCGGCACCTCGCCTGCATCCGTCGCGCTCGCGTGGCTGCTGGCGAAGCCCGAGGTCTCGAGCGTCATCGTCGGGGCGCGGACGGTGGAGCAGTTGACCGAGAACCTTCGCGCGGCGGAACTGAAGCTCGGCGCGCAGGAGATGAAGGATCTGGACGAGGTGAGCCTGCCCGCGTGGGGCTATCCCTACGGCTTCATCGGCGCTCGCGAGCCCTGGTGAAGTCGAGGTCCCCGCGCCAGCGCACCGCCACGGGCTTGCCGTCGCGCAGCGCGGGCTTGTAGGTGCAGCTCGCGACGTAGCGGCCGATGGCCTTGAGCGCCGCGGGCGAGGCGTGCCCGGTGACCTTCACGTCGCTGACCTTCCCGTCGGCGCCGACCAGATAGGCGGCGTGCACGACGCCGTCGATGCTCTCGCCCTGGGGCAGGCGCGGGCCTTTCCCGCGGCACGACTTGCGCACGGGCGCCGTCTGCCCTTCCGCCGCCTCGGCGCGGTGGGTCTCGAATGCGGCCACTTCCGGATCTTCGGCGGCCGGCGCGTGCGCGCAGGCGGCGAGCAGGAGCGAGAGGAGCGCGATGTGTTTCATGGCTCGAACTGGAACTTTACTTCGGCTTCGGTGCGCACGGGCTTGCCGTCCATCTGCAGCGGCTCGTAGGTGCAGCTCTCCACGTACTTGCGCACGGCGGCGAGCGCGCTTCGCGAGGCATCCCCGGTGACCTCGACGGAGGAGACCGCGCCGTCCTCGCCGATGACGAACTTTGCGGCGATGGCGCCGCGGACCTTGTCGCGCCTGCCCAGCCGCGGCTTCTGCGCATTGCACGATCGCAGGACCAGCGAGCCCATCACCGACCGCTCCACCACCGCTGCCTGCTTCATGCAGGCCGTGTCGAGCTGGGCGGCGCGCTTGCGCAGCGTCGAAGGCGACGCGCCGTCGGGCAGGACGTCGATGGCGTGCTGTTCGGTCGCTGCCGCCTCGTTGCATCTGCCGTCCGCCGCTTGCATGTGGGCGAGAGTGTCGAGCACGTCGGATCTGCCCGGCGCGAGCTCCAGCGCGCGCGTTGCATTCTCGAGCGCGCCGCGGCGGTCGCCCTGGTTTTCCCGCGCCCAGGCGAGGCGCATGAGCACGCCGGGATCGTCGGGCGCGAGCTGCGCGGCCTTCTCCACCGCGGCGTGATCGCCGGGGTTGCGGTCGCCCACCAGCACCCAGGCGCGCCAGTCCTCGGGGTGCAGCCGCGTGGCGAGCGAAGCGTCGCCTCCTCCGGACAACTGCAGCGCCAGGGGATTGCCAGGGTCCTCCTGCAGCGCGGTCGCGAGAAGCGACTGCAGCCGCCCCGCGCGCTCCGGCGTCTTCGGATACCCCGGGGAGATGCGCTGCAGATCCGCCAGCACCGCGTAGACCTCGCCGGCGGCGAGCGCGCGCTCGGCGACCTCTCCCTTCCAGCGCGGCGCCGGAGCGTACCGCACCGAGATCTTCCCGGCCTTGAAGTACGCGTCGATGCCCTGCTTGATGCTGGCTTCCGTCAGATCCGGAAACTCCGCGGAGAACGCGTAGTACTGGTCTTCGCCGCGGGCGAGCCGCGCGAGCATCGAATCGAACGCCCGGGTCCGGGTGTCCACGAGCCAGTGCACCAGGATCCATGCTCCCGTCTCGAAGGCGTACCCGTCCTCCGCCGACATCTGCTCTGCCTCGCGGCCCGTCCGTATCACCGACCAGTAGCTGGGCGGCGGGCGCTCCTTCAGGAACCGCAGCCGGTTCGGCTCCAGATCTCCCACCTCCAGCTCCCCGCGCCGGCGGTCGAAGTGGAGCGTCTCCAGGTAGCAGGCGATCCCCTCCGCCACCCAGCGCGGATTGCGCACCAGAAACCCGTTGGTGATCACGTGCGCCAGCTCGTGCTTGAGGAACCTCTGGTCGTGCGCGTCCTGCGAGCCGTTGATGACCATGATCGGCTCGTTGAAGGCATCGCCGGTGACGAATCCTTCCAGGCCCTTGATCGCGTACTCCTGCATCTCGCGATCGCTCGCCAGCTCGATCACCTGGGTGCGTCCAGGACTCACCTTGGCCGCATGCCACCCGGCGGCGAGAAGACCCTGCCGGACCTCCTCGAGGTCCACCGCGGTGCGCCGCGCGTCTTCGAGCGGCAGGTCGGTGCGCAGGGTGAAGTGCTCGGTGCGCAGCTCGTGCCATTCGGACGGGACGATCGGGCGTGGACCGTGCGCGCAGGCGGCAGCCAGGACGAGGAGGAGAGCGAGGCGGCGCATGGCCGCACAGGTTAACCCGCGGTCCGGGGGAGCAGGAAGCGCATACGCGAAGGGCGCGGAACCCGGAGGTCCAGCGCCCTTCGACGTCGCTTCTCGCTTCCTGATCGTCCGCTTACGCCGCCTCGTCGAAGTCCGACAAATAGCGGCTGAGGAAGTTCCGCGTGCTCTTCTCCACCTGCCGCACCCGCTCGCGCGAGAGGCCCCATTCCTTGCCGAGATCCTCCAGCGTGCGGGGGTCGTCCTGCGTCAGGCGGTCACTCAAGATGTCCCAGGCCAGCTCACCCATGCGCTTGCGCACCTTGCCGAGCGCGCTGCGCACGTTCTCGTTCTGCTCGGCGCGCAGGAGCTGGGCGTCCGGCCCCGGCCCCTCGTCGGCGAGGCGATCGAGGTGGGTTGCGTCGCTGTCGCCGTCGGTTCCCAGCGTCTCCTCCAGCGAGATGTCGCGCGGAGGCAGGCCGCCGTTGGGCATGGTCCTCCGCACCGCGGACGGGCCGTCCTTCAGGCAGCGCGTGATGTACGCGCGGATCCACCACACCGCGTAGGTGCTGAAGCGGTTGCCCTTCTCCGGGTCGAAATGCTCGATGGCCTTGAGGAGCCCGTAGTTGCCCTCCTGGACCAGGTCCTCGAGCCTCACGCCGCGCCCCATGAACTTGCGCGCGACCGAGATGACGAGGCTCAGGTTGTGCACCACGAGCTGCTCCTGCGCGCGCTTGTTGTTCTTGCGCGCCTTCCGCGTGACCACGAGCTCCGTCTCGCGATCGAACGGCGGATGCGCGCGGATCAACTTGATCAGCGGCGCAAGATCGTCGAATTCACTGCGGTCACGCGGCATCGGTCGTTTCCTCTCGTCCCCTGGACAACCCTGCAAGCTCTCTCATCTCTTCTCGATCCGGCCTAACAGCCCGCCTGTTCTTGCATTCCTGAGATGCACAACGCGGGCCGGTGTTGCGCATTTCGAAGTGTGTCGTTATCAGCCTCGATCCCCTCGTTGTCTTAGACGCCCGGGGACGGATTTCGGTGCCGCCCAGCCCCGTTTTTCATGAACCCGTAACCCGCTGGTTCGAGGGGTCGTTTCCCTCCCCCACACGCGCACAGGCCCTCGGCTGGCCGCCGATCCTGGCGGGTCAGTCGACCCTTCTGCTCGCGCCCACCGGCTCAGGCAAGACGCTGGCAGCCTTTCTGACGGCCATCGACCGCCTGATGTTCACCGAACCACCGAGCAAAAAAGCCCGTTGTCGCGTGGTGTACGTTTCACCCTTGAAGGCGTTGGCGGTCGACGTGGAGCGCAACCTGCGCGCCCCTCTCGCGGGGATTGCGCAGCGGGGCGGCGCCCTGCACCTGCCCGCGGTGGGCATCCGCACGGGCGACACCCCCGCGAGCGAGCGGGCGCAAATGTTGCGGGCCCCCCCTGACATCCTGATCACGACACCGGAGTCGCTCTATCTGATGCTCACCTCGCAGGCGCGCGAGGTCCTCCGCAGCGTCGAGACGGTGATCGTGGACGAGATCCATTCGCTGGTCGCCACCAAGCGCGGCGCGCACCTGTTCGTGTCGCTGGAGCGGCTGCAGTGGCTGGCGCAGCGCGACCTGCAGCGCATCGGGCTCTCCGCCACGCAGCGGCCGCTCGACGAGGTGGCGCGGCTGCTCGGCGGCGGCGAGCCCTCGGGCAGGAAGTGGAAGGCGCGGCCGGTCACCATCGTGGACGCCGGGTCGAAGCGGCAGCTCGAGGTGCGGGTGGAGGTGCCGGTCGAGGACATGTCCAGGCTGGGCGAACTGGACCCCGAGCTGCCCTCGGGCGCCGCCTCGCAGGGGCCGCAGCGCCGCAGCATCTGGCCCTCCATCCATCCGCGCCTGCTGGAGCTGATCCGCGCGCACCGCTCGACGATGATCTTCGTCAACTCGCGCAGGCTCGCGGAGCGGCTCGCGGGCGCGCTCAACGAGCTTGCCAAAGAGGAGGTGGCGCTCGCCCACCACGGGTCGGTGGCGCGCGACAAGCGGCAGGAGATGGAGGACCGGCTCAAGCGCGGCGCCCTGCCCGCCATCGTCGCCACCTCGTCGCTGGAGCTGGGCATCGACATGGGCGCGGTGGACCTGGTCGTGCAGATCGAGTCGCCGCCCTCGATCGCCTCGGGGCTGCAGCGCATCGGCCGCGCCTCCCACCACGTCGGCGGAGTGCCCCGCGGCGTGGTCTTTCCCAAGCACCGGGGCGACCTGCTCTGCAGCGCTGCTGCGGCGGCGGGCATGGCGCTCGGCCAGGTGGAGGAGACCTTCTACCCGCGCAATCCGCTGGACGTGCTCGCGCAGCAGATCGTCGCCATCGCGTCGGAGGGCGTGTGGAAGGTGGACGACGTCTTTTCGCTCGCGCGGCGGGCGGCGCCCTTCGCCGACCTGCCCCGCGCCTCCTTCGAAGGCGTGCTCGACATGCTCTCCGGCCGCTATCCGTCGGACGAGTTCGCCGAGCTGCGGCCGCGCCTCACCTGGGACCGCATCGCCGGCACGCTGCGCGCCCGCGAAGGGGCGGCGCGGGTCGCGGTGGCCAACGCCGGCACCATTCCCGACCGCGGCCTCTACGGCGTCTTTCTCGCCACCGGCGACGGAAAGCAACGCCGGGTTGGCGAGCTGGACGAGGAGATGGTGTTCGAATCGCGCGAGGGCGACGTGTTCGTCCTCGGCGCGTCGTCCTGGCGCATCGAGGAGATCACCCAGGACAAGGTGATGGTCAGCCCGGCGCCGGGCCAGCCCGGGAAGATGCCGTTCTGGCACGGCGACCGCCCCGGCCGTCCGCTGGAATTCGGCATGCACGTGGGCAGGCTCTCGCGCGAGCTTTCGCGGGCGCCGAAGGCCAGGGCGCTGCAGCGCCTGCGCGCGGACGGGCTCGACGAGCGCGCCGCGCGCAACCTGCTCGACTACCTGCACGACCAGGCCGACGCCACCGGCGAGGTGCCCAGCGACGAGACGGTGATCGTCGAGCGCTACGTCGACGACATGGGCGACTTCCGCGTCTGCGTGCTCACGCCCTTCGGCGCCCGCGTCCACGCGCCCTGGACCACCGCGGTGGTGCGGCGCATCGAGGCCGATCGCGGGCTGGAAGTGGAGACGCTGTGGAGCGACGACGGCATGGTCTTCCGCGTGCCGGAAGCCGACGCGCCGCCGGAGGTGGAGCTGTTCTTTCCCCGGGCCGAGGAGGTGGAAGACCTGGTGGTGCAGGCGCTGGGCACCACCTCGCTGTTCGCGGCGCGCTTCCGGGAGAACGCCGCCCGCGCGCTGCTCCTGCCGCGGCGCCACCCCGGCAGGCGCAGTCCGCTGTGGGCGCAGCGCAAGCGCGCCCGCGACCTGCTCCAGGTGGCCTCGCGCTACGGAAGCTTCCCGCTCCTGCTCGAGACCTACCGGGAGTGCCTGCGCGACGTGTTCGACCTGCCCGGGCTGCAAGAGACGCTGCGGCGGGTGCAGGACCGCCGGCTGCGGGTGGTGACGGTGGACTCGCGGACGCCGTCGCCGTTCGCCTCCTCGCTGCTCTTCTCCTACGTCGCGAACTTCATCTACGACGGCGACGCGCCGCTGGCGGAGCGGCGCGCGCAGGCGCTCTCGGTGGACCAGGCGCAGCTTCGCGAGCTGCTCGGCGAGGCGGAGCTGCGCGAGCTGCTCGACGCAGATGCCATCGAGCAGCACGAGCTCGGCGCGCAGCGGCTCCTCCGCCCGGCCCACGGCCTCGACGGCCTGCACGATCTGCTCCTGCAGCTCGGCGACCTCTCCGAGGCGGAGGCGCGCCAGCGCTTCGACGGCGTGCTCCCGCTGGACGAGCTGGCGGCGCAGCGGCGCGCCTTTCCGGTGACGCTCGCCGGCGAGACGCGCTGGGTGGCGGCGGAGGATGCCGCCCGCGTGCGCGACGGGCTCGGCATTCCCCCGCCGCCCGGCCTGCCGCGCGAGCTTCTCGAGCCGGTGAAGGACCCGCTGGGCGATCTGGTGTCGCGCTGGGCGCGCACCCACGGACCCTTCCGGGCAGAGGATCTGGCCGCCCGCTGGGGCGTGGGCACCGCGGTGGTGCACGCCGCGCTCGAGCGGCTCCTCGCGCAGGACCGGGTGCTGGAGGGCGAGTTCCTTCCCGGAGGCCGCGGGCGCGAATGGGTGGACGCGGAGGTGCTCAAGTCGCTCAAGCGACGCTCCCTGGCGAGGCTGCGCAAGCAGGTGGAGCCGGTGGAGCCCTCTGCGCTGGCCCGGTTCCTCGCCGACTGGCAGGGGCTCTCGCGGCCGCGGCGCGGGCTCGATGCGCTGCTCTCCGCGGTGGAGCAGCTCCAGGGCGCGCCGCTGGTCGCGAGCGCGCTGGAGCGCGAGGTGCTTGCTGCGCGGATCCAGCCGCTGCGCCCGGGCGACCTGGACGTGCTCTTCTCCGCCGGCGAGTTGATCTGGCGCGGGGTCGGGCCGCTGGGAAGCCGCGACGGCAGGGTGGCCTTGTACCTGACCGACCACTACCGCCTGCTGGCGCCGCCGCCCGCGAAGGCGCCCGGCGAGCTGTGCGAGAAGCTCCGGGCGGAGCTGCGCAGGCGCGGCGCTTCCTTCTTCGCGGATCTGGCGGCGCAGACCGGAGCGTTCCCCGCGGACCTGCTCAAGGCGCTCTGGGACCTGGTCTGGGCCGGCGAGGTGACCAACGACACGCTCGCGCCGCTGCGCTCGTACCTGCGCGGCGAGCCGAAGGAGCACCGCGCCGCGCACTTCGGGCGGCCGTTCCGCTCGCGGCGCATCGGCCCCCCCGGGAGCGAAGGGCGCTGGTCGCTTCTGCCCGCGCCCTCCGGCACGCCCGCCGAGCGCGCTGCCGCACTGGCCCAGGCGCTGCTCGCCCGGCATGGCATCGTGACCCGCGAGACGGTGCACGCGGAGGACGTGGCGGGCGGTTTCGCGGCGGTCTATCCGGTGCTCAAGGTGATGGAGGAGGGCGGGCGCGCGCGCCGCGGATACTTCGTCGCGGGGCTGGGCGGCGCGCAGTTCGCGGTGCCGGGCGCGGAGGACCGGCTGCGCAGTTTCCGCCAGCCGGCAGCGGAGCCGCTCACGCTGGTGATCGCCGCCACCGATCCCGCGAACCCGTACGGGGCCACCCTGCCCTGGCCGCGCAAGGGGGAGGACGGCGAATCGCGGGCGCAGCGCGCGGCGGGTGCGCAGGTGGTGTTGCACGACGGCGCGCTGATCGGATGGCTGGGGCGCGGCGAGCACAACCTGCGCACCTTCCTGCCGGAGGACGAGCCCGCGCGCGGGCAGTGTGCGCGCGCTCTCGCGAGGGCGCTCGCCGCGCTGGTGGACGAGGGCCGGCGCAAGGCGCTCCTGATCGCGCGCGTGGACGGAGAGGACGTGAACGCGGCGCGGCTCGCCCCGGAGCTGAAGGCGGCCGGCTTCACCGCCGGGATCAAGGGCTACCTCAAGCGGGCGCCGGCCGGACGCGACCTGCCCGCGGCCGAAAGCGAGGACGCCGCCGAGGCGGACGATGCCTGAAGGCGACACCATCTTCCGCGCCGCCACCACCCTGCGCAAGGCGCTGCAGGGCGCGCGCGTGACCCGCTTCCGCAGCGAGAAGCTGGGGCGCGGACCCGTGGGCGAGCGCATCCTCGACGTGGTCGCCCGCGGCAAGAACCTCCTCGTGCAGTTCGGGAACGGCCGGACCCTGCGCACCCATCTGATGCTGCACGGGTCGTGGCATCTCTACCGCGAAGGCGAGAAGTGGCGCAGGCCCGCCTTCCAGAGTCGCGTGGAATTGCACGCGGACAACGGCTTCGTCGCGGTCTGCTTCGCGGCGCCGATCGTCGAGTGGCTGCGGGAGGAGCGCCTTTCCGACCTGGGCCCGGACGCCACCGCGGACGCGTTCGACGCGGGCGAGGCCCTCCGCCGCATTCGCGCGCGCCCCGGCGCCACCCTGGAAGAGGCGCTCCTCGATCAGTCGGCGATGGCCGGGGTCGGCAACGTGATCAAGTGCGAGGCGCTCTTCCTCGAGCGGCGCGATCCGTACCGGACGGTAGGCTCCCTCGACGACGAAGCGCTCTCCGCGCTCATCGATCGCTGCCGGTCGCTTCTCCTGCGCAACCGTACGCAGGGGCCACGCACCTCGCGGCCGGCCTTGTCCGGGGAGCGGCTGTGGGTCTATGGGCGGGTGGGGAAGCCTTGCCTGGTTTGCGGCTGGCCTGTCCATGGCAAGACAATCCGGCGCGCGACGCATTACTGCGCGCATTGCCAGCATTGAGCTGCAGAGTCCGTTGGGGTTCCAAGGTTCCCGCGCGGGCACCTTTTCGGTTCCCTGCGCTCTATCGCGCGAGTCAGGAAGGAGGAGCCGCAGCCCGGCTCGCTCGAGATCGATGAGCCGAGTCCCCCCACATCCGTAGCGCCGCCTGCCCACCTGGCAACACACAAGGCTTGTCCAATACCTAATTTGGGACACGGAAGGAGATGGAAACATGAGTGCCACCGGCATCACCAAGACGTCGACACGATTCGACCCCAGGCCGTCGGCCTGTGCGGGGCTGCGCTTGCGGCGCCTGCTCTTCCAGGCGGGGCTCTCTTGCCTCGTCGCGGGAGGGCTCGCGGCCTGCGGCGGCAACGACAACGCAAAGCTCATCGCGAGCGGCCAGCAGACCTTCCGCTTCGACACCTTCGGCGACGAGACCAAGTGGACCGACGCCCTGCACATGGAGCAGGTGGTCTCGTCGGTGGATCCCACGACCGCGCTGAGCGTAGGCCTCAAGGTGGATTCGGAGGCCCTGCCTGCCTCCGTGGTCGCGGGCATCCAGAACGGCACGGTCAGCCTCAAGGATCCCGCCACCACCGTTGCGTTGGTGAAGCTCAACGCCGTCGTCGGCGTCCAGGGGACGGTCGCTTCCGTCAACGGCAAGGACACGGTGACGCGCGTCGGCTTCACCTGCGCGCTCTGCCATTCCACCGTCGACGACTCCTTTGCCAAGGGCGTCGGCAAGCGCCTCGACGGCTGGCCCAACCATGATCTCAACGTGGGCGCGATCGTCGCGCTGTCGCCGGCGCTCGCTTCGGACGCCGCGACCCAGGCTGTCTTGAAGTCGTGGGGCCCCGGCAAGTACGACCCGCGCAACAACTTCGACCACCTCAACGGCCCTGCGGTCATTCCCCCTGCGTATGGGCTGCAGGGCATCAACAAGATCACGGTGACCGGCGACGGCGACAACATCGAATACTGGAATCGCTATGTGGGCGTCACCCAGATGGGCGGTCACGGGTCGTTCTCCGAGCCGCGCCTGGGCATCAACGTCACCAACGGCACCGACGACCAGGTCAGCAGCAAACTGGCCGGCCTGCAGGCCTACCAGCTCTCGCTTCCCGCTCCGACGCCCCCGGCGGGTAGCTTCGACGCCGCGGCCGCAACGCGCGGGCAGGCCACCTTCCAGGCCAAGTGCGCGTCGTGCCACAGCGGTCCCGAGTTCACCGACGCCAACACCCGCCTGCATCCGCCCAGCGACTCGATGGGCGAGCCGGAGCCGAACGGAGCGCCGAGCTACGCGTCGCGCAGCGCGACCAAGCAGTATCGGACCGCTCCCCTGAAGGGCGTCTGGCAGCACCCGCCGTACTTCCACAACGGAACGGCTGCCACCCTGGACGCCGTCGTGAGCACCTACAACACGCGGATGTCCCTCGGTCTCTCCGCCTCTCAGCAGGCGGATCTCGTGCAGTACCTGAAGTCGCTCTAGTTCGTTGGACCACCGCCCCGGTTCAGGAGCAGCAGGTCTCCTGGACCGGGGCGCCGTTCCGGGATCCGCTCCGGATCCTTACTCGACCGCCCGGAGCTCCCGCTCGACGAATTGCAGGCGGTCGTTCCCCCAGAAGCTGCGCTCGCCGACGAAGATGGTGGGCACCCCGAACACCCCGCGCGAAAGCGCCAGCTCGGTATTGCGCCGGAGCGCGTCCTTGATCTCCTGCTGCTGCGTGGCCGCGACCAGCGCGCTGCCGTCGAGGCCGGCCGTGGTCAGCGCGCGCTCGATCACCGCTGGATTGGAGATGTCCTGCCCCTCGACCCAGTAGGCGCGGAAGAGCGCGTGCATGGCCGCAGCGCCGTGGCCGGCGCGGTCGGCGGCGATGCAGGCGCGCAGCGGCTGGATGGTGCTCACCGGAAAAGCCGAGGGGATCTGCATGGAGACGCCGTACTGGCGCGCCCAGCGCGCCGTGTCCTCGCTCATGTAGCGGAGCTGCGACTCGGGCGGCATCTGGTGGCCGGTGAACTTGCGCAGCCCGCCGAGCGTGATGGGCAAGAGGAGCGCGCGCGCACCGGTGCGCTCTTCGATGCCGGCGAGCTGGGTCGAGGCGAGGTAGCTGTAGGGCGAGGAGAGGTCGTAGAAGAAATCGAAGCTCTTCGGCATGGGGGGCGATCTAACATAGGCGAGCCGTGCTGAAGATCTGTCCCATCTGCCGCCGCACCTGGTCGGGAGGGCGCGACTGCCCTCACTGCGGGCCGGGACACGCGCTCATCGACGTGGCGCAGCCGCAGGGCCGCAGGACCTTCCTGCGCGACAAGGAGCTCTCCTCGGCGATCCGCGGCTACTACGGCGCGCGCACCGGCATGCTGATCGCCTTCTGGGGCATCCTCCTCGGCCTCGTGCTCGCGCTCTTCCTCTGGCGCAAGGCGCTGATCGCGCCGGGGCCGCACAAGGCCGCGCTCATCGCCGCGGCGGTCGCGTCGGCGGTGGTGCCGTTCCTCGTCTCCATCGTGCTCGCGGATCGGGTGGTTCGCAGGTTCAGCCGCGGCTGCATCGGCAGGCCGCCCGGCCCCGACGACATCCGCGTGGCGAGGAGCGGCGACTCACGCAAAGAGCTGCTCGGCTTCGGCCAGCGGGGCTGACCGGCTCGCGGATCGAACCCGAACCGGGCTCTTCAGCGCACCCCTGCGTCCAGCTCCTCCGACAACGCCGCGAGGACCTCCTGCGTCGCCGCCACCTTCCCGGGCTCGCGCGAGAGCACGCGGCGCACCGCCAGCTCCACCGCGCCGGTGCGCACCGTGTCGAGCTTGCGGCCCTTGGCGGTGAGGGCGAAGAGGGCGCGGCGCGCGTCGCGCGGGTCCGACCTGCGCTGCAGCATGCCGCGCGCCTCCAGGCGCTTGAGGATGCCGGTGAGCGTGCTCGGGTGGACGTGGAGGATCTCCGCCACCCTGCCCGCCGCAATGCCGGGAAATCGCCCCACGATGCGCAGCACCAGCCGCTGCGGGCCGGTCACGCCGAAGCTCGCCTCCATGCGCTTGGATGCCGACTGCAGCGCGTGATCCACCGCCCAGAGCAGGCGCATGAAGTCGAGCACTGCGCCGAGCGGCGGCTCCCGGGCTTCTTCGTCCTGCGTCTGGTCTGCGTTCGTCATGGTGTGGGCATGAACGATTTCACGGACCGCAGCGCGGCGCAACAGCGCTACTTGATCAACGGCGCGAGCTCCTTGAATTCCGGCGTGCCGGCGACGCCGAGAAGGTCGAAGAGCACGGCCTCGGTGCTGGTGAGGGTGGCGCCCGCCTTCTCGCAGAGTCGCAGCCCCACGGCGCGGTTCCCCTCGCTGCGCGAGATCACCGCGTCCTGCGCGAGGAAGACGGAGAAGCCGCCGGCCAGGAGATCGCGCACGGTCTGGAAGACGCAGACGTGGGCCTCCATGCCCGCCACGATGGCCTGCCTGCGTCCGGTTTCTGCGATGTGCCGCGCCACCGGCTTCGCCGCGGCGCAGGAGAACTCCAGCTTTTCCATCGGCGCATCCGGGAGCAGCTCGCGCAGGGCGGGCACGGTGCGGCCGAGGCCCTTGGGGTACTGCTCGGTGGCGACCACCGGCAGCCCCAGCCGCCGCGCCGCGCGGATGAGCACCGCCGCGTTCTTCTCCAGCTCCGCGAGGGCGGCCTTCGGCATGGCGGTGGCGAGCCTGTCCTGCACGTCGACGACGAGAAGGAATGCCTTTGCGCGATCGAGGGCGAGCGCGGCCGCGTCTTCAGATCGCATAGCCTTGCGCGCCGCTCGCCGCGGGCGCCTCCGGGTCGAGCATGACGTTGACGCAGGCCACGGTGCCCGAGGCCACCGCGCGCTCCAGGGCGGGCCGGATCTGCGCGGGCTCGGTGACGAGCTCGCCGTGGCCGCCCAGCGCCTCGACCACCTTGTCGTAGCGCGTCCTTGCAAGCGTGGTGGCGGGGCTCTTCTCCGGCCCGAAGAGCTGGACTTGAGGGAGCCGGATCTGCCCCCAGGCGGCGTCGTTTCCCACCACCACCACCATGGGCAGCCTGAAGCGCAGCGCGGTGTCGAAATCCATTCCGTTGAACCCGAACGAGCCGTCTCCCTGGATGACGAAGACCGGCCGGTCGCGGTGGAGCAGCTTCGCCGCGATGGCGAAGGGCGCGCCCACGCCCAGGCAGCCGAGCGGCCCCGGGTCGAGCCAGCGCCCCGGCTTGCGCAGGCGGATGACCTTGGCGGCGATGGCGACCCAGTTGCCGCCGTCGGCCACGAACATGCTGTCGCCGGCAGCGTGCGCCACCTTGTCGAGCTCCTTCGCCAGCCGGAAGTGATGGATGGGGACCTGGTCGGAGGTTTCGAACGCCGCCTGCCGCGCCGCCTTGGCCACCTCCTTTTCCCGCAGCGCCGCGAGCCACTGCGCGGTGCGCGGCTTGCCCGCCGCCGCGGAGGAGAGCTGCGCGAGCACGCTGCGCGAGTCGCCGATGATGCCGATGTCCACCGCGCGGTTGCGGCCGATCTCCGATGCGTCCGAGTCGACCTGGATGATCCGGGCGCCCTCGCCGATGCCGCTGCCGTAGCCGAGGCGGAAGTCGAGCGGAGTGCCGGCGATGAGCACGACGTCGGCGTTCTCCAGCGCATCCTTGCGCGTGAG
>DATDMU010000423.1:0-2768 GCA_036518615.1 Myxococcales bacterium
GTGCTGGACATCGGCGGGCAGGACACCAAGGCCATCCAGGTGGACGAGGGCGGCGTGGTCACCGCCTTCCAGATGAACGACCGCTGCGCGGCGGGCTGCGGCCGCTACCTCGGCTACATCGCCGACGAGCTGGGCCTCGGCCTGCACGAGCTGGGTCCTCTGGCGCTGCAGGCGAAGCGCACGGTGCGGGTGAACTCCACCTGCACGGTGTTCGCCGGCGCCGAGCTGCGCGACCGCCTGGCGCTGGGCGAGCGGCGCGAGGACATCCTGCTCGGGCTGCACCGCGCCATCGTGCTTCGCGCGCTGTCCCTTCTCTCGCGGGCGGGCGGAGTGAAGGACCAGTTCACCTTCACCGGCGGCGTGAGCAAGAACCCGGCGGTGGTCAAGCTGCTCGACGAGCTGGTGCGGGAGAGCTTCGGCAACGACCTGACCATCAACATCCACGCCGACTCCATCTACATGGGCGCGCTCGGCGCCTCGCTGTTCGCCCTCGACGACCTGCGCGCCGGCAAGAAGTACCCGCAGCCGCGCTTCCTCGAGGCCACCGCCGCCGCCGCGGCCCAGCCCGCGCGCGCGCCGGTCAAGGTCAAGGCGCCGCTGCTCAAGGTCTCGAACCTCCAGCACCACGAGGAGCCCGTCCACGAGCAGCCGGCCTCCTTCGATCTTCCACCCCCGGGCCCCGCCGGCGAGCGCGGGTTCACCGCCGGAGTGGACGTGGGCGCCTCGTCGGTGAAGGTGGCCATCGTCGAGAGCGACGGCGGCGACGGCAGGGTCCTGACCACGGTCACGCAGCGCATCCGCCGCCGCGCGGTGATCGAGGTCTCCCGCGCCGCCTTCCGCGAGGCCTGCGAGCGCGCCGGCGTCAGGCCGGAGCAGCTTCGCTACGTGGCCTCCACCGGCGACGGCGACGGCGTCCCCTTCCGCACCGGCCACTTCTACAGCATGACGGCGCACGCGCGCGGCGCGCTGCTCCTGGTTCCCGACGCTGCCGGAGCGCTGGACATGGGGGCGCTCCACGCCCGCGCCATCCGCATGGACACCCGCGCCCGCGTCCTCGGCGTGCGCATGACCAGCCAGTGCGCCAGCGGCACCGGGCAGTTCCTCGAGAACGTGGCGCGCTACCTGGGGGTGCCACTCGAAGACGTGGGCGCGCTCTCGCAGACGGCCACCGCCCCCGAGCAGGTGTCGAGCGTCTGCGCGGTGCTCTCCGAGACCGACGTCATCAACCTCGTCTCCCGCGGCGTGGCCGCGGCCGACATCCTGATGGGAATCCACCAGGGCATCGCGGTGCGGCTGGCCCGGCTGGTCGGCTCGGCCAAGGTGGAGGGAGTCATCGCGCTCACCGGCGGCCTGGCGCTGGACGCGGGGCTGGTGAGCGCGCTATCGGCGGAGTTCGGAGCGGAGAAGCGGAAGGTGCAGGTGGAGCTGCGGCCGCATCCGCAGGCGCAATTCGCAGGCGCAATCGGCGCCGCGCTGCTCGGGGCGTTGCGCTACCGGCAGCTCACCGGGCGCGCGAAGGCGGGCTGAGGAGAACCATGGAAACTGACACCCTGGACCTGGAGCAGCTCATCGGCTGGGACGGCCTCCTCATGGACGAGGAACGGCAGGTGCGCCAGAGCGTGCGGCGCATCGTGAAGGACCGCTTCATGCCGCGCATCGTCACCGACTACGAGGAGGGCCGCTTTCCGCTGGAGCTGGTGCCGGAGCTGGCGAAGCTGGGCCTGCTCGGCGCCAACCTGGAAGGGTACGGCTGCGCCGGCATGGGCGCTCTGGCCTACGGCCTCGCCTGCCACGAGCTGGAGGCGTGCGACTCCGGCCTGCGCTCGTTCGTCTCGGTGCAGACCAGCCTCGCCATGTTCGCCATCCACCGCTACGGCTCCGAGGAGCAGAAGCAGAAGTGGCTTCCGGAGATGGCGGCTGGCCGCGTGATCGGCTGCTTCGGCCTCACCGAGCCGAACCACGGCTCCGACCCCGGCAGCATGGAGACGCACGCCGAGCGCGACGGCAACGACTGGGTGCTGAGCGGCCGCAAGCTCTGGATCACCAACGCGCAGATCGCCCACCTGGCCATCGTCTGGGCCCGCACCAGGGAAGGAGTGCGCGGCTTCATCGTGGAGCGCGGCCAGCCCGGCTATTCGGCCGAGGACATTCCCTGGAAGCTCTCCATGCGCGCCTCCTTCACCGGCGGGCTCGTCCTCGACGGCGCGCGCGTTCCGGAGGCGAACCGGCTGCCCGGCGCCGCGGGGCTGAAGGCGCCCTTGAGCTGCCTCGACAACGCCCGCTTCGGCGTGGCCTGGGGAGTGCTCGGCGCTGCGCGGGCGTGCCTGGAGATCGCGCTGCGCTACACCAGGGAGCGCACGCAGTTCGGCGTTCCGCTCGCCTCCAAGCAGCTGGTGCAGCTCGAGCTCGCCGACGTGGCGAGCGAGGTCGTCAAGGCGTCGCTCCTCTCGGTCCACTACTCCCGCCTGAAGGAATCGGGCAGGCTCCACCCCGCGCAGACCAGCCTGCTCAAGCGCAACAACTGCCGCATCGCGCTGGAGGCGGCCCGCCGCTGCCGCGCCGTGCTGGGCGCCAACGGCATCGCCGGCGACTTCCACGTCATGCGCCATGCCGCGAACCTCGAATCCACCTTCACCTACGAAGGCACCGATCAGATCCACACGCTGGCCATCGGCCGCGCGCTGACCGGCTCCGCCGCTTTCTGAAAGGACGAAGATCATGCGGGCGACACAGCTCTTGATGGAGGAGCACGAGATCATCCTGCGCGG
>DATDMU010000424.1:0-3079 GCA_036518615.1 Myxococcales bacterium
GCAGGCGCGCAGCCGTCCGCGGCGGTCCGGCAGCATGTCGACGAGCGCCTCGCCGAAGCACACCGCGTCCAGAGTCACAGGTCGAACCGGGCGATCAGCGGCACGTGGTCGCTCTTGCCCCAGAACGGGCTCGTGCGGTCGCCGAAGCGGCAGGTTCCGTCGCAATCGAGCCAGTGCACCGCGCGGCTGGAGAAGACGTGGTCGAGGTGCATGCGCAGGTTCATGAACCCCGCGGTGGGAAAGGCGCGCGGATGGCCGTTGGTGAGGCCCATCTGCTTCTCCACCCCCACCAGCCCCACGTCCTCGGTGAGGTAGCGGTAGACCGGCGAGCTGGGCGGGGAGTTGAAGTCGCCGCAGACGATGAAGGGCTCCTCTCCGGCGTGGCGGCGGATGAAGGCGGCGAGCGTCTTGGCCTCGTGGAGCTGGTTGATGCCGAAGCCCATCCGCTGCGAGTGCGTCCAGAACTCGCGCGCGAAGGGCGTGGGCAGCGAGAGGTGCGTGTTGAAGACGTGGAAGGGCTTGCCGCCGGGGCCGATCAGGCGCATGTGCGCGCAGATCCGCGTCTGCTTGCGGTCCTTCCAGCGGAGCACGTGGTGGTAGGTGATGTTGTGCGGGCTCTCGCAGTTGTGCGCGTCGATGCGGATGCGATAGCGGTGCACCAGCATGGCGAGGCCCATGCTCTGCAGCGGCGTGTTGCCGATGCGGTTCACGTGCGCGCGGAAGTAGAACGCGTCGTAGGGGAAGGGCGGCGGGCGCTTCTCGAAGGCGGGCTCCAGCTCGCTCATGAAGGCCTCGAGCTGCGTCTCGCTGTCGTGCGCCCTTCTGAACATCAGGCTGGAGCGCAGGGAGATGGTCTCCACCTCCTGCAGGCAGACGATGTCGGCGGGCGGGTCCAGCGAGGCGAGCGCCTCGGCGATTGCCCGCTTGTTGCCGCGCGTGCTGGCGAGACCGCGCAGGGCGTGCCCGAAGTAGCGGACGTTGTAGCTGACGATGCGCAGTGGCACGGCGGCGAGTGTATATGTCGGAGCGCCATGCTCGTCATCCGGAAGGCGGAGCCCCGCGACGTCCCGCAGATCCTCCAGCTCATCCGCGAGCTGGCGGCATACGAGAAGGCGCCCGAGCAGGCCGTCGCCACCGAGGCGGATCTGCTGGTGGATGGCTTCGGTCCCGCGCCGCGCTACTTCTGCCTGATGGCGGACTGGGAAGGAGCGCCTGCCGGCTTCGCCTTCTACTTCCACAACTACTCGACCTGGCAGGGGCGCTGGGGCCTGTACCTGGAAGACCTCTTCGTGCGCCCGCAGTTTCGCGGCCGCGGCATCGGCAAAGCGCTCCTGGTGGAATTGGCCCGCATCGCGGTGCGCGAGGGTTGCGGCCGCTTCCAGTGGCAGGTGCTGGACTGGAACACGCCGGCGGTGGAGTTCTACGAGAAGCTCGGCGCCCGGCCGCTCAAGGAGTGGATGACCATGCGGATCGACGGAGAAGCCCTGGAGAGGCTGGCGCGCCATGGATGAGAAGGAGTTCGCCCGCCGCGCCGCGGAGGCGCTGCGCAAGCTCGACGATGCGCTCCGCGACCTGGACGGGCTGGAGGTGGATCTCGCCGGAGACATCCTCACCCTGGAGTTCGAGGACGGCTCGAAGTTCGTGGCCAACAGCCACTCGGCGGCGCAGCAGATCTGGCTGTCCGCGAACATGCAGGCCTGGCATTTCGGCTGGCACGACAACACGCAGAGCTGGCGCGACACGCGCAGCGGCGCGGAGCTGTTCACCGAGCTGGGCCGGCTGGTGAGCGAGAAGCTGGCGGAGCCGGTGAAGCTGCGGAGCTAGGCGCAATGCCGATCAGTTGGTGCTCGACAGGGCGTGTCGGACCTCGGGATCATGGTGGTGGGACCAGGAGGTCGCATGCCGATGGTCCGCGAGCAGTACGCCGAGCCGGAGTCGTTTGGCCGTCTGCTGAGCAGTATCGACGCCGCTTGGATCGAGGAGGCGCTGGCAGCGACCGGCACGGCGACGATCCGCAAGCGGCGGCTGCCAGCCGAGCAGGTGGTGTGGCTGGTGCTGGGGATGGCGCTCTATCGCGACTGGAGCATCAGCCGCGTGGTGAGCCATCTGCATCTGGCGCTGCCGGGAGAGAGCGGCCGGGCAGTGGTTCCGAGCGCCCCGGTGCAGGCGCGAGCGCGTCTCGGTGAGGAGCCGATGCGTTGGCTCTTCGAGCGCTGTGCGCAGGCGTGGGCGCACGCGAGCGCGGACCGGCATCGTTACCGAGGGCTCGCGCTCTACGGCGTCGACGGCACCACGGTGCGGACACTTGATTCGGCAGACAATCGCGCTCACTTCGGAGGCCAGTCGGCTGGCGATCGCGGAGCGAGCGGCTACCCGCAGGCGCGAGTGGTCACGCTGATGGCGCTGCGCTCGCATCTGCTCGCGGCGGCCCGTTTCGGTCCCTACCCCGTCGGCGAGACGACGATGGCCGAGGAGCTGTGGCCGCAGCTCTCCGACGACTCGCTCTGCATCGTCGACCGCGAGTCCTCGCCGTGAAGTGCCTCTCGGCGATCGAGGACCAGGGCCGCAATCGCCACTGGATGACCCGCGCCAAGGGCAAGACTCGCTGGCGGACCGTGAAGCGGCTCGGAAAGGGCGACGAGTTGGTCGAGCTGGAGCTCTCCGACCAGACGCGCCGGGTGAATCCGGGGATACCCGAGCGCTGGCTGGTGCGCGCCATCGGCTGCGAGCGTCCCGGCTTCCAACCGCAGACGCTGCTCACCTAACTCCACGACCACAAGCAATTCCCCGCGCGCGAGATGGTCGCGCTCTATCACGAGCGCTGGGAACTGGAGTTCGGCTTCGACGAGGTCAAGACCGAGCTACTCGAGCGCGAGGAGGCGCTGCGCAGCAAGACCCCGCGCGGGGTCGCCCAGGACCTCTGGAGCCTCGGGGCTCGACAACCTCGTCCGCCTGGAGATGGAGCAGATCGCCACCGAGGCTGGAGTTCCGCCCACGCGCATCAGCTTCATCGCCGCCCTCCAGTTCATCCAGAACTGCTGGCTGATCTGCGCCGCGATGGCCCCGGCCCGCATCCCGA
>DATDMU010000425.1:0-7417 GCA_036518615.1 Myxococcales bacterium
GCCTCGCCGGCGGCCTGCGCACGTTCTCGCACCCGGGCGACCAGCGCGGCGCTCACCATGGACGGATCGCGAGGCATCGCGGCGGCGCACCTTGGGCAAAACAGGCTCACAAGTCAACCGCACGGCACTTGCATGCACCCGGCCCCGCGGCGGATGCTGCCGGCGTGCGCCGTTTTCCGCTCCGCCTCAAAATAGCCGCCTTCGCTGCAGGGCTGGTGGTGTTGGCGACGGGGCTGCTCGCGCTCTTCACCGTGATCCTTCCCTGGCGCGCCAAGCTGCAGGCGCAGGAGCGCATGGCCCGCTCGTTCGTGCAGATGGCGCTGCCGCTCGGCATCGACCTGCGCGCGGACGGCGCGCACTTCGACCCGGCGCGGGTGCACGCGCTGGTGGCCAACTCCAGCCGCGCGCAGGGCATCGAAGTGGTCTACGCGCTGCTCTGGGACGACAAGGGCCACCTCGACTCCGCCGCATCCTCGGTCAACGCGGATCTGCTGCAGCGCGCCTCCGCGCCGCTGGCCCAGCTCTACCTGCGCGATCGGCCGCGCGCGCTCGAGCTGCTGGCGCTGGGACGCAAGCAGTCCGGCATCCACCGCCTGCCCATCAAGCTCGCGGCCGGCGAAGGCCAGGCCACCATCGGCCGGCTGGACCTGGGCCTCTCCACCGTGGCCATCGACGCCGAGCTGCGGCGCACCTTGATGCGCGACGGAGTGGTGCTGGCGCTGACCCTGCTCCTCGCGGTGCTCGCCGCCCTCTGGATGGCGCGGCGGATCGCGCAGCCGCTCACCGACCTGTCGGCCGCCATGCTCCGGGTGCGCGAGGGGGACTTCGAGATCAGCGCGCCGGAGGACGCGCGCACGCACGACGACGAGATCGGCGACCTCTCCCGCGCCTTCGACGAGATGACGCTGGGGCTCAAGGAGCGCGAGCGCCTGCGCGGCACCCTCGGGCGCTACGTCTCCGGAGACGTGGCCGAGCGCATCCACTCCGAGAGCGACGACCTCTCGCTGCTCGCGGAGGTCCGCCACGTCGCGGTCCTCTTCGTCGACGTGCGCGGTTTCACCGCCATCTCCGAGAAGCTCATCCCCACCGAGGTGGTGAAGCTGCTCAACGAGTACTTCGACGTGGTGGTGGATCGGGTGACCGCGCACGGCGGCACCGTGAACAAGTTCATCGGCGACGCGGCCATGTGCATCTGGGGCGCGCCCAAGGCGGCCAAGGACGCGGAGAAGTCGGCGGTGCTCTGCGCCATGGAGATCCAGGCCAGCGCCGGCCGCCTCTCCTCCGAGCGCCTGCGCCGCGGGCTGACCACGGTGGGCTTCGGCATCGGCATCAACGCCGGCGAGGCGGTGGCCGGCAACCTCGGGCCCGCCAGCCGGCTCGAGTACACGGTCATCGGCGACGCGGTGAACCTGGCCCAGCGGCTCGAGTCGCAGGCGCGCGCGGGCGAGGTGCTGGTCTCGAGGCCGGTCTACGACAAGGTCGCGAGCCTCGTGTACGCGGTGCCGCGCGAGCCGGTGAAGCTGAAGGGCAAGGCGCAGCCGGTGCAGCTCTGGGAGATCAAGCGGGTCAAGGCGGCCCGGACGGAGGCCGCATGAAGCGCGTCATCGCGGCGGCGCTCCTCCTCGCCCTCGCGGCCTGCGACGACGAGAAGGCGGGCACGCCCGACGAGCTCACCATCGTGGTCCAGGGCGACCGGCGCGAGCTGGAGCAGCAGGAGAAGTCGCTGCGCGAGCGCGAAGAGTCGCTGCAGAGGGACAAGGCGCAGCTCGACACGCGCATCGCCGAGCTGGCCCGCGGTCTCAAGGCGGCCGCGGACGCGGAAGGCCGGCGGCGCATCGAGGAGCAGCTGCGCGAGCAGCAGGCGCTGGAGGGGCAGCTCGGGGTTCGCGTCTCCGCCCTGCAGGCGCAGAAGAACGAGATGGAGGCGAAGAAGCGGCTGGTGGACGCCGACGTGCAGAAGGCGGCGCACACCGCGCTCGACGCGCGCCTCTCCTCGGTGGTGGCGCGCGAGGCGAAGGTCGCGGAGCGCGAGGCGCAGGTGGCCTCGCTGGAGCGCGATCTCGCTGCCCGGCTCAAGGACGTGGCGCTGCGGGAAAAGGCGGTGGCGGCGTTCGAGCGGCAGGGACCGCCGCCCGAGTACAGCAACCGCAAGGGCGTGCCCAAGGCGCGCGTGGTGGAGGAGAAGCACAAGAAGCTGCTCAAGGACCTGGAGGCGCGCGGCGTGCTGATCAGCGACCTGCCGCCCGAGGACCAGCCGCTCAACGCCGAGATCTTCACCGCCCGCAGGCAGCGCGACTTCGTGCGCGCCTGGGATCTGCTCGCCGACCTCGGCAAGGTGGTGGAGAAGGTCAAGGTGGACCAGCGCTTCGTCGAGGCCAAGATCACGCGGCTGCAGGGCGCGCGCGGCAACGCCCGGCTCTCGGAGCCGCAGCGCGCGGAGATGGAGAAGCTGCTCAAGGAGGTCACCTCCGCCTTCTCCGACGGCCACTATGAGCAGGCGAACAAGGGGCTGAACCGCATCGCCGTCATTCTGGACGCCGGCGCCGCGCCGGGATAAACGACCTCGCTGTGAGCGAGACCGCCGCCGATCCGCGCAAGCTCCGCGTCCGCACCGGGCTCGGGTTCGTGCAGGTGCTGCGGCCGGCGCTCTACGCGCTGCTCGTGCTCTCGGCGCTGTTCACCTTCTGGTCCGGCGGCGAGCTGGCGGGGCGGCAACTGCCGCGCTGGACGCAGGTGGTGGCGCCCACGCTCTTCGCGCTCTTCCTCGCCATCTTCACCGTGTACCGATTCGCGCTGATGCGGGCGAAGAAGTACCCGGCTGCGACCGGGATGTTCCAGATCGGGCTGGGAGCGCTCATCTGGGTGCTGCTCCTGCCCTCGACGCGCCAGCGCATCGCCCCCACCGCCGGAGGCGCGGACGAGGTGCCCGCGCTGATGATCGCGCCGGACCCGCGGGTGCGGGCGGTGGCGGTGGAGGTGGCCGGCTACCGCGCCGACCTCAAGTACGTCCCCGGCCTCATCGACCGCCTCGACGACGCCGACGAGCGGGTGCGCAGCCGGGCGCACGCGGCGCTCTCGCGCATGGCCGGCACCGATGCCGGGGAGGACGCGGAAGCGTGGCGCGCGCTCGCGCGGCAGCGCGGCTGGATGCGCTGAATTGCCGCGCCGCTTGACGGGCCGGAAGGCGGCGGGTAGAAAGTCTTTCCGAGACTGAGAATCAATTTCAAAATGAAACGACTCGCGCCCCACAAGCCCGCCACCGCCACCGCCGCCCGCGAGCGGCTCGCCAGCTGGATTGCCGCGCGAGGGCTCAAGGCCACCCGGCAGCGCGACCTGATCGTGGACGCGTTCTTCTCCCAGAGCGGGCACCTGAGCGTGGACGAGCTGGTGGAGAAGGCCAAGCAGCGCGACGCCAGCATTGGCGCGGCCACCGTCTACCGCACCATGAAGATCCTCACCGACGCCGGGCTCGCCTCCGCCCGCCACTTCGAGGGCGGGCAGACCCGCTACGAGGCGGCGCTGGACCGGCATCACCACGACCATCTCATCTGCACCTCCTGCGGCAACATCTTCGAGTTCGAGAACGAGCGCATCGAGGAGCTGCAGGACCGCGTGGCGACCGATCACGGCTTCACCGTCACCCACCACAAGCTGGAGCTCTACGGGCTGTGCAAGGCCTGCAACGAGCGCCAGCAAACCTCCCACAAGCAGCGTTAGCTCCCACCGCACGAGAACCCGCCATGCGCCATTCCCGTCCTCCGATGTTGAGAATGAGAATCACAATCGGTATCAGCAGCCTCCTCGCCGCCCTGCTGCTCGCCCCGCAGGCGCGCGCCGACCGCCGCTCGCTGATCCGCGCCTACGAATATGCGACGCAGCCGGAAGGGAACCTCGAGTTCGAGCTGTGGAACGACGTGGAGGCCCCCAGGGACGGCGGCTTCGACGCCGCCTCCACCACCCACCGCGTCGAGTTGGAGTACGGCCTCACCGACCACTGGGACGTGGCCCTCTACCACGTCTTCGCGCAGTCGAAGGCGGAGGGCTTCCATTTCGACTCCTGGCGGATGGAGACGCGCTACCGCCTCCTGGAGAAGAACGCGCTTCCGGTGGACATCCTGCTCTACTTCGAGCTGGAGCGGCCCGCCGACTTCGCCGAGGCCTGGGAGACGGAGGAGAAGCTCATCCTGGAAAAGGACTTCGGGAGGTTCGCGCTGGTGGGCAACCTCGTGCTCGAGCAGAAGCTCTTCCACGCCGACCAGCTCCACTCCTGGGAGGTGGACCTCGGCGCCCGGTACGAGGTGGCGCCCCAGCTCCGGGTCGCGGGCGAGCTGTGGACCATCCAGGAGACGGTGAACGGCGTCACCGCCGGGTCCTGGTTCGCGGGGCCCTCCGTCTCCTGGGCGAGCAGCCGCGTCTGGCTGCAGCTCGGCGCCGGCTTCGGCATCGGCAACGACACCTCCGGCGCCACCTTCGTGCGCTCGGTGCTGGG
Source organism: Myxococcales bacterium (assembly GCA_036518615.1). Classification (GTDB taxonomy): domain Bacteria; phylum Myxococcota; class Myxococcia; order Myxococcales; family 40CM-4-68-19; genus 40CM-4-68-19. The sequence goes on from DATDMU010000425.1 coordinate 4,490, forward strand.
GTTCAACCTGTGAGGTGGGCCGCGCTCGCGCTCGCGGCGCTGGCTGCGTGCAGCAGCGCGCCCTCGCGCCCCATGTCCGAAGAGGAGCGGACCTACCGCTCCAAGTGCACCTCCTGCCACCGCGCCTTCGAGCCCGCCGAGCGGAAGGACTGGCCGCGGATCCTGGACAAGATGCAGGCGGAGAAGAAGACCCACCTGACCGGGGAGGAGCGCGCGCGCATCCTCCTCTTCCTGCAGGGGAACGCGCAGGCGCCTTCGCGCTGACGTTTTCTTGCGCGGCGGCGTTCCCGGTGTACGGTCGTGGCATGCGTCAACAGGCATCGACGTCGGCCCGGCGGCGGCTGGTGCTGGGGGCGCTCGCCCTCTCCGCGTGCATCGGCGCGGCGTCGCTGCTCGAGCCCGGCGGCCTGCGAAGGCTGGAGCGGCTGCAGGCGGACATCGACCGGCAGGAGCAGAAGAACCGCGAGCTGCGCGACGAGAACGCGCGCCTTTCCCGCACCGTCCGGGAGCTGTCGCCGCCGGTGAGCCCGGCGGCGCTGGAGAAGGCCGCGCGCGAGCAGCTGGGCTTCGTGCGGCCGGACGAGATCCTCTTCCAGTTCGAGTGAACGCAAATGCCGCGGACCGGACGAGCGCAGAGGTGGGCGGGCCTCGCGGCGCTCCCCTTCGCGGCCTCCGCGCTGTGCGTCCTCCTGCTCACGGGTGCGTTCCGCACACGGCAGCCCGTACCCTGGGCGCTGCTGCTCGCGACCGCGCTCTTCGTCGCCATCCGCTGGGGGCTCGAGGCCTCCAATGCTCCGCCCTCCGGGCTCCGCCCGTCGCCGGCAAAGCCGGCTCCTGCCTCCAATGCTCCGCCCTCCGGGCTCCGCCCGTCGCCGGCAAAGCCGGCTCCTGCCTCCAATGCTGCGCCCTCCGGGCTCCGCCCGTCGCCGGCAAAGCCGGCTCCTCCCGCTACTACCGTCCGCAAGCCGTGGCATGCGCTCGAGGACGGGTTCGTCTGCGCGCTGCTGGTGCTGGCGCTGGCCCAGCTTGCGCCGCTGCTGCAGCCGCTCATGTACCTGCTCGGCGCGGCCTACGTGCTCGCCCTGCCGCTCCGCCTCGCGCTGCCCCTGCTGGGGTCGTTGCTCGCGCTCGACGCCGCGCTGACGCCGCACTGGCCCGACCTGCTCGCGCACGCGTCGTTCACCGCGCTCTTCGCGTCGCTCTACCACGCGCTGCTCGGGGGAAGGCTCCTCGCCGCGAGGCGCGCCGAGAGCCTGGCGGTGCGAAGGCGCGTCGCCGATGCGGAGGAGCGCGCGCGCGAGCTGCGGCTGGTGGCCGTGTCCGACGCGGCGGGGGCCGCGGAGCGCCACCTGCTCGCCGGCGTCGCCGAGGTGGAAGAGGTGCTGCGCGGCGCGCTCGCCGTGGCGCAGGCCGCGCTTCGGCCGCACGCGGCGGCGGTCTTCCTGCTCTCGCCGGAAGGGGAGTCGGTCCGGCTGCGCGAGTCCGCCTGCGACACCGGGCGAATCCTCCGCGAGCCGCTGCCCGCCGGGGAAGGCGCCCTGGGTGCGGTGCTCTCGGCGCGGCAGCCGCTCCGCCTCGACGCAGGCAGAGGCCAGCTCACCTACTACGAAGGCCGCGCGCCGGTGCCCGCCTTCTGCGGCGTGCCGCTCAGCGGCCGCGACGGCGCCCTCATCGGCGCGCTGATCGCCGATCGGGACTCCCCTTTCTCCGACGGCGAGCTGGGGGTCCTCGCCGCCCTGGGGACGGAAGTCACGCGCGCCGTGGAGGCCGAGCGGCTGCTCGGCGCCGTCCGGCGCGAGAAGGAGGAGAAGGCGCGCTTCTTCCGCGCTCTCGAGGAGCTGAACAAGGTCACCACGCCGCAACGGGCAGCGGACACCGCCGTGGCGCAGGCCATGCAGATGTGCCCGGCGCTCCACCTCTGCGCGCTGACCGTGGCGGAGGACCGCCGTCACCGCGTCCTCGCCGTCGGAGGCGACGCTGCCGGCGCGCTGCGCGATCTCTCCTTCGCCGACAACGCTGGCCTGGTGAGCAACGTGGTCAAGCTGGGCGCGCCTTTGCCCGGCCGGCCGCTCGGCGCCATGGATCGGGTGGTGATCTTCGACGGCGGCACGGTGGTGCGCGGCCTCGGGGCGCTGAAGATCTTTCCCTTGAAGGCCGGCGAGGCCACGCTGGGCGCCCTGGTGTGCGGCTCGCGAAAGCCCGATGGCCTTCCGGAAGCGGCCCAGAAGGAGCTGTCGATGCTCGCGCTCCAGGCCGCGGAGGCGCTGGTGCGCACCCGGCTGTACGAGCAGGCCGAGCGCATGGCGACCATCGACGGCCTGACCGGCCTTCTCAACCGCCGCACCTTCAACTCGCTGCTCGAGCAGCGCCTGCGCGAGGCGCAGCGCTACGGCCGCCCGCTCTCGCTGCTCCTGCTCGACGTGGACCACTTCAAGAAGGTCAACGACGGGCACGGCCACCCCGCCGGAGACGCGGTGCTCAAGGGCGTGGCCGGGGTGGCGCAGAAGCAGGCGCGCGAGACCGACCTGGTGGCGCGCTACGGCGGCGAGGAGATGGCGCTCATCCTGCCCCAGACCGACGCGCGCGGCGCCTTTGCCATCGCCGAGCGCATCCGCAAGGCGGTGGAGGCGGCCTCGCACGCGACCGAGCAGGGCGCGCTGCGCGTCACGCTCAGCGCGGGCGTCGCGACCTGGACCTCGGGAAGCGGCGCGCCCGACGACTTGCTGCAGGCCGCCGACAAGGCGCTCTACCGCGCGAAAGAGAGCGGGCGAAACCGCGTCGAGGCCGCAGATCCCGCTTCCACCCGGGGGCGGAGCGATCTACGCTCCGTGCATCCCGGGAGCCTCGGTTGAGAAAGAACTACGTCCTCGACACCAACGTCCTGCTCCACGATCCCCGCGCTCTCTTCCAGTTCAAAGACAACAACGT
>DATDMU010000426.1:0-3243 GCA_036518615.1 Myxococcales bacterium
GCGAAGAGCGCGCGCGCGTCGGTGCCGGCGGCGAAATCGACGAAGCAGAACTTCATCATCGCGACGGCGGGCTCCGTCTTCGCGCCGTCCAGCGCCTGCGCGAAGCTGCGCAGCTTGCGCATCGGATCGCCGTTCTCCGGGATGTATGAGTGAGCGAAGGTGCCCGCGGGTACTTCGAGAGCACCCTTCTCCTCCACCACCTTCAGCGGCACGCCCTGCTCCGCGGAAAGCTCGCGCAGCCCGTCGATCAGGTTCATGCCCACCGACTGGTGGCCGAAGAAGACGCCGCGCCCCGCAAGCGACTGCAACTCCGCCCGCACGTCCACCTCCGACGCCCGCGACGGCTGCGCGAACGCCGCCGCCAGCACCAGCATCGCCGCTCCGGCCCGCAATCCCATGCCTGAATTGTATCGCGCACTTCCCGGCGCGGCGAACTAGAACGTCACCACGCCGAAGTCCTGCACCACTCCCGCCCCGGGGTCGAGCTGGAGGACGACGTAGCGCTCCGAACCATCGGACCGGTAGAAGACGAATCGGCCGTGCCACCGGAACAGGAAGGCCCCCACCTGCTCGTCCGGGAACGGCGCCGTCTCCATCAGCGTGAGACCGTTCGCGTTCCACCGGCGCAGCGTCTGATCGTCGGGGGGATTGAAGAATTGGGCGTCGGCGCTCGCCACCGCGGACACCTCCCCGGCAGCGGTGGAGTCGGACAGGTGGCGCAGCAGGATCTCGGGGCCGGCGTGCTGGAGCGCCCCGGCGCTGGTGAGATCGTCCGCCGCCGCGCTGGAGGCGCGCAGCACCACGCCGCAGCGGTTGAAGATGCGCGTGGCTGCCTCCGACAACCAGAGATTGCCGCATTCGGGGGCGAAGAAGGGGATGCCCACGAGGGGCACCAGCGCAGGGGTTCCTCCGGCGAGCGAATACTTCTCGATGGTGGTGAAGGAGAACTGCGCGCCGCTGGTGAGATAGAGAGCGCCCGCCCCGCTGCGCACTTTCGGATGGGGGGCGCCGGTCAGCGAAACGGAGGTGACGGTGGTCTCCGGGCCGCCCGCGAGCGGCTGCGCGAGCATCCGGATGTGGTCGGTCACAGGCGCGCGCGGGAAGGCGTAGACGAACGCATTGTCGCCCAGGACCGCGAGAGCGAGGTCGCCGGTGAAGGCCAGCGTCCTCACCACCGCGGCCCCCGCCAGATCCACGTAAGACGCGGCGCTGTCGTGCGCCACCACCGCGAAGAGGCCGTCGGCGCCGAGGCTCACGCTCGCCGGCGGCAGCGGCAGGGCGATGGTCGTCTCGGTCTTCGTCCGCGGATCGTACAGGTAGAGCGCATTCGGGTCGGCGGCGACCATGACCAGCCGGTCCAGGGCAGCGGAATAGTCCGCATCGACCACGCGGTGCGCGAGCCGGACGACCGGGGGCCACACCGCGACCGTGGTGCTCGCCTGCGCGCTCAGACCGCCCGCGCTGACGGTGAGCAGCGCCCGATACGCGCCAGGGACGTCGGGAACGAAGCTGGGTTTGGCGGTCGCGGCGCCGATCAGGGTGGCCGCGCTGCCGGCCGGTCCCTGGAGCGTCCAGGCAAAGCCGAGCGTGCGCCGGCTGGGGTCCTGGCTCGCCGACCCGTCGAGGGTGACGGTTGCGCCCGGGCTCGCGGCCTGGTCCGGCCCGACCACGGCGACCGGAGGCAGGTTGGCCGCCGCGAACGAGGCGATTGCCGGCGTGCTGGAGGCGGTGCCGTCGCTGACGACGAGCGAGACCGTGTAGTTGCCGGGAAGGTCGGGAGCGAAGCCCGCATTCTGCTGCTTCGGGTTGGTGAACGCGGCGGTGCTGCCGGCGGGCGCGGTCACCACCTGCCACTGATAGGTGAGGGGATCGTTGTCGAAATCGCTGGCGAAGACGTTGAATGCGACCGGAACCAGGATGGGAACGGGCGAATTGGAAACGAACACGCTCGCGCTGGGCGGATTGTTCAGGCGCGTCACCTTGACGCTGGCGGGCGCGCTGTCCACGCAACCGTCGTTGACCACCAGCGTGACCACGTAGACGCCCGGGCGGTCCACGAAGAAGCTCGGCTGCGCGCCTGCGGAGTTGCTCAACGTCGGCGAGCTGCCCGCGGGAGCGGAAGCGATGGTCCACTTGTAGGTCAGCGCGCCGGCGCGTCCGGTGGTGCTCCGGCTGCCGTCGAGCTGCACACCGGAGAAGATTGTCTGGTCCGGGCCGACGACGGCAACGGGCGGAGCGGCGGGGGCGCAATTCCCGCCGGCGCCGGTGACGCCCACCTGCACCACCACGGCGGCGGGCGCGCTGCTGTCCTGGCCGTCGCTGACCGTGAGCACCGCGACGTAGGTGCCGAATCGGTCGGGCACGAAGGTGGGCGCGGCCGCCGACGCGCTGGAGAGCGCCGCGCTGCTGCCGACGGGTCTCGAGACCAGAGACCATCGATAGACGATGTCGTCCAGGTCGGGATCGGCGCTGGCCGTGCCGTCGAGGGTCACCTGGTCGCCCGGCAACGCATTGCGATCCGGGCCCGCCGAAGCCACCGGCGGCCGGTTTTCCACCGTGACCACCGTGGACGCGGTGGCGCTGCCGCAGGCGTCCTTGACCAGGAGCGAGGCGACGTAGATGCCCGCCTGATCCGCCACGAAGGTCGGGCGCTGGCTGGTGGCCGAGGACAGCGACGCCTTGCTGCCCGCAGGCGCCGCCTCCAGGTGCCACAGGTACGCGACGCTGCCCTGGCCGCCGCTGGCGCTGCCGTCGAGCTGGATGGTCGCGCGCTTTGCCGCGGATTGCGCCGGGCCGGTCGCGACCGACAGCGGCGAATTGGCGCAGACGCCAAAGCCACCTCCTCCGGAACCGCCGCAAGCGCAGGCGAGAACGGCAAAGGCGCCGAGCAGACGACGCAGGTGCATGGGCATGGGAATCTCCGGGAGCGACCGCAGGATGGGCGCACGAACAATCCCCCGGATTAATGCCGTATGTCAATATCCACCAATTGCGTGAAACGACGACGCTATTGTGCCGCCGCCCTCGCCCTCCCCACGATCGCCGCAATCGGAACCGCCGCCCGTTCCGCCTTGTTGAGCTGCCGGTAGCGCCAGATGGTGTAGAGGACCGGCAGGACCTCGAGCGTCAGGAAGGCGCTGGTCAAGATCCCGCCCAGCATCGGTGCGGCAACGCGCCGCATGATTCCCGCTCCCGCGCCGTCGCTCCAGAGCAGCGGCAAGAGGCTCGCCGCCATGGTGGTGA
>DATDMU010000427.1:0-4606 GCA_036518615.1 Myxococcales bacterium
ATGATCACCGAGCCGGACAAGGAGCTGCGCAGGCCTTGACGGAGACGATCCACAAGAGCGTGCTGGCGCTGCCCTCGCGGATCCCGGCCGCTCCGGCGATGGCGCTGGCGGTGCTCTTCCACGTGCTCATCTTCGGCGCCGCGCTGCTCCTGCCGCGCCTGTTCGATCGCGCCCCGCCGCTGCGCAAGCCCATCATCGCAAAGCTGGTGGCGCTGGGGCGCCCGCGCGACCCGCGCCTCTTGCCGCGCAAGGAGTCGCCGCCTCCCGCGGCGTCGGCGGCGCCTTCGAAGACCGCGCCCTCGCTCAAGCCCGCGCCGGCGCCGCCCCGGCGCGAGCCGTCGCGGCGGGATCTGATGGAGCGCGCGCTGGCTCGCGCGGCGGGAAAAGCGACCCCGGAGCCGAAGGAGGCGCCGGACCCCGAGCGCGCCGGCTCTCCCACCGGCTCGCCGCAGGGCACCGCCGCCACCGCCGAGGAAGGCGACGCGTACTTCACCGCGGTGCACGACGCCATCCTGGAGAACTACGCGGTCCCCTCGGTGATCTCCGAGCGCGAGCGGCTCTACCTCGCCGCAGAGGTGATCGCGTACATCGGGCCCGACGGGCGCATCCTCAAGCACGAGTTCCAGAAGAAGTCGGGCAACAGCTTCTTCGACCAGGCGCTGGAGATCGCCATCCAGAAGACGAAGCTGCCGCCGCCGCCGCCGGATCTCGCGCGCTCCCTTCGCGACAGCGGCGTGGTACTGAACTTCCGCCCATGACCCTGCTCCTGTCTCTCCTGCTGCTCGCCGCCGATCGGCCCGTCATCGACCTCTCCGGCGGGAAGGTCCAGCCCTACCCGCTCGCCATCGCCCGGCCTCTCGGCTCGCAGGACGCGGGCGCCTCGGTGATGGCGGTGCTCGCCCAGGACTTCGAGCGCAGCGGGCTCTTCAAGCTGCTCGACCCCGCCTCCTTCCTCGCGCCCCCCGGCGAAGGGATGACGGGCATCGACTTCTCCCGCTGGCAGGCGGTGGGCGCGCAGGGGCTGGTGAAGTCGAGCTGCGAGGTGGTGGTGGACGTGAAGTGCGAGATGCGCCTCTACGACGCCGCCCGCGGCCAGGAGCTGTTGCACGGCACCTACACGGCGCCCTACCCGGCGCTGCGATCCCTCGCCCATCGCTTCGGCGACGACGTGGTGCGCTTCTTCACCCACGAGCCCGGCGTCTTCCAGACGCGCATCGCCTACGTGCGCGAGGCGGAGGGCGGCAAGCAGCTGGTGGTGGCCGACTGGGACGGCTTTGGCGCGCAGGCGCTGACGGACGGCTCCATCAACCTGCTCCCCTCCTGGTCGCACGACGGCAGGACGCTCGCCTTCACCAGCTTCCGCGCCGGCGAAGGCGCGCACGTCTATACGGTGGACGTCGCCACCAGGAAGATCCGTCCGCTGGTGATGTCGGGCGATTTCGCCACCGGCGCGACCTGGTCGCCCGACGGCAACCGGCTCGCGTACTCCGGATCCACCAACGACAACACCGACGTGTTCCTCGCGCACGCCGACGGGAGCGCCCCGCGGCGGATCACCGACTCGCGCGGCATCGACATCTCCGCGAGCTGGAGCCCGGACGGCAAGCGCATCGCTTTCGTCTCCGAGCGGGCGGGCACCCCGCAGATCTACCTGATGAACGCCGACGGCTCCGGGGTGCGCCGCCTCACCTTCCAGGGCAACTACAACCAGGAGCCGGCCTGGAGCCCGAAGGGCGACCTGATCGCCTTCTCCGGCCGCGACGAGCACCGGGTCTTCGATCTCTATACGGTGGCGGTAGACGGCGGCCGCGTCACCCGGCTGACGCAGAACGAGGGCACGAACGAGAAGCCCGCCTGGGCGCCCAACGGGCGCTACCTGCTCTTCTCCTCGACGCGGAACGGAAAGCGGCAGCTCTGGCTGATGCAGCCGGACGGGTCGAACCAGCGGCAGGTGACGAACGAGGCCATCGGCGCGTCGGATCCGGCGTGGGGGCCGCTCGTGCGGTAGCCGCCTGCCGCCATCGCATCCCGCTTTTTCGTTCCCGCTTTTGCTTCTTCGTTCACTTCCACGTTCACATGCACGCATTTGCTTTTCCACGTGGATGTGGATGTCGTTGTGCACGCGCGTGAGCAGGCTCGCGCCGGCCTTCGGCCGTCACTGCGCCCGCAATGTGTTTGAAGAAGCCGCGCCTTCGGCGCGCCATGTCTGCCGGGAAATCGCCGCCGCCGCTCACGCCCGCGGGCGGTCTACGCTCTCCCGACCGTTCTCATCCGCCGGTACGCCTAATCATATCGGGTCAATCGAGAAGTACGGCCCGTACTGCGGCTCGCCGAGCAGCGCGTCCGGGGCCAGGTTCACGCCGATGTCGATGGCCATGCGGCCGATCGGGGTGAGCCAGCGCAGCCCGCCGCCCATCGCCTGGCGCAGCGTGATCTGCTTGAAGAACTGGTAGGGCGGCGTGCGCCAGAGGTTGCCCGCGTCCCAGAAGAACGCCAGCTCGAACGACGGCGTGAAGGGAACGCGCAGCTCGGCGCCGAATCCGATGAAGGCATCGCCGCCGTCGCTGGTGCCGCCGGTGGCGAGAAGCTGCGCCTGGGGCGTGCAGGCGAGAGAGCTCAAGGTGCTCTGGCACGCCTCCACCACGCGGTGGAGCTGATCGATGAGGTCCTGCGGCTGCAGCCCGTCCTCGTGGAAGCCGCGCAGGGTGGTCGCGCCGCCGAGATAGAACCGCCGGTCGCCCGGCGTCAGCGACCGGTCGTCGAGCTGGTAGACGCGGCCGCCGCGCGCCGAGAAGACGATGCTGGAGAGCGCCGGGAGCGGCACGTAGGCTGCCGCCAGCCCCTGGACCTTGAGCAGATTCACGTGGACGCGGCCCACCTCCTCGGTCTCGCTGCCCTTGAACGAGCGCAGGTAGTCTCCGGAGAGTTGCAGCAAGAGACCGGAGCGCGGCCGCGCGGGGTCGTCGCGGAGATCGAACGCGACGGTGGGCCGCAGCGACCCGAAGATCATGGTCCCCTGCGGCAGGCGCCGGATCTGCTGCTCGATGCGGTTGAAGACGTCCTCGATGGACGGCGCGTTGAGCTGCAGCTCCTGGTAGCCCACTTCGTACGCGACGCCGGCGGTGAAGGGCCTGCGGCGGGTGAGATCGACGCTCGCCTGCGCGGAGAACTTGGTCAGGTCGTACGAGGGGCGCAGGTCGCGCTCGTGGATGAGATCGATGCCCGCACGCAGCTCGTCGGTGAGCGGATAGAGCCGCGGCATGGAGAGGCCCAGGTCGATGACCCGCTCGATGGGAAGCCCGTCGGGATACTTGATGTGGCACTCCGAGGGGTCGGTGAACCCCACCGGGCAGACGGTGGGAAAGCGGGTGAAGGGGAAATCGGCCTTCCCCACCGCGCTGAAGGTGAGGTTGCGGCCGAGGATGTTGCCCTGCGTCCACTGCGCGGTGGCGCGCGGTCCGTCGGCGAGCGAGAAGCCGAGGCTCGTCTGGAAGCCGCGCGTGGGCCGTTCCCGCAGCGTCACCTGGAGCGTCTTCTCGCTCTCCGGGACCTCCGGGTTGCGCGGCGTCAGGGTGGCGGAGAAGAAGAGCCCCGTCCGCAAGAGCGCCTGCTGCCCGCGGTCCATCACCTCCGGCGTGAGCACGTCGCCCGCCTTGAGGCCCACCAGATCGAGCACCAGCCCTTCCACCGTTCGCCGCTGCCCCACCACCTCGACGAAGCCCACCTTCACCACCGGGCCGGGCTGGATGCGATATCGCACGTCGACCCGCGACGCGCCCTCGGGCGTGTCCTCGAACGATTCCTCGTCCTCGACGCGGGCGTAGAGATGGCCGCGGCTGGTGAAGATCTGCGTCAGCGCGGCGCGGCCCTCCTCGGCCTGCAGGTAGCTGAAGGGCTGTCCGGTGCGCAGCACGATGGCAGCGTCGAGCTCCCGGGCGGGCACGTCGCCGCCGCCCTCGATGACGATGTGCCCCACGCGCGTCTGCTCGCCTTCGCTGATGGGAATGGTCACTTCCAGCCGGTCGGGGTCGCCGCCCAGCGGCGAAAGCTTCGGCGGTCCGGCGCGCACGGAGAGGTACCCCTGCGACTTGTAGAGGTCCTCGAACTGCTTGAGCGCGCGGGCGTAGACGACCGGTTCGAAGACCGTCTCCGGGTCCACCTTCGTGCGCGGCAGGTGGGCGTCGCGCAGCGATCCCATGATGCCCATCCGCTCCACCGCCGCGGGATCTGCGCCGGAGGCGGGATCGCGCGAGATGGTGTCAGAGAGCAGCATGAGCAGCCGTTCGCGAAGCTCCGCGGTGGGGATGCCCCGGTTGCCGCTGAAGGCCAGCCGCTCCACCCTGACTTGATGGCCCTCGTCGATGCTGAAGACGACGTCCTCCGACCCGTCCCGCCCCATCATCTCCCGCTCTGCCACCCTGGCGCGCAAGAACCCCGCCGCCACGTAGAAGCGCCGCAGGCGCCCCGCCATCTCCTGTGCCGCCTGGCCGTCGAGCGGCTCGTCCGACTCGAGCCCCAGGTGCGACGCCAGCACCAGGTCGGAGAAGGAGCTGTTGCCGCGCAGCCGGAAGCGCACCAGAGGACCCGCCGCCACCGGGACCACCAC
>DATDMU010000428.1:0-3601 GCA_036518615.1 Myxococcales bacterium
CAGTTCCCCATCGTCGCGACGACCTACCGCCTCACCGAGCACTACCACTACTGGACGCACCACACGAACATCCTCAACCAGCTCCAGCCCGGCTTCTTCATCGAGATTCCCGAGGAGCTGGCCAAGGAGAAGGGCATCGTCAACGGCGGCCGCGCCCGGGTGACCTCGGCGCGCGGGTCGATCGAGGGCGTTGCGATGGTGACGAAGCGGCTGCCGCACATCATGGTGGACGGCAAGCCCATCTGGCACATCGGCTTCCCGCTGCACTGGGGATATGAAGGCGACGAGAAGCACATCGGGCCGCTGGCCAACTTCATGACGCCGTCGGCGATGGACCCGAACACCTGGACGCCGGAATACAAGACCTTCCTCGTCAAGCTCGAGAAGGTCGAGGGGGTGGCTTAGATGGGCGCGCTCCAGGGATTCGAGATCCGGCGCTCCTCCGCCTCGCTCCGCGGCGGCGGCAGCGCGCTGCGCAAGATGCCGGTGGTGGCCAAGTACATCGACACCTCCATCTGCATCGGCTGCAAGGCGTGCGAGGTGGCCTGCCAGGAGTGGAACGATCTGCCGATCGCTCCGACCGAGCAGGTGGGCACCTACCAGACCATGCCCACCATGCGGGCCAACTACTGGAACCTGATCAAGTTCAGGGAGGTGGCCACCGAGCAGGCCGGGCTGGAGTGGCTGCTGCGCAAGGACCAGTGCATGCACTGCGACGATCCGGGCTGCCTCGCGGCCTGCCCGGCGCCGGGCGCCATCGTCCAGTACCAGAACGGCATCGTCGACGTCGATCCGGAGCGGTGCATCGGCTGCAAGCTCTGTGAGACCGGCTGCCCCTTCGACGTGCCCCGCTACGCGGCCGGCAACGACAAGATGGCCAAGTGCACGCTCTGCGTGGACCGCGTGCAGGTGGGCCTGGAGCCGGCCTGCATCAAGGCCTGCCCCACCGGATGCCTGCAGTTCGGCGACAAGGCGTCGCTGGTGCAGATGGCGGAGCACCGCATCACGCAGCTCAAGGAGAACGGCTACGCCAACGCGGTGCTCTACGATCCGCCCGGCGTGGGCGGAACCGGCGTCATCACCGTGCTCAAGCACGGCGACCACCCGGAGTGGTACGGGCTGCCGAAGGACCCGTCGGTGCCCACCACCGTGAGCGTCTGGAAGCGCGTGCTGCATCCGATCGGCTTCGTCGCCATGGCGGCGGCGGTGTTCGGCGCCATCGGCCACTTCATGGCGTTCGGTCCCAAGAAGCCCAAGGACACCGCGCGCGAGACCGGAGGTGAAGTATGAGCGAGCTGCGCATTCCCGGCGCGTCGCCCGTGGCCGGCCCCACCGCCATGCAGGTGGGCCGCGACCGCGAGGACGTGGTCGTGGGAGACGAGCTGGTGCGGCACAAGCTCTCCTCGCGCCTGATCCACTGGGCCGTGGCGGTTCTCTTCTTCGGCGCCATCTTCAGCGGTATGCCCATCTGGTCGCCGGTGTTCGGCTGGATGGCCACCTTCTTCGGCGGCCTCTCCGTCTGCCGCTGGCTGCACGCCTGGCTCGGGGTCGCGTTCGCCGCAGCCACCCTGGTGATGGTGGTGCTCTGGATCTCGCAGATGCGTTTCGATGCGGGGGACAAGAGCTTCAACGTCATCGAGTACCTGCGCTTCGCCGACCGCGACGACTCCGAGGTGGGCAAGTACAACGCCGGGCAGAAGTTCTTCTTCTGGATGGTGCTGGTCACCACGCTGGTGCTGCTGCTCACCGGCATCGTGCTCTGGTGGCCCAACTACTTCGGACAGGGGCTCCGCTCCATCTCCATCCTGCTGCACGACATCTGCTTCATCGGCTTCTTCATGGCCATCGTCGGGCACATCTACCTGGGCACCGCGGCCGAGCCGGGCACCTTCCGCGCCATGACCCGCGGCACCGTCACCCGCCCGTGGGCGCGGCTGCACCACCCGCGCTGGTACCGGGAAGTGACGGGTGATCGACGCTGAAGAGCGGGCGCAGCAGCTCGCCGCGGAGCATCCCGAGTCCGCCGAGCTGCTGCGCTTCGCCGCGGGGTTGTTGAAGGCGCAGGCACAGGTTCGCGCCGAGCGGCTGGAGCGGGTGGCGGTCGCTGCGCGCCCGGTGCTGCGGTTCTGCGAGCGCGAAGGTCCGCCCGAGCTGGCGGCGGACGCCCGCGAGGCGCTGCGCCGCGGTTTCGATGCGCGGGTGGTCCGTTATTGGGAGACGGGCGAGCTGGACTACCTGGCGCGCGCCGCGCTCGCGCCCTTTGCGCGGGGGATGCGCGAGCGGGGAGAGTCGCTGCAGCGCGGCGTGCACGGCGCCTGCGTCTATTGCGGCGGGGGAGCGTGGATCGGCTCGCGCCGCATCCCGCCCGGGCCCGGCACCGGCGAAGGGGCGCTGCGCATGCTTCACTGCGCCCTCTGCGGCCTGAGCTGGCAGCTGCAGCGGATCAAATGCCCCGGCTGCGGCGAGGAGGACCCGCACAAGCTGCCCAACTTCACCGCGCCCCAGCACCCGATCGCGCGCATCGAGGCGTGCGACACGTGCAAGGGCTACGTGAAGTCCATCGACCTGACCCAGGACATGCGCCCGGTGCCGGAGATCGACGATCTCCTCAGCGTGTCGATGGACCTCTGGGCCGTGGAACAGGGCTACGAGCGGCTGGAGCCCGGCATCGCGGGGGTGTAGCTCGAGATCGAGAACCTCTGGACCGCGCCCTGGAGATCGACAGGTGCATCGATCGTGGTGGCAGCTGGGATTTCGACGCGGGCGTGTGCGAGCCATCAACTTCACGGGGACCGGCTGTTCCCAGATAGAGCTGCTTCAAGAGCTGTCGGTTGGAACCAGGTTCAACCGGTTGAACCGGCAGCTGCACCACATCCTCTATCCGTAGCGGCGGATGAGGCCGGTCAGGAGAGCGTAGACGGCGCGGGCGTGAGTGGCGCCGTCCGACGCTGACTCCGGACGACAGCGGCCCGCCACGAGCGCGATGTCGAGCGCCGCCCCGGCCTCGCAACATTCCCCGCGCGCAATCGCGAACACGCGCGCCCGGTCCGCCAAGCCGGTACGGCCTGCCGCCTCCGCGAGGTTGAGGCAGACGCTGGTCCCCGCCCGAAGCGCCTGATCGTGGAGCTTTCCATCGGAGATCTCCGCATCGCGAATGCACTCGAGCAGCTTTCGCGCCTCCTGATACGCGTGGAGCCGTTCGTGAGGAAGCTGGTAGAAGTTCGTCATCGCCGTCTCCTTTCACCGACCGAAGGAGACGGCGATGACGAAGGACTGACCCAGCGAGACACAGCCCGCCGAAGGCGCCGCTTTTCCTTTCCCAAACACCTTGCAGGCGCAGTGACGGCCGAAGGCCGGCGCGAGCCTGCTCACGCACGTGCACATGCACGTCCACGAAAGCGTGCAAGGCCACGGGGCAAGGCCAGGCAAAGCGTGCACGTGGTTGTGCGCGTGCATGTGGATGGAAAAGCGAACCCGCCACTACCCGTACTGCGGCAGCTCCGGGTCGCTCTCCGCCGTGGACCTTGCCGCCGTCCACAGCTCCGCCAGCTTCTCCTGCGAGCTGCCGAGCAGCGCTCCCTCGCCGCGATACCACGACTTC
>DATDMU010000429.1:0-2341 GCA_036518615.1 Myxococcales bacterium
AAACAGCGGCGTACACGCCATGCCTACGAGGATTGCTCCCATCCACGCGATCAGGAGAGCGGTGGCGCGCGAGCGCGGGTTCGAGGCCTGTTCCGTCTGCATGCCTTGCCTCCACTTGGACGGAGGAGCGGCTCAGCAAGAGACGTGCCCCGTGAAACCCCTGTGATCTGGCGGAGGGCGGGGTGCACGAAATGCGCGCGCGGACCGCCTGCGGCAAGGCGTCGCGCACCCTTTGCGCTGCAGGAGGGTCCGCGCAGCCTTTTCGTGCTGGCCCCGACCTTGCTCAAGCACCCCTGCATCAGCAGGGAGGTGCACGATGCTGGAGGATCTGCTGCAGGTTGGAGTCGGGCTCCGCGTGGCCGCCGTCGGCGCCTATGCGGGAGCATTCGCGGGATACGCGTCGTCCCTCGCAATCGACAGGCGGCTGGTGAAGAAGGCGGCGAGCCTGCTCGCGCTGCTCGGCGTCACCGCGCACACCGCCTATCTGGTGGCCCGCTGGATGGCCGCAGGACAGGTGGAGATCCTCGCGCGCGAACGCACCGGCGACGTTCTCAGCTCCATGGACCGCGCCTGGTACATGATCTCCCACCCGCCCTTCACCAACCTCTTCGACGCCCTCAACTTCACCGCGTGGGCGATGATGATCTGCTGGCTGGTGATGCAGCGGAAGTTCGCCTTCCAGGTGCTCGGGGCGCTGGCGGCGGCGGTGGCGCTCGTGGCCATGGGCGAGGCCATGCTCGTCTCCGATCAGGCCATCGAACCGCTGGTGCCCGCGCTGCAGAGCTACTGGATCCTCATCCACGTGGCCATGCTCTTCGTCTCCTACGCGCTCTTCACGCTCGGCGCCGCGGCGGCGCTCCTCTATCTCGTCCGCTCCGGCACCTCCACGCGGGCGCTGGGCCGCGCCCAGGCCGCGGTGGTCGCGGTGCTGCTCTTCATGGTGGGCGGCTCGGCGCTGATCTTCGGCGCGCGGTTCGAGATGGCCCCCTCCTTCCTTCACCAGATCCCTTCGCGGCTGCGGCCGGGCAAGTTCCTCGACGTCGCCGCCGCCGTCCACACCCTCGACGGCGCCGGCAAGCAGGTGAAGCTGCTGCTGCCCGTTCCCGGAGTCGGGCCGCTGCTCCTCGCCGCGCTGGTGCTGTTCGCCGCGGCCGCCGTCGTCTACTCGCTCAAGGAGCGCGAGAAGCTCGGGTTCAAGGTGCTCCTCTCCGGATTCGCCGCGCTCACCGCCGGCATCGCCGTGCTCCTGGTGCAGATCGCGTCCTCCACGGGGGTGGAACTGCCCGCCGGCGTGCAGCCGGTCGAGCCGGGACCGTACTTCTTCGGCATCGCCTCCAACTACGCGCTCGGGCTGCTGGCGCTGCTCTGGGGAACGACGCTCGGCTTCCTCATCACCGCGCGCTGGCGCCCCGCCATCGAGCGGACGCTGCCCGACGCGCGCCGGCTGGAGGACGTGACCTACAAGACCGTCATCGTCGCCTGGCCGCTGCTCGGCGTCGGCATCGTGCTCGGCGGAGTCTGGGCGAACGAGGCCTGGGGACGCTTCTGGGGATGGGACCCGAAAGAGACCTGGGCGCTGATCACCTGGATCGTCTACGCCGGCTACCTGCACACCCGCATCACCCTGGGTTGGACGGGCAAGCGCACCGCGGCCATCGCCGTGGCCGCCTTCGCGGTCGTGATCTTCACCTTCATGGGCGTGAACCTGGGGCTGACCGGCGACGGCCTGCACAGCTACGGAGCGGGGTGATGATCGACCGGATCTTCCACGGCTTCACCTCGCTGAAGCTGACGCTCGCCAATCTGGCGGGGCTCTTCCTCGCCATGGTGGCGGGCACCTTCGTGAACCCGGGCAATGCGCCGCTCGCGGAGATCGAGCGGGCCTTCGCGGGCAAGCCGCTCTTGCTCGAGGCGTACCGGGTCTTCGAGCTCTACGACCTGTTCCACTCCTGGTGGTTCACGCTGCTCCTGCTCTCGCTGGCCCTGAACCTGATCGCCTGCTCCATCGAGAAGCTGCCGAAGATTCACCTGACGTCGCAGTACCCGGAGAAGCGCCTCGACCGGGCCGGCGATCTGCGGCTGAAGGCCAGCGGCATGCCGGCGAACGACCTCGTCCCGGAGCTGCGCCGGCGCGGCTACGCCGTCGAGGTCTCGGAACGCGACGGCGGCAGCGACGTCTTCGCCGAGCGCGGCCGCAACTCCCGCTACGGCGTCTGGGTGGTCCACCTCTCGCTGCTGGTCATCCTCGGCGGCGGCATCGTCGGCCGCCTCACCGCCTTCGAAGGCACCGCGCTCGTTTCGCAGGACGGGGGCGAGGTGGAGTCGTTCACGCTGCGGACGC
>DATDMU010000430.1:0-8624 GCA_036518615.1 Myxococcales bacterium
ACCGGCGCATCCGAGCCGGGAAGCTGCATCTCCACGCTGACCACCGTCTTGAGCGGCGGCGGCTCCGGCGTGTGCACGAACACGCCGCCGGCGCTGATGTTGGCGGCGTACTCGAGGACGAAGTCCTGCACGGTGGAGAAGCGCACCGCGAAGCGCGTCGGGTAGCGGCGGAAGGCGCGGCGCGGGTCCTCGTCCAGATCCTCCAGGTCCTCCGGCTGCACCGCCACCGCGCCGATGGGAGTGGCCTGCGAGGCGCGCTCGCGCCGGGCGATGGTCTCCTCGATCAGCTTCCGCTCCCGCGACCCGGCCTCGACGAAATGCGCCCAGAAGCCGGGCTCCATGCCCGGACCCGCCAGCTCGCGAACCACCCCGGACGCCTGCGCCGGCTCCCGCGTGCCCGGCAGGTAGAGCTTCAGCCGCACCGGCGTGCCCAGCGCGGGCGATTCGAGGCAGCGGATGAAGACGCCGTCGCGAGCAAGCTCGCGCGTGGTGGTCTGCACCGCCGCCTTCGCCGTGGCGAAGCGAATGGGAAAGACGATTGGAACCCGGTTCATGTGCGCTGTATTTTTACTCAACCATCTCGCGGCAGAAAGGCGCGGGTGTGGTTCCTGCGACTGCGGAGTAGGCGGAGAAGTCGGAGACGCCGGCAAGCTCGCGCAGCGCCTCTTCGTCGTAGAGCGCGCGGCCCGAAACCCGCCCGGGATCCGCGCAGCAGATGGCAACGGTTGCGTCGGCGAGGATGGCCGGGGTGCGCCAGTCCGTCGCCTTGCCCATCTCGAAGAACCGGGTGGCCTCGCTCTCGATCAAGGTCACCGGCCAGAGCGCCGCGGCGGCGATGCCGTGCTCGCGCTCTTCCTCGGCGATGGCGTGCGCCAATACCGTCATCCCCATCTTGGAGACCAGGTACGGCGCCTTGCCGGCGACCTTCGCGACCGACACCTTCGGCGACATCATCACGATGCGCCCGAAGCCCCGCTCCCGCATCGAGGGAATCACCGCGCGCGAGCAGAGGAAGGCGCCGCGCACGTTGACCTCGAAGACAAGGTCGAACCGCCCCGGCGCGAAGTCCGCCACGTTCGCGAGGTGGATGGCGCCGGCGTTGTTCACCAGGATGTCGATGCGGCCAAATGCCTCCAGCGCCGCGTCGCGCATCCGCTCCACCTGCGCGAACTCGCGCACGTCGCACTGCACCGGGAGCGCGCGGCGGCCGAGCTTGCGCACCTCCCCGGCGGTGGTGTGGATGGTTCCGGGAAGCCGCGGGTGCGGGTCCGCCGTCTTCGCCGCCACCACCACGTCGCAGCCTTCGCGCGCCAGCGCCAGCGCCACGGCGCGACCCACTCCGCGAGAGGAACCGGTGACCACCGCGACGCGATCGAGGAGGCGCATGGCCCGCTCCTATCACGCTTGCGCCCGCGCTCGCTGCGGACTAGGTTCGCGGCCCTCTCCGGGAGGCAGCCGTGGCCCTGCGCACACCTCTGTACGACGCACACGTGAAGGCGGGGGCCCGCATGGTGGAGTTCGCCGGCTTCGACATGCCGGTGCAGTACAAGGGAGTGCTGGAAGAGCACGCGGCCGTGCGCTCGGACGTGGGTATCTTCGACGTCTCGCACATGGGCGAAGTCACGCTGGAGGGCAAGCGCGCGCTGGAGGCCGCGCAGGGCGTCGTCACCAACGATCTGTCCAGATGTCAGGACGGCCAGGCGCAGTACAGCGCGCTCTGCAACGAGAAGGGCGGCGTGATCGACGACATCATCGTCTATCGCTTCTCGCCCGAGCGGCTCTTCGTCTGCGTGAACGCCAGCGGACGCGAGAAGGACTTCGAGTGGATGCGCGCCCATTGCAGGGACGTGGCGGTGGGACAGCGCTCCGACGACTGGGCGCAGATCGCCGTCCAGGGGCCGAACGCGCCGAAGCTCGTGGACTCGCTCTGCGAGCCCAAGGTGCTCGACCTGGGCTACTACCACTTCCGCGAGGCCACGGTGGCGGGCGTGCGCGGCTGCATCGTGGCCCGCACCGGCTACACCGGCGAGGACGGATTCGAGGTGTTCGTGCCTCCCTCCGGCGCGCGCAAGCTCTGGGACACGCTGGTCGAGAAGGGCGCCATGCCCTGCGGCCTCGGCGCGCGCGACTCGCTGCGGCTGGAGGTCGCCTACCGCCTCTACGGAAACGACATGGACGAGGAGCACACGCCGCTCGAGGCGGGCCTCGGCTGGATCGTCAAGCTGGACAAGAAGGGCGGGTTCGTCGGCTCGGAGGCGCTCGTCCGCCAGAAGCAGGAGGGGCTCTCGCGCAAGCTGGTGGGGTTCAAGCTCACCGGCAAGGGCATCGCCCGCCACGGATACCCGGCGCTCAAGGACGGCAAGCGCGTCGGGGAAGTGACGAGCGGCACCATGAGCCCGGTGCTCAAGGAGCCCATCGGACTTGCCTACCTGCCGGCGGCGCTGGCGAAGGACGGCAGCACCTTCGAGGTGGAGATCCGCGGCAAGCCGGTGGCGGCGCAGGTGGTGAAGACGCCCTTCGTGGAGAAGATCAAGTCGTGATCGCGCAGGTGCTCCTCAACCACTTCTACGTCACGCCCGACCGCGCGACCTTCGAGGCGGTGGAAGCGAGCGCCTTCGTGCGGCGGTTCGCCGCGCTGGAGAAGCGCACCACCGTACGAAAAGACACCACGTATACCGGTTTGTACCTCTACGGCGAGAGCACGTATTTCGAGCTGCTCCACCCCGACTCGGCCTCCTTCGGCGCGCCCTCGGGCCTTGCCTACGCGGTGGAGGAGCGCGGAGCCATCCGCGCCGTCTCCGACGCGCTCGGCGGCGGAGTGGTCACGGTGACCCGCGGCGAGGTGCCCTGGTTCCTGCTCTGCAAGCCCGCGCAGCAGATGGAGGCGCTCTCGGACTGGGCGATGGAGTACCTGCCGGAGTTCTTCCAGGGCTTCCATCCCGAGGAGCCGCCCCTGCATCCGGGCATCCGGCGCGCGGACGCCCTGACGCGCTACGCGGCGAGCTGCGGGAAGCTGCGCGAGCGCGAGCAGGGCCTCTTCGAGGACGTGGCCACCCTCGAGCTGCGGCTCGGGCCGGCCGATCTGAAGGCGTGGAGCGAGCGGCCCCTGGCGCTGCGGGGGGTGGAAGTGCTCGCCGTGCCCGCGGGCGAGCGCAGCGGCATCGTCTCGGCGCGCCTGCGCCTTCGCCGCGACGCCGGCAGGTCCGTGCAGAAGCTCGGCAGCACCACCCTGATGCTCGACGGCCGCGAGGCCGTCTGGCGATTCTGACGAGGCTCGAAGATGGCCAACTATCCCGACACGCTGCGCTACACCAAGGAACACGAGTGGGCCCGCATCGCGGGCAACCTCGCCACCGTGGGAATCACCATCTTCGCCAAGGACCAGCTCGGCGACGTGGTCTACCTCGAGCTGCCGGAGGTGGGCTCCGCGGTGACCAGGGGCCAGCCCTTCGGCGTGGTGGAGAGCACCAAGGCGGTGAGCGAGCTGTTCGCGCCGGTCTCGGGGAAGGTCACCAAGGTGAACAAGGCGCTGGTGGAGGCGCCCGAAGGCATCAACGACGACCCGCACGAGAAGGGCTGGATGCTGGAGATCGAGATGAGCCAGCCCAAGGAGGCCGGCGAGCTGCTCTCCGCCAAGCAATACGAGGAGCTGCTGGCGCAGGAACACTGAGCCCGTGGAGACGCTGGACCTGCGCGGCCTGCTCTGCCCCCTGACCTGGGCGCGGACGAAGTACGCGCTCTCGCGGCTCGGTGCGGGAGCGGAGCTGCGGGTCCTGCTCGATCACCGCCCCGCGGTGCCCGACATCAAGCGCAACGCCGAGGAGCTGGGACACGAGGTGGTCCGCTCGGAGGAGACGTCGCCGGGCCTCTGGGAAATGCTGCTGCGCAAAGGCAATGCGTAGCCTCGACGCAGTAGGGGCGCAGCTCGCGGGCCACGTCCGCGGCTCGCTCCTGCTCGAGGCGGTGCAGCCGCAGTGGATGGCGGGGCTGCGGACCGCGAGCGCGATGATGGTGCCGCTCGCGCTCGGCTGGGCCTTCCACCGGCCCGAGGCGCTCTGGGTGGGCCTGGGCGGCTGGCTGGGGATGCTGGCCGATCCCGGCGGGCCCTACCGCGCGCGGGCCATGGCGATGCTCTCGTTCGCCGCCATCGGCGCGCTGGCGACGGCCGCGGGCGGCCTGCTCGGATCTCCGCCGTGGATTGCCGCGCCCGCGCTCTTTGCCTGCGCCCTCCTCTGCAGCCTGATGCGCGTGCGCGGCGACACCGCCGCCACCATCGGCGCGCTGGCGCTGACCATGTTCTGCATCACGCAGGGCTACCCGACGACGCACGCGGCGAGCCTCTTGCGCGGGGTGCTGCTGGCGGGCGGCGCCCTCTTCGCGGCCGCCATCTCCGTCGCGGTGTGGCCCTTCCGGCCGTACCGGCCGGCGCGTCTTGCGGTGGGGGCCGTCTGGACGGACATCGGCGAGCTGGTGGCCGCGGTCCACGAGACCGCCAGCCGGCCCGCCGCGCAGGGCGACTGGGACGATCTCGCCGCGCGCCGGCGCCGCTGCAGGGAGCACCTGGAGGTCGCCCGCAACGCCATCGGCGCGGCGCGGGTGGGCCTGCAAGGCGAGACGGGGCGCGGCCTGCAGCTTCTCGTGCTCTACGAGATCGCCGAGCTGTGCCTGGGCGACGTGGCCGCGCTCTCGGAGGCGCTGCGGGCTCGCATCGAGCAGGGCAAGCCGCCGCCCGCCGACGCGCTCGATGCGCTCCTGCCCATCTCCGCCGCGCAGCTCGCCATCGCCGGCGCCGTGCGCCAGGAGAACGCTCCGGTGGAGCCTTCGCTGCGGACGACGGCGGGCGGCGAGATCGACGTCTTCGTGGAGCGGCTCGCGACCGTGACCACCCAGGCCGCCGAGGCTGCGGTTGCGCTGGCAGGGGGCGGCGAGGGCCTGCAGAGACCGGGCGCCCCGCCCGCACGCGATCAGCGGCCCTCCCTGCGGGACGCGCTCGCGCCCGGATCGGTGGAGCTGGAGCACGCGCTGCGCGTGGCCATCGTGGCGACCGCCGGATCGGTCCTCGCCGCGGCGCTGCACCTGCAGCGCAGCTACTGGGTGACGGTCACCATCATCATCGTGCTCCAGCCGCATGCGGTGGGGACGGTGCGCAAGGCGCTGCAGCGCGTGGGCGGCACGGTGGTGGGCGGCATCTTCGCGGCCTTGATCGCGCGCGCGGTGCACCGCCCCCTGGCGCTCGGGCCGCTGCTCTTCTTCCTCGCCTGGATGGCGGTGGCGGTTCGGCGCATCAACTATGCCGCCTTCGCGGCGCTGCTCACGCCGGTGTTCGTGCTCCTGGCGGAGAGCGGCGGTCCGCACCTGACGCGCACCCGCATCGTCGACACGCTCGCCGGCGGCGCGCTGGCGCTGGTGGGCGCGCTCACGCTCTGGCCCACCCGCGAGCTGGAGCGCATGCCGGCCTTGATCTCGGCGGTGCTCCGGGCGAACCGCGACTACCTCGGCGCGGTGCTGCGCGGCGCCGACCCGGCAGCGCTGGTTGCGACCCGGAGGCGCGTGGGCCTGAGCGCGGCCAACGCCGAGGCGGCCCTGCAGCGCCTGCTCGGCGAGGCCCAGCCCGCCGAGCGGATCCAGCCGCTGATGTCGCTGCTCGCCTACGCGCGCCGGATCAGCGCGTCCATCACGCTGCTCGGATCGGCGCCGCCGCCGCCGGAGGCGGGCGCGCGGATGGAGGAACTGCTCTCGCAGCTCGCCGACGCGGCCCACGCGGCGGCGCCGCCGCCTCCCTTTCCCGAGCTGGACGAGGCCAGCCTTCCGGAGAATGCGCGGCGCCTGCTGCGGCAGATCCGCGTGGCGCACTCCGCGCTCGCGCGCCTCACCGCGCGGAGTTAGTCTCCGCCTCCCATGCGCGCCGCCCTGCTGCTCGCCGCCGCCTGCGCCACCGCGCCCCGGCCCGCGAAAGAGTCTTCCCGGCTCGAGCCGCTCCTGAAGGAAGTCATCCGCTGTCCCACCGTGGCGGGGAACGATCAGGCGCGCCGCGACCAGCAGGCGTGGCTCCTGCGCACCGCCGCGTCCCTGGGCCTCGTCGCCCGCGACGCAGGTCCGGTGACCGAGATCGAGCTCCCCGGCCCTCCGGGCGCACCGGTGCTGGGACTCGTGGTGCACGGCGACGTGGAGCCGGTGGACGAGGCGCAGTGGACGGTGCCGCCCTTCGCCGGCGAGTCGAAGGGCGGCGTGGTGTACGGGCGCGGCGCCGCGGACGACAAGGGTCCGCTGGTCCAGGCGCTGCTCGCCCTGCACGCCATCCGCGACCTGCCGCGCACGCAGACGGTGCGCCTCCTGGTGGGAAGCGACGAGGAGAGCGGCTCCTCCGACATGGGCATCTATCTGAAGTCCCACGCGCCGCCCGCGTACACGCTGGTCCTCGACTCCGAATTTCCCGTGGTGGTGGGCGAGAAGGCGTGGGACGGCCTCGCGGTGCTGCCCGCGGACGAGGACAAGGGCCACGGCAAGCCGTGGAGCATCGCCGAGGTGCGCGCCGGGCTTGCGCCGAGCATCGTGCCGGACATCGCCCGCATCACGCTGCACTGGGATCAGGGCGGGCCGTGGTGGGCGCCGCTCGAGCGGCGGCTGCGGGCGAAGACGCCGGACCCGGGAACGACCCTGGAGCTGCGGCGCAACGGCGCCGTTCTCGAGCTGATCGTGCACGGCCGCTCCGCGCACGCGGGAGTGAACCTCGCCGGCGGCCGCAACGCCCTCGTCTCGCTCGCGCATCTGGTCGAAGGCGAGCTGCCCGACTGCGCGCTGGCCGACCTGCTGGCCTTCGCCGCGCACGCCGGCGCCGATCTGCACGGCGGGACGCTGGGGCTGCCCGCGCACGCGGAGGCGGGCTGGCGCGGCTGGGACGTGAACGTGGCTACCCTCGGTCCGAACGAGCGGCTGGGCGGCAAGCTCGCGCTGGTGATCAACCTGCGGCGTCCGCCGCCGCTCACCGGCGCGCAGTCGCGCGAGCTGCTCTTTGCGCAGGTGAAGCAGTTCTCGCCGCGCCTCGTTCCCGCCGAGTTCTACTTCAAGGACGAGCCGCTGCTCTTCAACCGCGACGCAAAGCTCGTCCGCAGGCTGATGGACGACTACGCGCGCGCCACCGGCGAGCGCCCGCCCCCTGCCATCTCCGGCGGCGGCACCTACGCGAAGCGGCTGCCCGACGCCATCGCCTTCGGCATGTGGTTTCCCGGAAAGCCCTATCCCGGCCACGACGTCGACGAGCAGATCCCGCTCGCCGACCTCGAGCGGGGCCTCGAGGTGCTGGTCGAGACGCTGAGCGACCTCGCGAGCAAACCGCCCATGCAGGACCCGCTGAAGCCGTAGTAGTCTCGCCGCCCCGATGCAGATTGCCCGACGACTCCAGAACCTGGCCCAGTCCGACATCCGCCGCATGACGCGCGAGTGCGAGCGCGTGGGCGGCATCAACCTCGGCCAGGGCATCTGCGACCTGCCCACGCCTCCCCTGGTGCGCGACGGCGCCATCCAGGCCATCCGCGAGAACCGCAGCACCTATTCCTTCGCCGAAGGAACGCTGGAGCTGCGCAAGGCCATCTCGGAGAAGCTCCGGCGCGACAACGGCCTCGCCGCCGACGCCGCGAGCGAGATCTGCGTGACGGTGGGCGCGAGCGGCGCGTACGCTGCGGCCATCAATGCGCTGCTCGATCCCGGCGACGGAATCCTGCTCTTCGAGCCGTATTACGGCTATCACCTCAATGCCGCGCTCGTCTCCGGCCTCGTCCCGCAGTTCGTCACGCTCTCGCCGCCCGACTTCGCGCTGCGCGAGGAGGCGCTGGAGGCGGCCATCACCCCGAAGACGCGGGCGGTGGTCGTGTGCACGCCGTCCAACCCCTCCGGGAAGATGTTCTCGCGCGAGGACCTCTCCGCGCTCTCGCGGGTGGCGCAGAAGCGAAATCTCCTGGTGATCACCGACGAGATCTACGAGTACATCCGCTACGACGGCCGGGAGCACGTCTCGCCCGCCGGCGTGGGCGGGCTGCGCAGCCGCACCGTCAGCATCATGGGGCTCTCCAAGACGTTCAGCATCACCGGCTGGCGCCTCGGATATGCCGTCGCACCCGCCGAGCTGACCCGCGCCATCACGCTGGTCAACGACCTCTATTACGTCTGCGCGCCCACTCCGCTGCAGCTCGGGGCCGCCGCGGGGTTCGCCGCGCCGCGCTCGTACTTCGACGAGCTGCAGTCGGGCTACCAGCGCAAGCGCGACGCCATCTGCTCGGCGCTGTCCGCGGCGGGCCTTCCGCCCATCGTGCCGCAGGGGGCCTACTACGTGCTCGCGGACTGCGGCCGCCTGGGCCTCTCCACCTCGCGGGAAGCGGCCATGCACGTGCTGGAGACGGCGCGGGTGGCGTCGGTGCCGGGCAGCGCCTTCTACCGGGGCGCTGAAGGCGAGAAGCTCCTCCGCTTCTGCTTCGCCAAGGACGACGAGGTGCTCGACGAGGCGTGCAGGAGGCTGCGCGCGCTCCGATGAGATCTCCGCTCCTGCCCATCTTCCTCATCGTGGTGGTGGACATCCTCGGTCTCACCATCATGCTGCCCTTGCTCCCGTTCTACGCGGAGCACTTCGG
>DATDMU010000431.1:0-14454 GCA_036518615.1 Myxococcales bacterium
AAGGAGACGCTGCTCCCGCAGCTCCAGCGCAAGGTCGAGAAGGCCATCGACAGCATCGTCGGGGTCCGCGCGCGGGTCACGCTGGCGGCGCCCCACAGCCTGCAGCGGAGCGAGGGGAAGGCGAAGCGCGTGAAGGATCTGCGGGTGTTGTGACGCGCTGGTTTGAATCACTTCCCACAAACGATTTCCCACCAACCAGAACCACAGACGAGAAGCCTCGCGCCGGCCTTCGGCCGTCACTGCGGCTGCAGTCGTTCTGGGGCATCGGTTGGCGATCAGGTCGGCGCCTGACCTCGATTCACATCCCCAGATACGCCTGGCGCACCCGCTCGTCGCGGAGCAGGTCGGCGCCGTGGCCGGACATCACCGTCCGCCCCGTCTCGATGACGTAGGCGTGGTCGGCGACGGCCAGCGCCGCGTGGGCATTCTGCTCGACGAGGAGGATGGTGGTCCCTTCGCGCGCGAGCGCACTGATCCGGCGGAACACGTCGCCCACCAGCTGTGGCGCAAGACCCATGCTCGGCTCGTCGAGCAGGAGCAGGCGCGGCCGGGCCATCAGCGCGCGCGCCACCGCCAGCATCTGCTGCTGGCCGCCGGAGAGCGTCCCTGCGGCTTGAGCGCGGCGGGCCGCCAGGGCCGGAAACATCGCGTACATGCGCTCCATCCCCTGCCGCGCTTCCGCCGGGGAGCGGGTATACGCGCCCAGCCGCAGGTTGTCCTCGACCGACATCGGCCCGAACACCTGCCGGCCTTCGGGAACCTGCGAGATCCCCAGCCGCACACGCTGCTCCGGCCGGAGCCGCGTGATGTCGCGCCCGTCGAAGAGGATCCGCCCGCTCCTCGCCTTGAGCACGCCGGAGATGGTGTGCAAGAGGGTCGTCTTGCCGGCGCCGTTCGCGCCGACGAGCGCGATCAGCGCGCCCTCGTTCACCGAGAGGTTCACTTCGTGGAGCGCGAGGATGACGCCGTAGCCGGCGGAAACGCCGTCCACTTGCAGCAGCGGAGCCTTCACGCCGCGGTTCCGAGGTAGGCGGAGATGACCTCCGGATTCCCGGACACCTCCTGCGCGGTCCCCTCGAAGAGCTTGCTGCCGCGGTCGAGGACCAGGATCCGCTGCGAGATGCCCATCACCAGCTTCATGTCGTGCTCGACCAGCATGACCGTCACGCCGCGCCCGGCGATCTTCTGGATCAGCGCGTTCATTTCCCCGGTCTCGGTCGGATTGAGGCCTGCCGCCGGCTCGTCGAGGAGCAGCAGCCTGGGCCGCGCCGCCAGCGCCCGCGCGATCTCCAGCCGCTTGAGCGCGCCATAGGGCAGCGCGTACGCGCCGTCGAAGACATGTTTGCCGATGCCCACGAACGACATCAGCTCCACCGCCTCGTCGTAGCACTCGCGGTCGCGGCGCACCAGCGAGGGCAGCCGCAAGAGGGAGCGGAGGATGCGGCCCTCGAGGCGCAGGTGCGCGCCGACCATGACGTTCTCGACCGCCATCATGTTGAAGAAGATCTGGAGGTTCTGGAACGTCCGCGCCATCCCCAGGCGCGTGAGCTGGCAGGGCGTCTTCGCGGTGACGTCCCGATGGTCGAACAGCACCCGGCCCGCGCTCGGCCGATGGAGCCCGGTCAGGAGATTGAAGACGGTGGTCTTCCCGGCGCCGTTGGGCCCGATGATCGAATGGATGCTTCCGCGCTCGACGGTGAAGCTCAAGTCCTTCACCGCCCGCACGCCGCCGAACGACATGGTCAGGCCCTCGACCTCGAGGAGCGCCATCAGCGCACCCCCCGCAGCCGGAGCCGCAGCCGCAGCGCCGGCAACAGGCCGCCGGGAAGGAAGATGATGGTGACCATGAGGAGCAGGCCGAAGATCATCATCTCGTAGCCCTCGAACGAGGCGAGGGCCTGCGGCAGGATGGTGAGCAGCGCCGCGCCGAGGACGACGCCGTACGTCGAGGCGAGGCCGCCGACCACCACCATGGTGACCAGCTCGACGGAATGGAAGAAGGACGCAGCCTGCGGGGTGATGTAACCGACATAGTGGGCGGTCAGGCTGCCCACCGCGCTGGCGTAGACGGCGGAGACGACGAACGCCGTCGCCTTGCTCCGCGAGGTGTCGATGCCGGCCATCTGCGCCGCCGTCTCCGACCCGTGCAGGGCGCGCAGGGCGCGGCCCACCGGGGAGTCGACCACGTTGCTGGCGAGCGCGATGCCGAGGAGCAGCACGCCGCAGACGATGAAGTACCAGGCGCGCTCGCTGCGGACCATCCAGCCGAAGACGGAGAACGGCGGCACGGCCATTCCGTCGTTGCCGCCGGTCCAGGCCGACTCGTTGCCGAGCGCGATGTAGATGATGACGCCGAGGCCCAGCGTGGCCATCGCCAGGTAATGCCCGCGCAGGCGGAGGATGGGACGCGCGACGAGGAAGGCGAGGACGCCGACGCCCGCCATGCCCGCACCCATCGCCAACAGCGGCGGCCACCCGAAGCGCGAGGTGAGCACGGCGGAAGCGTACGCGCCCAGCCCGAGGAAGCCGGCGTGGCCGAGGCTGATCTGGCCGGCGTAACCGATCAGCAGATTCAGCCCCACCGCCGCGGTCGCGGACAGCGCGATGCGGATGGCGAGGTCGTAGTAGTAGCCGCTCCGCAGCGCCAGGGGCAGCACCGCCATCACCGCGGCCGTGGCGGCGAAGCCGAGGAGGCGCCGGCGGATCACACGCGCTCCGTCACCCGCCTGCCGAACAGGCCGCGGGGCATGAAGAAGAAGACCAGCAGGATGACCATGAACGGCACCGCGTCCTTGTAGGCGGACGAAACGTACCCTGCGCAGAGGGCCTCGGTGAGCCCGAGGATGAATCCGCCGACCACGGCGCCGGTCGCGCTGCCGAGGCTGCCCAGCGTCGCCGCCACGAACCCCTTGAGGCCGATCATCGTGCCCACGTCGTGCGAGGTGAGCGTGATCGGCGCTGCCACCGCCCCGGCGATGGCGCCCAGCGCCGCCGAGAGCACGAAGCTGGTCGAGAGCACGCGGCGGACGTCGATGCCGACGAGCTGCGCGGCCAGGCGGTTGTGCGAGGTGGCGAGCAGCGCCTTGCCCAGGCTGGTGCCGACGAAGAACCAGACGAGGCCCAGCACCAGGAGCCCGGCGGTGCCGATCATCCACAGGCTCTGCGGCAGGATGGTGGCGCCGGCCACCGCGATCGGCTGCTCGCCGCTGAACGAGGGGACCGACCTCTGTCCCTTTCCGAAGACGACCTGGGCTGCGCCCTGGAGGAAGATCGAGGCGCCGATGGTGACGATGATGAGCGAGACCGTTCCGGCGTCGCGGGCGGGTTCGATGGCGGCCTTCTCGAGCAGGAAGCCGATCAGCGCCGTGCACAGGACTGCGAGCGGGACCGCGAGGAAGAGCGGCATTCCGGCGCCGGTGAGCAGCGACGCCGCGACGCCTCCCAGCATGATGAATTCGCCCTGCGCGAAGTTGATCACGCCGCTCGCGTTGTAGATCACCGAGAAGCCCACCGCCGCCAGGGCGTAGATGGCGCCGCTCGTCAGCCCCGAGAACAGGTACTGCAGGGCCTGCGACATCACTTCACCAGCTTCCAGGCTCCATTCTCGACCTCCAGCATGCGGAACGCCGTCAGGTCGAGACCCATGTGATCCGTCGCCGACATGTTCACCAGGCCCCCGGTCCCCATGTAGCCCCTGGTCTGCTCCAGCGCGTCGCGCACCTTCGCCTTGTCGGCGCTGCCCGCGCGCTTGATGGCGTCGACGGCCAGCATCAGCCCGTCGTAGGCATGGCCGCCGAAGGTGGAGACGTCGGCCTTGTAGTGGTCCCGGTATGCATTGGCGTAGCTGGTCACGACGGCCTTCTGCGGGTCGCTGTCGGGCAGGACCCTGGCGACGAGCAGCGCCGCCGCCGGGAGCCGCACGCCCTCCGCCGCCTTGCCGGAAAGCTGGATGTACTGCTCGGAGCCGACTCCGTGCGACTGGTACAGCGGCAGCTTGATGCCGAGCTGTCCGTAGTTCTTGGTGACCACCGAGGGCCCCTGGCCGAAGCCGAAGACGAAGATCGCCTGCACGCCGGAGGTGTTCCTGATCTTGGTGAGCTGGGTGGTGACGTCGGCGTCCTTGGGGCCGTACATCTCGTCCGCGACGATGGTCATGCCGTACCTGGGGGCCACGGCCAGCGTCTCCTTCTTGCCCGACTGCCCGAAGGCGGAGTTCTCGGAGAGGAGGCCGACCTTCGTGATGCCGCGCTTCTTCATGTCCTCGAAGACCTTCTCGGCGGCCATGCGATCGGTGTGCGGCGTCTTGAAGACCCACTTGTGCACCGGCTCGACGATGACCACCGCGCCGGCGAGCGAGATGAAGGGGATCTCCGCCTTCTCCACCGGCGGGATCATCGCCATCGTCGTGCCGCTGGTGGTGCCGCCGATGATCAGGTCGACCTTGTCCTCCTCGATCAGGCGCTTGACGTTGCTGTTCGCCTTGGTCGGGTCGCCGGCGTCGTCATAGCTGACCAGCTGGAGCTTGCGGCCGATGATGCCTCCGCTCCCGTTGATCTTCTCCACATAGAGCTGCAGCGTCTTGATTTCCGGGTCACCGAGGAATGCCGCCACTCCCGTCTGCGAAAGCGTTGCTCCGATCCGGATGGGCGGCGCCTCCGCGCGAGTGGCGTTGGAGAAGCTGAAAGCGAGCGCGCCGGCAAGAACCAGCAGCTTGCGCATTGTTTTTCTCCGAAGGTGTTTAACGAATTCTATCGTGAGAACAAAGAGCGGGGCCATTTGGAGGCTACGCTCCCACAGCGACGGAGCGCAACTGCGGCGCATTGTCACGCCTGCCGTCTGTATCGGCCGGAATGAACGGGTGCGTCACGAGGGCGCCACGACAACGTGAGGCGTCAATTGACGCCGCGCGCTTGGCGCAGCTCGCCAAGCGTCAGGTTGCCGCAGGACGTCCAGCCGTTCCGGCGCTTCAGCGGGGGTCGAAGATGCGGCCCCGTCGAAACCGTGCGGCGGAAAGCCGGATGCACGCGACTCCTCCCAGGAGGAGCACGGCCTGGATCGCGAGCACCGCCGGCCACCCGAAGCCGCCGGTCAGGACGTGGGCGATGCCGATGAGCACGGCGCCGGCCAGGATCGAGACGACGCGTGACGCCTGCTCCGCCGCGCGCACCAGGGGGAACTTCGTGGAGATCAGGACCGCCACCGCGGACGTGAACACCGCTGCCACGAACGCGTCTCCGGTGGCGACTGCCACTGCGCTCCACGGGACGTACCTGTCCAGCGAGCCGTAGCGCACCATCGTCGTGATCAGCCCCGCCAGCAAGGCAACCGCCGACACGCTGAACGAATAGAAGATTGCCCAGCCAGCTTTTCCGAAGAAGAGCGAGGCGTCGCTGAGCGGGGTCGCGAGAAGCGTCTCCAGCGTGGCGCGCTCGCGTTCGCCGGCGAAGGAATCGGCAGCGACGGTCGCGGCGAGCAAGGAAGGAAAGAGAAAGAAGACCACCGCCATCATCGTCGGGTCGTTCCACATCGAGCTGTTGCTCGACGGCAGATAGATCCCGAGGAACAGGATCAGGACGGCCGTCTGGCCGAGAGCGCCTCGAAACGTGCGGCGATCCCCGGCGAGCTCGATCAGTTCCTTGCGAAAGACGATCCAGGCATCTGACAACGCGCTCTGCGCTCCCGCCGCCATGGCTTGCAGATTGGCCGTGGTCATCGCCTGTCGAAGAGCCGATCGCGGCGGAACGACAGCGCGGCCGCAGCCAGCGCGAGCAGGCCGGCGGCGAAAAATACGAGGTCATATAGACAGAGGACCCGCCACTGCAGCGGCATCCCGTTGAGCCGGATCAATCCGACGACAGCCGCCGCGGATGCCATGGTGAACAGCGTGGTGAGCTGTTGGGCGGACTTCGCGACCGCCACGCGAGACGAAATGACCACCGCCGCGGCAGCGGTCATGACCGAGCCGGCCAGCGCCGTCGCTGCCGCGCCGAAGAGAGGGGCCGCCGCGACGACGTGGCTGGCCGATTGCGCCCTGAGGAGCGCGGTGATGACGCCACAGGCAAGGGCCAGGAAAGTGATGGCCAGCGAGTAGAAGACGGCCCATGCTGCCTTGCCGTAGAAAATGGCGGAATCGCGCAAGGGAGTGGAGAACAAGGTTTCGAGCGTCTTCCGCTCGCGTTCGCCGGCGAAGGCATCCGCCGCGACGGACGCGGTGAGAATGGAAGGAAAGATGAAAAACAGCGGCGTCAATGCGGTGGGAACGGTTGGATTCACCCAGAGCGCGGGCTGGGTGA
Source organism: Myxococcales bacterium (assembly GCA_036518615.1). Lineage (GTDB taxonomy): Bacteria > Myxococcota > Myxococcia > Myxococcales > 40CM-4-68-19 > 40CM-4-68-19. The sequence continues at coordinate 6,294 of DATDMU010000431.1, forward strand.
AGGGCAGGTAGACCCCGAGAAAGGAGATGATCACCGCGATCTGAAGGTACGCCGCGCGGTTGACGCGGAGATCGCAGGCCCATTCGAGGACCTCCTTGCGCAGCACCGTCACGACGTCGGTCACTTCGCTCCCCCGTCGCGGATCAGCGAGAGGAAGGCATCTTCGAGCGAGCCCTCACGCAAGCTGAGGGATTCCAGCAATACGCCGCGGCGGACCAGTTCGGGTCCGATGCTGGTCCGGTGCTCCTGCGTGCAGCGAATCCGGACGACGTCCTTCTGACGATCGAACCCGAGCACGAGTTGCTCCGAGCGCAGCCGTTCCAGGATTTCGTCGGTCAAGCCAACCCCGGTCGCTTCCAATTCCAGATTCCCGCTCCGTTGAGCAAGCGACGCCGGCGACCCTGCCGCGACGACGCGGCCGGCGATCAATACCGCCACCTCGGTGCAAACCCTTTCCACATGCGCCAGATCGTGCGTGGTCAAGAACACGGTGATGCCCTGCTCCGAGGCCAGCGAGGCGATCTGTCCGCGCAGCTCGACCGCCGCTTCGGGATCGAGGCCCGAGAAAGGCTCGTCCAGCAAGAGCAGTCGCGGCCGGTGCAAGAGGGCGCGGGCGATCGCCAGCCGTTGCCTCATCCCCCTGGACCAGGTGACGACCATCTCGTCCCGGCGGTCCCACAGGCGCATCCGTTCGAGCCCATCCTGGATTCGCCGCCCGCGCTCCTCGCTGGACAAATGGTGGATGCGGGCGTGGTAGTCGAGGTTCCGCCAGGCCGAAAGGCGGTCGTAGAGCCCATCGCCTTCGAGGAGCACCCCGACCTTGCGGCGGATCTCTTGCGGCTGCGCGGCCGGGTCGATCCCCAGCACCGAGATCTCGCCCGAGTCCGGCCGCACGAGACCGAGCAGCGTTCGCAGCGTGGTGGTCTTGCCCGCGCCGTTCGGACCGAGAAATCCAAAGACTGCGCCCGCAGGGACGGCGAGGTCCAGGCCATCCAGGCTCACGGTCGGGCCAAAGCGCTTGCGAACGTTCCTCGCCGAGACCGCCAACTCGCGCACCGCTGACTCCTCCTCTTCTGCACTGGAATTGATTGGGAGCCAAGGTTATCACAACGTGGAGACTGGCTACCCGGGCTGGCGCGGCAGCTTCAGGGTGAACGTGGTGCCGCTCGCGGCGGAGCTGGTCACCGAGACGGTGCCGCCGTGCGCTTCGGCCACTCCCTTCACCAGCGTGAGGCCGATGCCCCAGCCGCCGTGGCCGGTGGCCTGGGCCAGCGCGCCGCGGTGGTAGGGGACGAAGAGGCGGTCCAGCTCTTCGGGCGGCAGCGGATTGCCGTGATTGGTGACCGACAGCTCCACCTGGCCTTCCCGCTCGGCCAGTTCGACCTCGATCTTCCCGTCCGTGCCGTACTTCACCGCATTGCCCGCGAGGTTCTCCAGCGCGCGGCCCAATGCCTTGCAATCCCATTGTCCCCGCAGCTCAGCCGGCGCGTGGAGCACGAACCGGTCGCCGTGGACCTCGGCCAGCTCCCCCAGCACGGAGCGCGCGACCGCGGCCAGGTCGCAGTCGGCCCGCTCGAGGCGCAGCTTCTGGCCGGCGCGGACCCGGCTCGCGTCGAGCAAATCGCCGATCAGCCGGTCCGCCTTGTCGACGTTCCTGACGATGCGGTCGAGGTTGATGCGGATTCGCTCCGGATCTCCCGGCTTGTGGCCGGCAAGCTCCGCGGCCATCCTCATGGCCTGGAGCGGCGTGCGCAGGTCGTGGCTGAGCCCGGCCACGAATTGCTCGCGCTCGGCGAATTGCTCGCGGAGCAGGAGCTCGCTCTCCTTGAGCGCCGCCTCGGCCTTGGTCAGCGACGCGATGGTGCGCTGGGCCTGGGCGAACGCCGCGTGCTGCTGCTCCAGGGCCTCTCCCGTCTTCCTGCGCGAATCGCGCAGCGCCGAAGTGACCGCCGAGATCAGAAGCGCGTTGAGCGCGAACACCGCCATCCGCAGCAACTCGGGTCCGGTGGTCATGTCGAGCCGCTGCAGGTGCGGCACGAAGACGATCTGCGCCGTCACCACCGACAGGACGATGGCGAGCCAGGTCACGCCGTACAGCGCGCCCAGCGTCACCGCGGGGAAATACATGAAATACGCGAGCGGCCTGAGCAGCGGCCAGGCCAGCCACTGCAGGCCGGTGGCGGCGGCGACGATCGATACGGTGAGGGCGTACCGGCCGCCGCGCGTGCCGACCTCCCAGTCCAGCATCCGCGTCCAGCCCGCCCGTCCTGGTTCCACTCTTCTCGAAGGGGCCGGCGCGCCCGCGTACCCGGTCACGTCGCGGAGGATGGAGAGGTGCAGTCCGGGCGCCGCGTCGGAGACCGCGTTGTACTCGAGGATCCGCGCCTCCCCGTCGGGACGCCGCAGCGGAAAGCGGCCGCTCTGCAATCGCTCGGCGCGGAACCGGCTCCACTGCTGCTCGGTGACGCGGAGCTCTTCGGGGCGCACGAAATCGGTCACGCGCTTGCCGAGAAGGTCCTGGAGCGGAACGCCGAACAGCTCGCACGCCGACGCGTTGGCTGCGACATATCGCCCCTGGTCGTCGGCGACGAGGATGGCATCCGGCGCGCTCTCGAACAGGGCGCGGTAGTCGAGTTGGGAGGGCAGATCGGCGATCTCGTCGGTCTTTGCCTTCACGCCGTGGAGCGTAGCAGATCATCGCGGGAAGGCGGCTTGCCCCGCGTCCATGCGCCGTGCGAACATTGATCGAATGCGCCATATCACCGCCGCCGTCATTGCCTTCGCCTGCATGCCCAGCCTCGGCTGCACCAGCACGGCCGCCGTCACGCGCAAGGTCTCCACCCGGGCGGCCTTCGATCTCGCCTGCCCGGCGGACCAGGTGAAGGTGGTCCGGCTCGACGAGGCCATCTACGGCGGCGGAGCGTACGGCGCGGCAGGATGCGGCAAGCGCATCTCGTACAACGTCGACTGTGCCGCCTTCGGGGCGCAATGCAGCATCGCGGCGCAGGCCGCGAGCGCGGTGGTCTCCGACCAGCCAAGGCAATAGCCGCATGCCGCGCGTCCTCGTCATCCTCCTCTGCTGCGCGTGCGCGCGCACGCTGCCCGGCGGGCTGCACTGCTCCGCCGCCGGCGGCCCGGTCTGGCACGAATACCGCAGCCGCCATTTCAACCTCGACACCGACCTGGATGCAGCCGACGCCGCCGCGCTCGTGCGCGAGCTGGAGACGCTGCACGCCATGGTGGTGCGCGCGCTGGTGAACGAGGACCGCGAGGTGCCCGGCCGCGTCCGCGTGGTCGTGCCGGCGAGCGATCGGACGTATGCGGCGCTGGCCCTGCCTGCCGTGGTGGGCTACTTCACCCGCGGCCAGTTCGGGGAGCCGACGGCGGTCATCCATCCCGCGGCGCTGAAGGCGGATCCGGAGATCATCGCCCACGAGCTGGTCCATCATCTGGTCTGGTACTTCTTCCCCCGGCGCCCCACCTGGTTCGACGAGGGCATCGCCCAGTTCCTGCAGACGGTGGCGAACCCCGATCCGCGCTTCCACGGCGCCGCCGGCCTCGTGCCCAGGCTGCGCGCTTCCCGCTTGCGGGAGATCGCCCAGATGCCCGCCGAGGACCTGCTCTCGTGGCGGGGCGAATACTCCATCTACGAGGCGGACATGGGGGAGCTGTGGAGCTGGGTGCTCTACCACTGGCTCTGGACCTACCGGCGCGAGCCGCTCGCCGACTACGAGTTTCGCCTTGCCTCGGGAGAGGATCCGCGGAAGGCCTGGCGCGCCTCGTTTCCGGAGTTCGACCCGGCAAAGCCCGGCGCGCTGAAGAAGCTGGACCAGGCGCTCGACCAGCACCGGCGCGACGACAAGATCTCCTATTACCGGGTCGAGGTGAAGCCGGACACCTCGTTCACCGAGGCGACCATTTCCTCCGCGGACGTCCACATGCTCCTGCTCTCCATTCGCGACAACTGGAGCTACGGCGGGCCGGGATATGCCACCGCCATCCGCGCCGATCCGGCCACGGCAAGGCGCAAGGAGATCGAAGAAGCGCTGCGCGAGGACCCCGCCAATCCCGTCGCGCTCTGGTACTCCCTGCGCGCGGACAAGCGGGTGGCCGCCGCGGCGCTGCGCAAGTCGGCCGCGGCGCGCCCCGGGGACTGGCGCTCCTGGTACGCGCTCTCGCTCGTGCTGCGGCCCCACGAGGATCACGAAGAGATGCTGGCGGCGCTGCACAAGGCGGTGAACCTCGCTCCCGACCAGGCGACGGCGAACAACGATCTCGCCGCCTTGCTCCTGGTGGACGGGCATCCGAAAGAGGCGCTGCCCTTCGCGCAGCGCGCGGTGGACCTTGCGCCGTCACATCCGTTCTCCCTCGACACGCTGGCGGGAATCGCCGCGGCGCTGGGGCAATGCCCGCAAGCGCTGGCGCTGGAGCAGCGCGCCGTCGATCTGATGCCGGAGAAGAACGCCGCGGAGCCGCGCCAGCGCCTTCGCGAATACAGGCAGCGCTGCGGCCGCTAGAGCACCATCGTCTCGTGGATGGCCTCTCCGCGCTCGAAGCGCGAGAGCGAGAGCGGCGAGACGTCCACGCTCTCGCTCCTGCCGCGGACGATCTGCTCGGCCAGCGCGCGGCCTGCCGCGGGAGCGTGCATGACGCCGTGTCCGGAGAAGCCGTTGGCGAGGAAGAATCCAGGAACGCCCGAGCCCCCGAGGATGGCGTGGTGGTCGGGCGTCACCTCGTAGAGCCCGGCCCAGCTCCGGCGCCGGTCGATGCCAGCGGCCGCCACGGCGGGGAAGCGGCGGGTGAGCGGGTCGGCGATGCGGAGGGCGAACTCGGGGTCGAATTGCAGATTGAACCCGGGCGGCTCGTCGGGATTGGAGAAGGCGATCAGCACGCGGTCGCCCTCGCGGCGCACCAGCACTCCGGTATCGGCGTCGATCACCATGGGAATGAGCGCCGGCAATGAGGGACAGGGCCCGGTGAGCAGGATGTGCCGGCGCACCGGTTCCACCGGCAGCGCGACGCCCAGCATCGCGGCGAGCCCTTTCGCCCACGGACCGGCAGCGTTCACGACCACCTGCGCGCGGATGTCTCCGGCGGCGGTTCGCAGGCGGAAGCCCGCGCCGTCGCGCTCGGCGCCGGTCACCTCCGCGCCGTAGCGGATCCGCACGCCCCTTTGCGTGGCCTCGCGGAGGAAGAAGTTGGTGAGGCGCCCCGGGTCGATGAAGCCGTCGCGCGGTCCGAACGTGCCGCCCGCGACGCGCCCATCGAGCCACGGCGCGCGGGCGCGAACGCCGGCCTCGTCGAGCACGTCCACCGAGACGCCGCGTGCGCGCTGGAACTCCGCCGCCGCCGCCATCGCGCGTGCGCGCGCCGGGTCGCCGGTGAGGAAAAGGTAGCCGGCCTTGCGGTACACCGGAGGCTCGCCGATCTCCTCCTCGAGGCGGTCGAGGATCTCCATCGAGGCGAGCGACATGGCGATGTTCACCCCGGTGGTGAACTGGGCGCGGATGCCGCCGTTCGCGCGCGAGGTGGAGCCGGTGCCGGGAAGCGCCTCGCGCTCGAGGATGCAGACGCCTCGCTGCCCCATCCGCGAGAGGTGGAAGGCGACGCTGCAGCCGATCACGCCCGCGCCGACGATGGCGATGTCGCAGCTCTCGCTCAAGCGCGCTCCAGCGCCGCCGCGAGCACGCGCGCCACGTGCATCGCGCGGCGGCCGGCGCCGTCCTCGATCTGGTGCCTGCAGCTCGTCCCGTCGGCCACGATCAGCGCATCCGCAGGCGCGCCGCGCACCGCCGGCAGAAGGCTGCGCTCCGCCATCTTCATCGAGACGTCATGGTGCTCCGCCTCGTATCCGAAGGCGCCCGCCATTCCGCAGCAGCTCGACTCGATGGGCTTGACCGTGAGCCCCGGCACGAGCTGCAGCGCCGCGATGGCGTCGGGGAACGCGCCGAGCGCCTTCTGGTGGCAATGGCCGTGCAGGTACGCCTCGCGCTTGCCATTGGCCGCGAAGGGCAGCGAAAGCTCGCCGCGCCGCGACTGTGCGGCGAGGAACTCCTCCAGCAGCATCGACTGCCGCGCGATGGCCGGCACCGCGCCGGACTTGACCACCGCCCCCAGCTCGTCGCGGAAGGTGAGCAGGCAGGACGGCTCGATGCCCACGATGGGCACTCCGCGCGACGCGGCCGGCCCCAGCGCCTCCACCACGCGCCCGAGCTCCTTGCGCGCCTCCTCCACCAGCCCCGCGCTGAGGAAGGTGCGCCCGCAGCAGAGCGGCCGCTTCGACGCGTCCTCGACCACCCGGTACCCGCCCGCCTCCAGCACGGCGCGCGCAGCGCGGGCGTTCTCCGGCTCGAAATAGCGCGAGAAGGTATCGACGAAGAGCACCACCTCGCTGCCGGTGTTCTTCGAGGGCGGCGGCGGTCGATAGAAGTCGCGGCGAAACGCCGGCAGCTTGCGGCGGCGGCTCATTCCCGTGATCTTCTCCGCCAGCGCGGCGAGGGGCCCGGCGTGGTTGCGGAGATTGAGGAGCGGCGCCACGCGGCTCGCGGCGCCCGCGTAGCGCGGCAGGTACGCGGTCAGGCGCGACTTCGCGGAAATGCCGTGCTTCCGGTGCCAGTGGTGCAGGAACTCGATCTTCATCCGCGCCACGTCCACGCCGACCGGGCATTCGCGCTTGCACGCCTTGCAGGCGACGCAGAGGTCCAGCGTCTCCTTCATCTGCGCGGAGGTGAGCGCGTCCGGCCCGAGCTGTCCGCTCAGCGCGAGCCGCAGGCTGTTGGCGCGCCCGCGGGTCACGTCCTTCTCCTCCAGGGTGGCCTGGTAGCTCGGGCACATCACCGCCTCGAACTTCCGGCACTGCCCGTTGTTGTTGCACATCTCCGCCGCGGCCAGAAAGCCGCCGCTCTCCGACCAGTCCAGCGCGGTCTTCACGGGAAGAGCGGAGTATTCCGGCTTGTAGCGGAAGAGGGTGCGGTCATCCATCTTCGGCGCGCGGACGATCTTGCCCGGATTGAAGAGGCCCCGCGGGTCGAACGCGTCTTTCACCTCCTCGAAGGCGCGCACCAGCTTCGGGCCGAACATCATCTCGTGGAACTCGGAGCGGCTCAGGCCGTCGCCGTGCTCGCCGGAGTGCGAGCCCTTGTACTCCTTGACGATGGAGAAGGCCTCCTCGGCGATGGCGCGCATCTTCCTCGCGCCCGACTCGTCTTTCATGTTGAGGATGGGGCGCACGTGCAGGCAGCCCACCGAGGCGTGCGCGTACCAGGTGCCTTCGGTGCCGTGCCGGCGGAAGAGGTTCGTCAGCCGGTCGGTGAACTCCGCCAGCTTGTCCAGCGGAACCGCGCAGTCCTCGATGAAGGAGACCGGCTTTCCCTCGCCCTTCATCGACATCATGATGTTCAGCCCGGCCTTGCGCACCGCGGTCATCGCCGCCTGCGATTTGGGATCCGGCGTCCGCGCCACCGCGCCGGGATGGCCGTGTTCGGCCATCACCTCCTCCAGCAGGTCCAGCGATTCCAGCAGCGGCGCCTCCTCGTCGCCGGCGAACTCCACCAGGAGAATCGCCTCCGGATTGCCCTTGACGTGCTTCTCCAGCGTGGAGCGGAAGGTGGCGATCTGGCGCGCCAGGTCCATCATGGTGCGGTCCACCAGCTCCACGGCGGTGGGATGCAGCTCCACGAGAAAGCGGGTCATGTCCATCGCGTCGTAGAAGCGGGCGAAGTGGCAGATGGCCGCCACCCTGTGCTTCGGCAGCCGGCTCAGCTTGAGCTTGATGCGGGTGAAGAAACCGAGCGTGCCTTCCGACCCGACCATGATCCGCGCGAGGTTCTGCCGCGGCTCGCCCAGCGTCTCGAGGTTGTAGCCGCCCACCTTGCGCAGCAGCCTGGGGACCCGGAGCTCGATTTCGGCGGCGCTCCGGGCATGGAGCGCGCGCAGCTTCTCCGCCAGACCGCGCAGCCGCGGCGGCTGCCCGTCGAGGCGGTCGGGCAACTCGCCGAACGCCAGTCGCTCGCCGTCGGCCAGCACCGCCTCCACCTCGAGCACGTTGTGCACCATGATGCCGTACTTGATCGAGCGCGTGCCGGCCGAGTTGTTGCCGGTCATGCCGCCGATCGTCGCGTGCGCCGAGGTCGAGACGTCGACCGGGAAGGTCCAGCCGGTG
>DATDMU010000432.1:0-3677 GCA_036518615.1 Myxococcales bacterium
GCCGCGGGCGCGCTCGCGGCGTACGGAGCGGCGGCAGGCTTGCCGGTGACGGTGTCCATGCCCGAGGACACGCCGCGCGCGTTCGTGGAGGAGTGCCGCCACTACGGCGCCGAGGTTCATCTGGTGCCCGGCAGCATCGCCGACGCCGGCAAGTGGCTGAAGGCGAACGGCCCTCCCGGCGCCTTCGACGTCTCCACCCTGAAGGAGCCGTACCGGGTGGAAGGCAAGAAGACCATGGGCTACGAGCTGTTCGAGCAGTTCGGGCGGGCGCTGCCGGATTGCATCGTCTATCCCACCGGCGGCGGAACCGGGCTGGTGGGCATGTGGAAGGCCTTCGACGAGATGCAGGCGATGGGGTGGATTGGCGCCGAGCGGCCGCGGCTCGTCAGCGTGCAGGCCGAAGGCTGCGCGCCGGTGGTGAAGGGCTTCGAGTCGGGAGCGGAGAAGACGGAAGCCTGGCCCGCGCCGCGCACCGAGGCGTACGGGCTGCGCGTGCCCTCGCCCATCGGCGGGTTCATCTGCCTGCGCGCGCTGCGCGAGACGAAAGGGACGGCGGTGGCCGTGGCGGAGAGCGCGATCGCGCCCGCGGCGCGGGAGCTGTCGCGCAAGAGCGGCATCGACGTCTGCCCCGAGGGCGGCGCGGCGTGGGCGGCGGTGCAGCGGCTGTACGAGTCGGGGTGGCTCTCGCGCGGCGAGAAGGTGGTGGTGTTCAACACCGGCACGGGGCTCAAGTACCGATGAGCGCGCCCGAGATCCGCCGCGCCAGCGACGCGGAGCTTCCCATCGTCTCGCACCTCGCGGGGCGCATCTGGCGCGCGCACTACACCTCAATCCTCTCGCGCGAGCAGATCGAATACATGCTGGCCTGGATGTACGACGTGGAGCAGCTCCGCCGCGACGTGGCGCGAGGGGTGGTCTATGAGCTGCTCTTCGAAGGAGAGCGCCCCATCGGCTTCTGCGGCTACGAGCCGGTGGGAAGCGAGCTGAAGCTGCACAAGCTCTACCTGGAGGTGACCGAGCACGGCCGCGGCCTGGGCACGCTCATGCTCCGGCACGTGGAGGACGAGGCGCGCCGCCGGGGACTTCCGATGGTGGTGCTGGGCGTGAATCGCTTCAATGAGAAGGCCATCCGCACCTACGAGAGGAACGGCTACACGGTGCGGAAGGAATTGAAGACGGACATCGGCGGCGGATACGTGATGGACGATTACATCATGGAGAAGCGGATGCCCGGAAAGGCGTGAAGACGATGCCGTCGCTGTTGATTGCGTTGATGGCCGCCGCTGCTGCCGCGGAGACTGCGTACGGGCCGGAGCTGGAAGGGTTCGAGTACGCCTGGCCGGTGCAGCGATTCGACTTCGAGTCGCAGCGGCAGAAGCTGCACATGGCGTATCTCGAGGTGCGGCCGGAGAAGCCCAACGGCCACACCGCAGTGCTCCTGCACGGGAAGAACTTCTGCGCCGGGACGTGGGAGGCGACCATTCGCGCGCTCGCGGCGGAGGGGTACAGGGTGATCGCGCCCGATCAGATCGGCTTCTGCAAGTCGAGCAAGCCGCAGAGGTATCAGTACAGCTTCCACCAGCTCGCCGCGAACACGCGCGCGCTGCTGGAGAAGCTCGGCGTGGCGCGCGCCGTCCTCATCTCGCATTCGACGGGCGGGATGCTCGCGGCGCGCTACGCCCTGCTCTACCCGCAGCAGGTGGAGCAGCTCGTGCTGGTGAATCCCATCGGCCTCGAGGACTGGAAGGCGCTGGGCGTGCCGTGGCGGAGCGTGGACGAGTGGTACGCGCGGGAGCTCAAGACCAGCGCGGACGGAATCCGCCAGTACGAGCAGGCGACGTACTACTCCGGCCAGTGGCGGCCGGACTACGAACGCTGGGTGCAGATGCTCGCCGGGATGTACCGCGGCCCGGGAAAGGAGGCGGTCGCGTGGAGCTCGGCGCTGCTCTACGACATGATCTTCACGCAACCGGTGATCTACGAGTTCGACCGCATCGAGGCGCCCACGGTTCTGATGATCGGGCAGAAGGACAACACCGCCATCGGCAAGGATGCCGCTCCGCCCGAGCTGAAGAAACTGCTGGGCAACTATCCGCGCCTCGGCAAGGAAGCGGTGCGCCGGTTCCCGCACGGCACGCTGGTCGAATTCCCCGAGCTGGGCCACGCGCCGCAGATCCAGGATCCGAAGCAGTTCCACGCCGCGCTGCTGGAACGGCTGGCGCGCTGACGTCAGGACTTCGCGAAGAGCCAGGGCCAGTAGAAGCCGACGAAGAGCGCGACGGCCGCGACGACGATGGCGAGCGCCGCCGCGACCACGCTGCGGAGGAATGACGGATCGCGCAGGCGCAACGAGGTGAAGGTCAATGCGGCGGCGGCGAGCGCGGTGAGGACGACGACCCAGAGCGAGATCGTCGCATAGGACTGGTGGACCGCCTGGCCCGTGGTCTCGAACAGCCTGCGCCGCAGCCACACGTTCAGCGTGATGCCGGCCGCGACCGCGACCGCGAACATGAGTGGCGAGCGGGCGGCCCTGCTCTGGGACACAGCGGTCACAGCTCCCCCGGAGACACCAGCTTGAGCCCATTCCGGCAAGTCGCGCAAGATCTGCACGCGCCGCCGCGGCAGGTTGACACGGCAGTCGCTGACGCGGTCAGCCAGCCGGAGCGCCCGACCTATCGCTTCTGCCGGACATGGAACAACCGGAGGACGACGACCCTGCGCGCTTTCGCATCCCAATGATACCAGGCGACGAAAGGAAGCATCCGGAAGATCACGCGGCGTATCGTCTGGTCCCGACGACGCAACTCGACCTGACCCGACCGCGGAAACCGTGCCAGAAGGCTCGCCGCAGCCTCGACCTCGTCGATGAGTCGCTCCGCCCAGTCCTCCCTCCCCTGCGCGACGAGCTGGGCCGTCTGCTCCAGCAGATCGGCCCGGAAGTCCCCGGTAAAGACGACTTCCACCTTCATCGCCGACGTGCCCGGCGCAGCGCCTGGCCGTGCGCGCGCCGGAGATCGTCGAGGCTCACCTCTTCCGCAAGCCCGCCTTCCCATCGCTCGAATGCCGCCCAGGCGCGCTCGCGTTGCCAGCGCATGGCGTCATCGAGCTCAGCGCTCGCGTCCTCTGCATCGAGGTATTCGCTGATGATCATCCGGAGCGCGGTGCTCACACCGATCTTGCGCCGCCGCGCGAAATCCGATGCCCTGCGCATGAGCCGCGCATCGAGACGGATGCTGACGGGACGGGTCGCAGGCTTCATGTAGTGGTTTTTACTACGGACGCGGCGTCTTCGCGAACGCAAGCTGTCGCGAGAGACGAGGCGCGGAAGAGCAAGACAGCGTACAACCATTCCTGCGCACGAGCACATGAACCCGGTTCCCGTCCTCATCGCCGCGCACGTCTTCTCCATGCTCGGCTTCGCCACCTTCGCGGCGCTGCTCCCGCAGCTTCGCGACGCGTGGTCGCTCTCCAACGCGCAGGCGGGCGTGGTGGGCGGGATGTTCTTCGTCGGGTACGTGGCGTCGGTCTCCTACTGGACCGCGCTCACCGACCGCGGCGACGGGCGCAAGGTGTACGCGGCGGGAAGCCTCCTCGCCGCCGCGGGCAGCGCCGGCTTCGGCTGGCTGGCGAGAGGCTTTGCCAGCGCGCTCTTCTTCCAGGTGCTGCTCGGCGTGGGC
>DATDMU010000433.1:0-11031 GCA_036518615.1 Myxococcales bacterium
CCGCGCCAGCGCGAGGCAGAAGAGGAGCCGCTGCCGCTCGCCGCGCGAGAACGCAGAGACGGAGGTGAAGGGATCGAGGAGCCGGGTGCGGATGCGGTCGTCGTCGACGCGGCCGAGCAGGTCCCAGAGCGTGCGCGCCTGTTGCGGCGGCGCCATGGCGGCCACGTCGGCGGCGGAGAGCGCGGCGGGCAGCGCCTCGTCGGGATCCTGCGGCACGAGCACCGCGCCGGGAAGCTGCGCCGCCCACGCGCGGAGCAGCAGCGTCTTGCCCGCTCCGGACGGGCCGAGCACCCACTGCAGCGCCGGCCGGGGCGAAAGGCCGTGCGCGCCGGCCACCCCTCGGGCGAGCGCCGCATGGCCGAGGTGAAGCACGCCGTCGCGCAGGCTCGAGCGGCGCTGGCCGCGGGGAAAGGCCTGCGCCAGCACCAGCAGCATGGCGGCGGCCACCACCGCGACGTGCGCCGAGCTCCACGATGGCGCGAGCGCCGCCGGCGCGCCGTCGGGGCCGATGCCGCGGAGGACGAGCGCAGCGCCGAGCGAAGGGTAGAGGGGAAATCCGGGCGGACGGAAGCTGTCGATCAGCGTGTTGGAGAGGATGTCGATGAACACCGCCGCGGCCATTCCCCCGAGGAGCAGCGCGCCCAGCTCGCGCCGCCGGCGCAGCCAGAGCCCGTGCCGCAGCACGATTTCCCAGGGCGCGAGGCCGCGCACGCGCGCGGCCACGAACGAGTCGCTGCTCTCCTCCGCGATGCGCACCTCCTCCAGCCAGCTGAAGAGCCCGCGCCCGATGGCAAGGCCGAGCAGGACGGAGGCGGAGAGCAGCCCCGGCGCCATGCCGAACAGCGACGCGTAGGCCAGCCTGTCGTCGGGCCGCAGCGCGAGGAACCGTCCGGCGGCGAGGAAGGCGACGGGGCGGCAGAAGAGCGCGCGGACCACCAGGGCGAAAGCGACGTAGGGCACCGCGCCGGCGAAGGCGAGCAGGGCGCCCAGCGCGCGCCGCTCGGGGTGCAGGCCGTGCGCATAGAGCCAGAGCCAGAGGGCGCCGAGCAGCGAGGCCACCGCGCCTGCGCCCAGCGCCAGAAGCGAAGTGCCCGCGAGCATCATGGGCAGGGCCGGCTCGAAGAGGCGCGCGGTGAGCGGCCCGCGGGTGAGCACCGCCATGCGCAGGGGAAAGAAGATGCCGCTCTCTCCCGCGACGTGGAGCGCTTCGGCGGCCATGATCGCGAAGGCGAGGCCGATGAAGATGTCGGGCGCGGCCGGCGGCGGAGCGGATGCCGCGGCATCGCCGGCATTGCGGCGGACGAAGAGAGCGAGCACGAAGCCGCCGCCCGCGAGCAAGAGCGCGAGCAGCGCGGCGGCCAGGGGATGCGGCTCGTCGCGGAACGGCAGCGCGCAGAGCTGGGCAGCGCCCAGCAAGAGCGAAAGCAGCGCGACCACCGACATGGCGCGGAAGCCGCCGGGAAACAGCCGCGCGATCACGGCGTGAACCTCGCGGCGCGGAGCGCGTTGCGCGCCTCCAGCACGAAACGGTGGCCGGCGAACCAGAGCAGCACCACGGCGCCCCCCACCAGCGCGCAGGAGGAGAGGCGGTCGCCCGCCGCAGCCTCGCCGAGCGCCGCGCGGATGAGCGCGCCGAGGCCGCTGGTGGTCCCCTGGACGCGCGGGTCCTGGTCTGCCCTGGCGCAGACGAAGAGCGCCGCTCCCGCGAGCGCCGGCACCATGGGGACGAGCCAGTCCGCCGCCTCCAGCGCCGCCACGCGCGCGGCGCGACCCAGCGCGGGGCGTCCGCGCAGGCGCGCGAAGTGCGCGGGCCCGAAGAGGGCGCGGGCCGCGACCGCCGAGAGCGTGCCTGCGAATGCCGCGACGAAGAGGGCCGCGCCGAGACCGGCGCCGGCGGAGCGGGTCCGGTCGTAGAAGAGCGCGGGATCGAACAGCGCCCAGAGCGGCTGGACGATCAGCGCCCAGGCGCCCGCGGCGAACGCCAGCCGTCCCCGGGTTCCGGCATCGCGAAGCCGCGCCAGCGCGCCGCCTGCGGCAGCGGCGAAGAAGCAGAGCGCAAGGCCGCCGATGACGAAGGGAAGCGCGTCGGCCGCTCCCCGCGCCGCGGTGCGGAAGCGGCTCTTGTCGGAGGACACGGCGGCCCAGGCGTCGCGCGGCGAGGCGAGCCGCAGCCCTTCGCCGGGCGGCTCGGGCAGTTGCCAGTCCGGGCGGCGCGACCAGAGATCGAGGAGCTTTGCCTGGTCCGCGCCGGCGAGGCCCCGGTCCGCCGAGGCGCGGAGGACGGCGAGATCGAAGTCGAGCCAGGCCGCGGCGGACGTCTCCGCCGCCGGCGACGCGCCGGATCGATCGAAGGCCGCGAGGCAGAGGGAGAGAAGCAGCAGGCCGGCGAAGGCGCATGCGCAGGCGGCCATCCAGCGAAGCGCGGCGGCGGCGAGGCGGCTGGCCCGGGCAGCGGCAGCCAGCGCGCGGACTCCGTCGGTGGGGGCGGCGCTGGTCATCGGGGGGCAGCGGGCGAGCATTCGCCGCTGAGCGCGGCGGTGCAGCCGAGCTGATGCTCCAGGGCGGCGCGCAGCACGTCCAGCTCCTGGCAGTGGCCGGACCATGCCGCGGCGTCCAGGGAGAAGGAGGCGCGGTCGAGGGAGGCCGCGGGGGAGTTGCGGATGTGGCGGTCCCACTGGTCGAAGCGGTCGAGGGTTGCGGAGCGGGAGCGCGCGACGTCGCCGCATTTTGCGGCGACGGCTGCGGGTGCGGCTGCGAGTGCGGGTGCGGGTGCGGGTGCGGGTGCCAGTGCGGGTGCGAGTGCTGGTGCGGGTGCGGATTCGGAGGTCGCGACTGTGCGGCGCAGCAGGACGTCTTCCAACGGCACGGCGGGATCGAACGCCCCGGCCCACTCAGGCGCCGTCGCAGGGAAAGGTTTGAGGCCGAGTTGAAAGGACGTTCCCGCGGGGTCGGGTTCGCCGGTGTCGGGGTGGACGGCGACCAGCCACCATTCGCAGAGGTTGGCCTTCTCCAGCGTGGAGCGGGCGTCGCCCGGCGCGGGCGCGGAGATGGCGGCGGCTGGCGACGGCCAACCCTTCTCCGAAGGCCAGCAGACGAGCGCGGTGCGCAGGGCGGCACGGTCCGGCGCAGCGGTTGCTGCGGAAGGTTTCCGCTGCGGAGATCTTCGCGGCCATCCGGACACGGCGGGACCGAGCGCGAGCTGCTCGAAGAGCGCGGGCGGCGGGGGCGAGGGCGACATGCGGATCGCGGCCAGCTCCACCGGGCTGCGCGCCGCGAAGAGGGCGCGCGCGGGCACCGCACAGTCGGGGTCGGCGTTGGACCGCATCAGCTTGACGCGGCCCGCCGCCGGCCAGCGCTGCCGCGCATAGTCGTCGAGGGGCCGGATCTGCAGTCCGGCGCGCACTTCGCAGGCGTCGTCGGGCTCGCCCTGGCACTCGGCGCAGCCGCGCAGGACCGCCGGCGCCGGCGCGTACTGCACCGCGCGGAACCAGTCGCCCTGGGCCGTCGCCGAGAGCAGCAGCGCGAGCAGCATCAT
Organism: Myxococcales bacterium; assembly: GCA_036518615.1. Classification (GTDB taxonomy): domain Bacteria; phylum Myxococcota; class Myxococcia; order Myxococcales; family 40CM-4-68-19; genus 40CM-4-68-19. Next base: position 3,536 of record DATDMU010000433.1, read on the forward strand.
GGCTGCGCGCTCCAGGCCTGCAATACGCGCGCGAAGTACCAGGGGCTGCGCGCGGGCTCCGCCTGCGAGTCGGGAATGGCCAGCGTGCCGGGATGCAGGAAGGCGAGGGGGAAGATGGGCGCGGGGCCGTTGCGCGCCACGTCTTCCTCGAGCAGGCGCAAGCTCTCGCTGCGCGCAGGCGGCGCTCCGGCAGGGGCGCCCAGCCAGGCGGGCGGCGGGTAGACGATGGACGACTCGTAGGCGGTGAGCAGCGCGCGGCCCGGGTTCTCGGTCACCGCCTGCCCGCCGCTCAGGTTCTGGTTGCCGGCCGGATGGAGCAGCGGCACCAGCGTCGGATAGTTGCGATTGTAATAATTGCTCGCGACGGTGAGGAGCACGTCCCAGCTTCCCAGGGGTCCCCGGTGCACCTCGCTGGCCTTGATGCCGGACACCGACACGGCCACTCCCCGCTCCGCCGCGATGGCGCCGATGCGCGCCGCCGCGCCCGCCCACGGCTCCTCCTGCACGTAGACGAGGCTGACCGGCCTGCAACCGTCCTCCGCCACCTCGCCGAACGGCCTGGGCGCCGAGGGCGCCGAGCAACTCGCGCCCTCCTCGGCGCGCGGCACCAGGCCCGAGGGTCCGCGGGAGCGGGGATCGCAGGGCGCCCGGTTCTCGCCCGCGCCCACCGCGTCGCGCAGGTCGCGCTGCAGCTCGAGCAGCCGGTCCTCTCCTGCCGAGGCCAGCGCGTTGAACAGCCGGCGCACGCAGCGGGTGTTCGCGTCGCGCCGCGCGAACAGCGCCACCAGCGACTCGAAGCCGTCGCCGCCCGCCTCCTGCGCGCGCGCCCGGGCCGCGTCCATGCGCCAGAGCGCGCGGAAGATGCAGATGCCGGGCTGCTGCTGGCACTGCAGCCGCTTGTCCGGCACCGACTCGGGCCAGAGCGGCTGGTAGGAGATCATCAGCCTGGACTTCGACCCGCGGGTCTTGGGCACCTCGGCCGCGCTCTCCAGCGCCACGTGGAGGAGATCGTAGTCGGAGAGATGGAACGGTCCCGAGGCGCCCACGTGATAGGGAATCTCGTCGGCGGCCAGGTTGCCCAGCGCGGGCTTCAGCTCGCCGGTCGCGGCGCGAAGCTGCGCGGCGATGCGCTCCCGCTTGAGCCTGCAGGCCCGCTCCGACCCCAGATCGCATCGCCAGAGCAGCGCCGAGAGGAGCGAGTCGTCCGCCGCGGCGCGCTGGAGCGTGCGGAGCAGCGGGGTGGCGCGGGAGGTCGCGCGGGGATCGTAGGGCGCGAACACCGGGAAGGAGAGCGACTGCGCCACCATCTCCGCGTCCTGTGGGCGGGTGAGGTCCACGCCGCGCACGAAGAGGCAGACGGCGCGCCGGTGCCGCTCGAAGAAGGAGCGCAGGTCGGCCGCGGTCTCCGCGCTGCCGGGAGCGGCCAGGGAGGCGCTGTTCCAGGGCTGCGCTTCCGCGAAGCGCGCGGCGGTGGTGGCGGTGACCGCCTCGGAGACGAGCGTGCTCATGTGCACGCTCATGGGCACGGCTCCGCAGGCCGCCGGCGCCACCGACGAGGGCGCCCGCGCCTGCGCCAGCGCCTGGTAGTAGTAGAGGCTGGTGGCCACGTCGTCGGGGTCCACGTCCTTGCCGCCCTGCAGGCAGGCGCCCTGCGCGCAGGTGCGCACGTCGCCGCAGTAGATGAGCGCGCCGGCGGACTTGCTCAGCGCGCAGTTGCTCTCGCCCGGCCCGCACGACTCCAGCCGCCCCGGCTCCATCACCGCCGGCGACGGCTCCGGCCCGAGCTGCAGCGCAGGCAGGAAGAGCGCGTCGTGGAGCTGCTGCTCGGTCAAGGTGGCGTACTGGCCGGGGCAGAGCGGGGCCACGCGGCCGCCCACTTCGTAGACCAGCAGGTCGCCCACCTCGTCCACCGCCTGCGTCTCGCAGCCGGCGGGCGCGCCGGTGGAGGCGTAGCTTTGGAACGCGCCGGAGAGATCCACGCCCAGCCGGTTGCAGCGCAGGAGCACCGGGCCGGACGGCTCGCGGATCTTGAGGACCGCGTGCTCGCCGCGAAGCGAGAAGGTGGCCTGCTTGCGCACCGCCGGGGGCAGCGCGCGGTCGATGCGCAGCGCGCCCAGCCGCTCCGCCAGGGACCAGGGCGACCCCGGCCGCACCGGCCCGTTGCTGCGCACGTACGCCGCTCCCGAGGTGGCCACCCCGGCGAGCGAGAGCAGCACGGCGAAGAGGGATCGCACTCAGTAATCCCGGCGGCGCAGGGTGAAGAACCAGAACACCTGGTTGGCGACGGTGGGCGTGAGCGCCACCTCCACGGCGCCATCGCTGCGGCGCGACACGTCGCCCGGATCGGTGAGATCGGCGACGCGCTCGAAGATGCGGCCGAGCTGCGGGTGTCGGCCCTGGTGCAGCACGTTCTCGCTGCCGTAGCGGAACGGATGCGAGCTGGCGATGGAGACGAGCGTTCCCGCCAGGGGGCCGGGCCGCAGCGTCAGCCGGACTCCGGCGTGCGCCTCGCAGCTCGAGAGCGTCAGCGTGGCCGGAGCTTCCGGGCGGTCCAGCGCGACCTCCTGCTGCTGGACGGATCCCTCCGAAGGAGGCGCGCAGACCGCGCCCTCGAACTGCCCCGGCGGCGCGTCGTTGCGCAGGCGCAACAGCGCGTCGCAGGCCTCGCGCGCGCAGCGGTCCAGCTTCTGCACCCACTCGTCGCTGAAGCCGAAGGGCGGGGGGAAATCGAGCGCGCGGCTCTCCGGCGGCGCGGGCGCGGCCAGCTCGGGGCGCTGCAGCGAGAAGAGCCTTCGCACCGAGGCGGCGATCTCCTCGGGGCACTTGCCGCCGCGCACGGCGCAGAGGCGGTCGGCGGCGGCGTGGCGGTCGAGCGCCATGCGCCAGGCCTCGCGCAGGCGGCGGCGGACCTCGCGCGCCGGCACGCCGCGGTGATCGCAGAAGAGCGGGCCGGGCAGGAAATCGAGCACGCGCGTGCCGCCTTCGACGAAGATCTTGTAGCCCACCACCGAGGTGACCCTCCGCTCGATGGTCGAGGGGTCGAAGAGCTTGCAGAGAAGCTCGGACGTGCGGGCTGCCACCGCGCGCGCGATCTCGTCGTTCTGCCGGCGCGGGTCGGCGTCGGCGTAGATGGCCTCGAGGCGCTCGTTGACCGCCCCCAGCTCCTTCTGCTCGAGCCCGAGGAAGAGCGGCGAGACGTCGGCCACCAGCGGCTCGCAGAGCACTCCGCGCGCGCGCCGCAGCGTCTCGCGCGCCGCAGGCAGGTCGGAGGCGCCGGCGATGCGGAGCCGCTCGTGCGCGTCGGCTCCGAACAGGCGCGCCACCGCCCGGGACTCCGCGTCGCGGTCGCGCACCGGCGCCGCTCCCACTTCGCCGATGCAGCGCCGGCCCGAAGGAGGCGACCGCCATTCCGCCACCGTGAGCGTGGTGCCGGCCGCGGTGCCGGGAATCTGCAGCGGCACCGCGGCGGGCGGGTCCACCCAGGCGAGGCGCGCCTCCGCATCGGCGAGGTCGCGGATGGGCGGCAGGGCGGCGGCGCGCGCTTCCAATGCCGAGGGGTCCGGCGCCAGGGCGAGCGCCGCCCAGCGCGCCGCCGCGCCCTTGTCCTCCGCGGGCAGGGCCGCGATCTGCGACCACAGCTCGAGGTGCGCCGCAGCCTGCCGCAGCCGTCCCGCCGAGCGCGCCCGCAGCGAGGCCGGCCATCCCGAGGACCGCGCTTCCGCCTGCAGCGAAGGGAGCGAATCCAGCCCGGCGCTGGCAGCTTCCCATGAGCGCAACAGCGCGCCGGCGTCAGGGACTTCCGGAGGCTGCGCCGCGTAGAAGCGCGCGCGCGCCGCGTCCAGTTGCGAGAGCGCGGAGAGCACCGCGGAGAGCGCCGGCGCGAGCGGCACGTGGCACCGCCTCGCCTCCGCCGAGAGGGCATCGGCCATCGCGCGCAGCGCGGGCGTGGGGCGCTCGGCCCGCTCCGAAGATTGGCGCGCGAAGGCGCCCTCCACCGCGCCCGCCTCCAGCATCGCGCGGGTGAAGAAGGCGTGCAGCGCCTTCTGCGCGCCGAAGAGGCCGGTCAGCTCCACGTCGACGCGGCAGGCGCTGCAGGTCTGCCGCGGCCAGTCGCCCGAGGCGCCGCGGCCGCGCGTCAAGACCAGCGTCAGCTCGCGCCGGGCGGGAACGTCCAGCACCTTGTCGAACTCCGGCGTGCCCTCCGCGTCCAGCTCCAGCCGCGCGGGAAAGCGCGGGCGCCGCACCAGGACGCGGAGCGGTCCTGCCACCTCGGGAAGGTCCTGCAGCACGACGCGCAGGTCGGACAGCTCGCCCTGCGGGGGAATCTGCAGCTCCTGCGACACCAGCATCGTGTCGCAGCGCGCGCCGTCGGACTCCGTCGCTGCGGAGGCCCGCTGCAAGAGCGACTGGCGCGGCGTGGAGCTGCATCCGCTCGCCGCGAAGAAGAGGAGCAAGAGCAGCGCCGCCGCCACGGCGAGGATCGCTCCTTTGCGGCGCACGCGGAAGCCGCGCCGCCAGGGATGCTGCTCCGGCGCAAGCGCGAGCCGCAGCACGGTCAAGGGCCACCCGACCCGCGAAAGCTCCTCCTCGGGCGCGTCCTCCGCGGCGGCGGCCACCGCGATGCTGCGCCGCTGCGACGTCTGCTTTTCCGCTGCTGCCGCCTCTCCCATCCCTACTCCCGCGCCAGAAGCTCTGCGGCCTCGAACACGCGCTGCAGCTCCGCAGGCAGGAGCGAAGGCGCGCGCGCCGCGAACTCGTCGGTGCACTGCCGGATCCGCTCGGGATACCCGCGCGCGGAGAGCCTCGACTCGAGCGTCCGCGCCGAGAACGAAGTGCGCGCCGCCTCCGGGCGCCTGCGGTTGTGCGCCCGCTCCACCGCGGCAAAGAGCGAGAGCGGGTGCGCCGAGGGATGCAGGGCGGAGAGGCTGCCCACGTCGAGCGCAACCGCGTCCTCCTCGTCGCGCGCGCCCACCAGGTCGTCGAGCAGCGCCGCCTCCACCGCGGGAAGCTGCTGGTCGAAGAGGCGCGTCTGCCCGGGATCGAGCGCCGCCCGGAAGGCCGCCCGCTCGCCCGCGCCAAAGAGCCGCGCCAGAGCCACCATCAGGTCGGCGTCGAACTCGCGCACCGCCCACAGCTCGCTGCCGGCGGAGGCGAGCGGGATGCGCAGCCGGGAGAGCGCATCCAGGTACTCGCGCCGGCGTTCCGGAGTCGACCGGCCCGCGGGCGCGAGGAAGAGGATGGGCCGCGGCGCGTCGCGCCAGCCTTCGGGCATGGCGGCGAGCGCCTGCGGCGTCAGCTCGATGAACACGTCCTGCGCGATGGGCGCGGCGAGGAGGAGATGGCGCACCATCAACAAAGGCTCGGCGCGGTCGCGCAGCCAGCGCAGGAGCGCCTCGCGCTCGGCGCGGTGCAGGGGCTGGAAATCGAAGACGGCGAGCCAGGGGCCGGAGGCGACGTCCATGGGCTTGCCCCGCAGGCGCGTGGCCGGGCCCGGCGCGCCGGCCGCTGCGCAGGCACCCGCGCTCACCGAGAGCATCCTCGTCCAGGTCGCTGCGACGTCGAGCGGCACCATGTTCACCTCGCGTCAGGTCCGGATCGATCCCGAAGCAAAAAAACCCGACGCCGTTCTAGAGCAGCGAAAGCAGCCTGCGAAACCCATGCATGTGGGCGTATTTGCTCGCGGTCCGGGAGAGCTCCGCCAGCTCCTCCGGCGTGGCCGGGCAAGAAGGCGCGGGCTGGAGGACCGAGAAGCTGCCGCGCCGCGTCTTCACCGCTGCCGCGATGCGCGCGCACAGATCACACGCCTCGCGCAGCGAGCCGCGCACGCCGGGCACCGCCGCCACGAACTCCAGGGCGTCCACCGGCCAGGGAAGCTGCGCGCAGAGGCGTTCGACGGCGGCGGCCGCGCGCAGGTCCGCCACCGAGGCCTCGAACAGGCGCAGCGCCGCGGCCCGCGCGGCGGAGGGCAGCCGCGGCCACTCGCCCGCGCGGACGCGCAGGACCAGCATCACCGCGACGTCGGGCGTGAGCAGCGGCTGCGGCGCGGCGCTCGCGTGCAGAAGGCCGAACCATGCCCAGTCGGGAACCAGGCCGGGCAGCGCCGGACGCACCCGCGCCTCCACGCAATGGAACGCGAGCGCGAAGACGGGGTCGCCGAGCAGCGACTCCAGATCGTCCAGCGCGCGCTCGGGCGACTCGGCGGCGCCGGCGGCAGGCGCCTCCTGCTCGGGCTCCGGACGCGAAGGCTTCGCTTCCTGCAGGGTCGTCGCGATGGCGGTGACGGCGAAGCGCGGCAGCGCCTCGAACTGCACCACCCAGCGCGCGAGGTCGCCCCAGAGCGCCCGCTCCACATTGTCGGCCCTGGCGTCGGCCGCGCTCTCGGAGAGGAGCGCGCGGCGCTGCGCGATCATGCCGGAGAGCCAGGGCCGCAGCCGCGGCGCCCGGTCGAGCACCGCCGCCCACCGCTCCAGCAGATCGGCGCAGCCGTCGGGAGCGGCGGCCGGGTCGGGAAAGCCTTCCCGCAGCGAGGTGAGGTTGCGGGTCATCCGGTCTCCAGCAGCTCGCGCCCGTTCTCTTCGAGCCAGCGCAGCAACTCGGGCAGCCGGTCGCGCGCCCGCGAAAGCATCGGCTCGTCGTTGCTGGCGAGCGTGCCGCGCAGGAGCGAAGAGAGCGCGCCGAGCAGCTCGCCGCGCGGCATCCCGTCCGCCGTTCCCGCGGCGAGCAGGCGCACCGCCAGATCGTCGGTGCGGTCCGGCAGCCACTCGGGCGCGCCGAAGCCCGCCTCCGCGAACGGCGCGGAGAGTCCTCCCGCGGGTCCGCCGCGGCTGCGCCGCTCGCCGGCCATGTGCGTGAGCAGCACGAAGAAGCAGAGTCCCGCCACCTCCGGCGAGAGCAGGGGCTCCCGGTGCGGCAGCAGGCAGCCCTTGCCGTCCGACCAGGGCCACAGGCGCGGGCCGGGCCCGGAGGAGAAGCGCGCCAGGAGCGCCTGCGCGTGCTCGCGGGTGCGGCCCGTCTCCTGGTTGCGCCGCAGGCGGCGGCGCGCGTTGCCGGAGGCCGCCTGCACCAGGCTCGGCAGGTAGGCGCCCATCGCGCTGCGGCCGCGGCCGGTGGGGTGGGGCGCCCAGAGACGATCTTCCGCCGCCGCCCACGCCTCCTCGTGGGGGAAACCGGCGTGCCGGAACGCCCCGTAGACCGCCTGCGCGATCTTCAGCACGCGCACCAGCAGCGCCGCGAAGGGCTCCACGCGCAAGGTGCGCACGCCCACCCCGTGCAGGATCTGACGCACCACCGACCGCGGCGTCCGCGCCCCGAGCAGCTTCTGCGCCGCCGTCTCCAGCTCCGACATGGCGCGCAAGAGCGCCCACATCAGCGGAAAGCCTTCCGCCTTTCCCAGGGACAGCGCCGCCTCCGCCAGCCACTCGCGCGTGGCCAGGGGGACGGTGGGGCGCGCCGCGCGGCAGGAGCGGAAGCTCGAAGGATCCATGGCGCGGGCGATG
>DATDMU010000434.1:0-6047 GCA_036518615.1 Myxococcales bacterium
CCAGCCCGGCAACACCCGCGGCCTGCGCGAGCGGGCGCGGATTCGCGAGCAGCTCGGCGGCGGGCAGGCGGCAGCGGCGGATCTGGAGAGGGTGCTGCAGCTCGAGCCCAACGCGGCGGACGCCGGCGCGCTGCGCGCGAAAGTCCGCAAGCTGCGCGACGCGGCGCGGTTCGTGAACTAGCTCTTCTTGTACAGCCGCAGCCTCTCCACCGGCTCGCCGCCCTTGAGGTGCTTCTCCACGATCTCCTCCACGTCGGCTTGCGTGACGTGGCCGTACCAGACGCCCTCGGGGTAGACCACCACCGAGCAGCCGTACGCGCAGTTGTCGAGGCAGCCGGCCTTGTTGGCGCGGATCTCCTCGTCGAGGCCGCGGCGGCGGAGGGCGTCCTTGAAGGCCTTGAGCAGCTCGGGCGAGCCCTTGCGGGTGCAGTCGCCCTTGGGCGAGTCGGGCGGGCGTTCGTTGAGGCAGACGAAGACGTGCTTGCGGAACGGCGGCGGCAAGGTCAACCCTCCTCTTCCAGGGCGGCGCGAAAGGCCGCGGCGTCGCGCAAAGACGCGTCCAGCGCGGCGTCCGCCCGCCCTCGCGCGGACGGGTGGAACGTGAGCGAGAGCACGAGCGTCCTTGGCGGGACGCCGACGTGCAGGAGCGCGGGAGCCACCGCGATCACCGGCGCGCGTGCGGCTCCGGCGCGCGCCACTTCCTCTGCCGACGCGCAGGCCACGCAGCCCGCCATGTGCGTGGAGGAGGCTGCGCGAACCAGGCGCGCGAGCAACTCCTGGGGCAGCGCGCCGGGAAACATCACCGCATCGGCGCCGGCGGCGCGCGACTCGTAGATCCGGTACTCCTCCGAGAGCAGATCGGCGAGCAGCACCGGCACCGACACCGCCCGCGCAGCAGCGGCGAAGCGCTCCGGCTCAAAGCCTTCGATGGCCAGGGCCGCAGCCTCGGCCTCGTCGAGGGCGACGGCGGCGTCCTCCAGGTCCTCGCGCGCCGCATCCAGGAGCGGCACCCGCTCCAGCGCCTTCCGCTGCCGGTCGATGGCCTGGGCGAAGTTGCGGATGGAGGGCGTGACGGCCGCGCGCGGATCCATGCCCCTACAATAAGCGCAGGAGCCGCTTTCGCATCTCCTCGCGCAACTTCATGTCCGGCGCCGCGTGCGTCGCGCGCTCCAGGGCGTCCACCGCCTTGCGGCGGAAGCCCTTCTGCTCGTAGAGGGTGGCCAGGGCGGTGAGCGCGGCGAAGAGGTTGGGCCGCAGCTCCACGGCGCGCTCGTATTCGGTGATGGCGGGAAAGACGTGGCCCTGCTCGTGCAGCGCCCGCGCGAGCGCGAAGTGCGCCCGCGGCGAGAAGGCGTCCTCCTGCACCGCGCGCTCGAGCAGCGCCCGCGCCTCCGGCAGCTTCTTCGCTTCGAGGAGCCCCATCGCCTCCTGGTAGAGCTGCTCGGCCTGGCTGCTCGGCTGCGGCGCCGCCGGGCCTCCGGAGAGCCGCGCTTCCACCCGGCGGAGCAGGTCGGGCAGGTGGAAGGGCTTCTCGATGTAGTCGTCGGCGCCGAACGTCTCGCGCGCATCGAGGGCGTAGCGCCACCCGCGGTACACGGCGCTCACCAGGATGACGGGAATGCTGCGCGTGCGCGAGCTCGCCTTGAGCCGCGAGCAGATCTCGAACCCATGCACGTGCGGGAGCATGGCGTCGAGCAGCACCAGGTCGTAGCGGGTGGTCTTGATCTTCTGCTCGGCGGCGAGGCCGTCGCGCGCCAGGTCGACGACGTACCCCGCCGCCCGGAGCGTGCGCTCGAGCAGGCGAAGGATGTCCGCGTCGTCGTCCACGACCAGGAGCCGGGCAGGGCCGGTGCGCACCTGGACCGCGTGGAGGACCTCCGCCTCGTCCTTCTCGTCCTCGTCGATCTCCACGTCGAAGTCGTCCTCGAGATCCGCGGGCGGAGGCGGAGGGCCCGAGAGCGTCCCCGGCTTGTTGCCCGGCAGCACCACGGTGACGCCCGCCTCCGTGTCGGGCTGAAGGCCCGGGCCGCGCCAGCGCGCCTCGCCCCGGTCCTTCGCGTCGTACGCGGCGGCGATGGCCCGCTCCAGCGCCCCCGGCAAGGCCGCGTACGCCGACACCTCCTTGCCGGTGATGAAGCGCAGCTCCTCGATCACCGGGTGCTCGTCCTCGCCTCCGCTCACCGCCACGTGCAGCCTGCCGCCGTCGGTTGCGAGCGGCAGGACCAGGTCCGACTCGGCCACGATGCGGGGAATGGCGTCGAGCGCCGCGAGGTCGATGGTGGTGCGCGACAGATCGACGCCCGGCACGCCGAGCTGCTCGGAGAGGAGCGAGACCAGGTCGGGCTCCGGCACTCCCGCGGCCAGGGCCGCTCCGAGAAAGGCGCCCTTGGTCTTCGACTCGCTTTCGATGCGCCGCAAGAGCGCGTCGGGCAGCACGCGGCGCGCGGCCAACAGGCGCGCGATGGGCTCTGGAGACGCCACGGCGATTTGGAGCATTATCACAGTCCGGCTGAAGTCAGAGGCCGGCGGAGGCGCGACATGGACGTGGACGCGTTGCGGGCGCTGCAGCAGCCGCTCAAGGAACGTTACCGCGCGGATCCCGCGAGCGCCGTCGTGACGCTGCGGGCCCGCGGATCGCTCGGGGCCGACGGGATCTCCTGCAACGTGGAAACCGGCCGGGCGCTGGCGAAGGCGGGCCTCCACCCGGCGACCGGCGGAGACGGAACGCTGCTCTGCTCCGGCGACATGCTGCTGGAGGCGCTCGTCGCCTGCGCCGGGGTGACGCTGCGGGCGGTCGCGACCAGCCTGGGAATCGCGGTCCGCGGAGGGACCGTCAGCGCGGAAGGCGAGCTGGATTTTCGCGGGACGCTGGCGGTGTCGAAGGAAGCGCCGGTGGGGTTCCGCGCCATCCGCCTGAAGTTCGATCTGCAGAGCGACGCGCCGCCGGACCAGCTCGCGACGCTCCTCAAGCTGACCGAGCGCTACTGCGTGGTGTACCAGACGCTGCGCTCTGCGCCTGCGATGGAGATCTCGCATCGCGCGACGTGAGCGCGACGCCCGTCAGGCGGCGAAGAGGAAATCGCTTCCTTCGCGATAGCCCTTCGCCTGCAGCACTGCGCGGATCTCCTCCCGCGCTCCGGCCGCTCCCACCGCGCAGAGCATCAGCGCCCCGCCGGGGGCGGGCAGATCCCGCTCGCCGAGGACGGGCCGGCCCCGCGCCAGCCGCTTGCGGGCATCCACGTCGTAGAACGCGCGCGGGCGCAGCCCGTGGCGCTCCAGCTCGCGGGCGAGCCGCTTGCCGGTCGGGCCGGCTCCCCAGATGTCGAAGGCGCGGCCTCGCAGCGGTCCGCGCGCAAGGTAATGGGCGCGCAGCCGGAACATGCTCTCTTCGCGGTAGGCGGCGCCGGTGCGCGTGAGCCGCTCCGGCGAGTCGCGCCAGTGCAGGAGCACCGAGGGCACCTTGGCGAGCTGCCAGCCTTGCTCGCAGAGGCGCAAGAGCAGGTCCCAGTCCTCCGCCCATCCATGATCTTCCCATCCGCCCGCCAGCGCCTCCCGCCGGAACGTCGCGCTCGGGTGCACCAGCGGCGCCTCGACGAAGCGTCCGTTGCGGCACTGTTCCGGGCTGACGGTCGCGTTCAGCCAGTCCTCGAGGCGGGCGAGGCCGGGCGAGAGCGGAGCGGGAAAGCAGCGCACGAGGCTGCCCACCGCGCCCAGCGAGGGGTCCTTCGCCAGCGCTTCCGCCTGGAGCCGCAGCCGATCCGGATGCACCAGGTCGTCGGCGTCCATGCGCGCGATCAGCTCTCCCCGGCAACGGGAAAGGCCCAGGTTCAGCGCCGAAACCAGCCCGCGTCCTTCGCCGCGCACGACGCGGATGCGCCCGTCGTCCCGCGCGGCGGCGGCGAGCAGCGCAGGCGTCGAGTCCACCGAGGCGTCGTCCACGCAGACCACCTCGAACGGCGGCGCGCCCTCCTGGCAAAGCACGCCGCGCAGCGCGTCGGGCAGGGTGGCGGACGCGTCCTTCGCGGGCAGGAGGATGCTGATCAGCACGCGCCGCTACAGTAATCTGCGCCGCCCATGCTGGCGCCATTTCTCGCCGTCATCGAGCGTCAGGAGCCGGCGCTTCCCGAAAAGGACGCGGTGCACGACGCCCGCGTCGCCTGCAGGCGGCTGCGCGCCGCGCTGCGGCTGCTCGGGCTGCGCGAGCTGGATGGACCGGTCAAGGACCTGCAGGACGCCCTGGGCGAGGTGCGCGACCTGCAGCTCCAGGCGGAGTGGCTTCGGCCTCGCGACGAGCGGCTGCATCGCCAGCGCGCGGCGCTGATCCGCAAGGCTACGAGGGCGCTGGTGGCCGCGGTGCGCAGGTGGCACACGCACACGTTGCCGCTGCTCATCCAGGCGGATGTGAAGCGGCCTCCAGCGAAGAAGGTGCGCAAGATCCTGCGCCGCAGGCTCGCGAAGCTGGAGGAGCGTCTGGAGGCCGCGCGCGACCGCCCCACGCCCCGGGCGATGCACCGGGCTCGCATCTCGGTGAAGCAGGTGCGGTATCTGCTGGAGCTGGCCCCGGCGCTGCCCCGGCGCGCGAAGGCGCGGGTCGCGGATCTCAAGTCCCTGCAGGCATCGCTGGGGGAGCTGCACGACGTGGACGTGCGCATCGCGCTCTTGCGCGGACGGCGGGCGCTGCTCCGCGAGCAGCGGGAAGCGCGGGCGCGGCTTCTGAAGGTGGCGCTCGCGCAGCTTTCGCGCTGGCACAAGCAGCGCGTGGCCCAAAAAGCGCGCGACGCGCTCCGCTGAAGGCTCAGTGGCCGTGCTCGCCGAACACCTCGCGCATGGCGTTGGCCACTTCTCCCAGCGTGGCGCGCGCCTTCACCGCGGCCACGATGCGCGGCACCAGGTTCTCCGTGCCCTCCGCCGCGGCCTTGAGGTCGGAGAGCGCGCGCGTCGCCGCGGAATTGTCGCGCGACCCCCGGAACGCCTTCACCCGGGCGATCTGCTGCTCCTCCAGCTTCGGGTCCACGCGCAGCATCTCGAAGGGCGGCTCCCCTTCGATGGCGAACTGGTTCACGCCCACGACGATCTGCTGCTTCTCCTCCACCTCCTTCTGCGCGGCGTAGGCGGCGTCCTCGATCTCGCGCTGCGGATACTGCAGCGAGATGGCCTCCACCATGCCGCCCATCTCGTCGATCTTGCGCAGGTACGCGACCGCCTTCGCCTCCAGCTCGTCGGTGAGCGCCTCCACCGCGTACGAGCCGCCCAGGGCGTCGGTGAAGTCGCAGACGCCGCTCTCGTAGGCGACGATCTGCTGCGTGCGCAGCGCGATGCGCGCGCTCGCCTCGGTGGGCAGGGAGAGCGCCTCGTCGCGGCCGTTGGTGTGCAAGGACTGGCAGCCGCCCAGCACCGCCGCGAGCGCCTGCAGCGACACCCGCACCACGTTGTTGTCGGGCTGCTGCGCGGTCAGGGTGGAGCCCGCCGTCTGCGCGTGGAAGCGCAGCATCCAGGAGCGCGGGTCCCTGGCCTTGAAGCGCTCCTTCATGGTGCGCGCCCAGAGGCGCCGGGCGGCGCGGAACTTGGCCACCTCCTCGATGAAGTTGTTGTGCACGTTCATGAAGAAGCTCAGCCGGCCCGCGAAGGAGTCCACGTCCAGCCCGCGCCGCACCGCCGCGTCCACGTAGGCGATGCCGTCGCCCAGGGTGAAGGCGATCTCCTGCGCCGCCGTCGAGCCCGCCTCGCGGATGTGGTAGCCGGAGATGGAGATGGGGTTCCACTTCGGCACCACCTTGGAGCAGTACTCGAAAGTGTCGGTGATCAGCCGCATGGAAGGCCCGGGCGGATAGATGTACGTGCCCCGCGCCATGTACTCCTTGAGCACGTCGTTCTGGATGGTGCCGGAGAGGGCGGACGGCCTGGTGCCGTGCGCCTCGGCCACCGCCTGGTAGAGCGCGAGCAAGGTGGCGGCGGTGGCGTTGATGGTCATCGAGGTGGAGACCTTGCCCAGGTCGATGCCCTTGAAGAGCCGCTCCATGTCGTCGACCGAGTCGATGGCCACGCCG
>DATDMU010000435.1:0-6302 GCA_036518615.1 Myxococcales bacterium
CTTGATGTGCTCGGCCTCCTCGTCGGGGATCTCCACCTCGAACTCCTCCTCCATCGCCATCACCAGCTCGACGATGTCGAGCGAGTCGGCGCCCAGGTCCTCGATGAAGGCCGACTCGGCCTTGATCTCGTCCTCTCCCACACCGAGCTGCTCCGCGATGATGCTCTTGACCTTCGCCTCGACGGACATGGCCGATCCTTTCGCGCGTTTCCCCGGTTCCAGACTGGCGCGGCCTTGTAGCACGCTTTTGCGCGCTCGCAAGCCCGCCCGCGTCACATCTATTGACACACTCCGTTGATGCAGCGTGATCCCGCGTTGCAGTCGAGGTCGGTGGTGCAACGCACCGCCGGAGCCCGCGTGACGCACTGCCCGTAGTAGCAGGTCTCCGGGTAGGGGCAGTCGCGGTTGTCGTAGCAGTTGTTGGCTGCGCTGCCGCCCTTGTTGCAGATCCCGACCTTGCAGACTTCGCCCTCCTTGCAGTCCTGGTGGCCCGCGCACTGCACGGTGCAATGGTTGTCGCGGCAGCGATAGGTGTTCAGGCACTGGGGCTGGCCGTCCGGGCCCGGCTGGGTGCCGTCGCCCTCGCAGTCGCCGAAGGAGTGGAACTGGCAGGTCTTGCCGGTGGCGACGACGCCGCCGTCGGCGAGCTTGCCGCCCTCGACGCAGTCGAGACCGTAGGCGCAATCGACGTTCTTCTTGCAGGCGTCGTCGCGCATCTTCTTCTTCAGCTCGCTCTGGCTCTGGCAGGCCAGCGCAGCGAGCAGCACCGCGAAAAAGGCTCCCCTCACGTGTACACCTCGCCGAGAACGTTCTCGAGTCCTTCCGGATCCTCGACGGAGTACGCGCGCAGGCCCTTGTCGATGCGGCGCGCGAGTCCTGCGAGCACCTTGCCGGGCCCCAGCTCGATCAGCGTGTCCACGCCGGAGAGGGCCATCTTCTGGACGGTCTCGACCCAGCGCACCGGGGCGGTGACCTGGGTGAGGAGCAGCTCCACCACGCGGCCGGCGTCGGCGTTCGGCTCGGCGGTGGCGTTGGCCACCACCGGCGCGCGCGGCTGCTTGAACTGCACGCCCGCCAGCACCGCCGCGAGGCGCGGCTGCACCGGCGCCATCAGCGAGCAGTGGAAGGGCGCGCTCACCGGAAGCGGCAGCGCGCGGCGGGCGCCCCTCGCCTTGCACAGGGCGATCGCGCGATCGACCGCGGCGGCGTGCCCCGCGATCACCGTCTGCTCCGGCGAGTTGTAGTTGGCGGGCTCGACCACCTTGCCGCTCTCCTCGGCGCGCGCCTGCGCGCAGCACTGCCGCACCTGCTCCGCGTCGAGCCCGAGGATGGCGGCCATGGCCCCTTCCCCCGCGGGAACCGCCTCCTGCATGAAGGAGCCGCGCGCACGCACCGCGCGCACCGCGTCGGAGAGCGACATCGAGCCTGCAGCGACGAGCGCCGAGTACTCGCCCAGCGAGTGCCCCGCGTAGAAGGCGGGGAACTGGAACCGTCCTCCCGCCGCCTGGACCAGCGCGCGCTGCGCGGCGGTGGAGACGGCGAGGATGGCGGGCTGGGTATTCGCCGTCTTGCGCAGCTCCTCCTCGGGGCCGTCGGACATCAGGCCGAGCAGGCCTCCGCCGAGGGCTGCGTCCGCCTCGTCGAGAGCGGCCCGCGCCTCCGGAAATGCGCGCGCGAGCGCCTGACCCATGCCCACGTACTGCGAGCCCTGCCCGGGAAAGACGAATGCGACCTTCATCGGAGAGTCCTTACCACCGAACCAGCGCGCTGCCCCAGGCCATGCCGCCGCCGATCGCCATCATCAACAGCAGATCCCCGTCCTTGAGCTTGCCGGCGCGGTTGGCCTGGTCGAGCGTCAGCGGAACCGAAGCGGAAGAGGTGTTGCCCACCTCCTCGATGTTCACTTCGCACTTCTCCAGCGGGATCTCCAGCCGCTTCATCACCGCGTCGAGGATGCGGAGGTTGGCCTGGTGGGCGATGACGTGGGTCACGTCTCCGGGCTGGTAGCCGTTCTTCTCCAGCGCCTCGCGAGAGGACGACTCCAGCACGCGCACCGCGGTCTTGTAGACCTCGCGCCCGTTCATCTTGATGAACTGATCGCGCTTCTCCCACACCTCCGGGCTGAAGGGCCGGCGGCTGCCGCCTCCGGGAATCTGCAGCACGTCCCACTGCGTGCCGTCGGAGTACAGATGGGTGGAGAGCACCCCCCGATCCGGGCGCGTCTCGGGGCCGAGCACCATGGCTCCCGCCGCGTCTCCGAAGAGCACGCAGGTGGCCCGGTCCTTCCAGTCGGAGATGCGGGAGAGCAGCTCGGCCCCGATCACCAGGATCCGCTTGGCGGCGCCGCCGCGGATGAAGCTGTCGGCGATGGAGAGCGCGTAGAGCGATCCCGCGCAGGCGGCGCTGACGTCGAAGCAGGCGGCCTTCCTGGCGCCCAGGTTGTTCTGCACCAGCACGCCGACCGAAGGAAACTGCATGTCCGGGGTGACCGTGCCCACCACGATCATGTCCAGCTCCTCGGGAGCGGTCTTCGCCATCTCCAGGGCGTGGCGGGCGGCGGCGGTGGCCATGTCGCTCGTGGCCTCCTCGGGCGCTGCGATGCGGCGGGCGCCGATGCCGGTGCGCTCGCGGATCCACGAGTCGCTGGTGTCGACGCCGAACTCCGTCACCAGCTGGTCGTTGGTGACCTTCCGCCTGGGAAGATAGGTGCCGGTGCCGATGATGCGCGAACGTTGCATGTGCTTCTCCAGCCTGTGAAAAGGGCGCGGCAGACTACAGTGTGAGCGCAGCGGGTCAAGACGCAGCGCGCTGCCCGAACAGCTCTTCTCCCCGAAGGGCAGCACCGCTGAGATCGTCCTCCAGATGCTGGAGCGCCAGTGCCTCCGCCCCTGAAAGCGCGTTGAGGATCGCCCGGTGGGTGGAGCGGCCGTGCGCGATCATCGCGACGCCCCGGACCCCGAGCAGGGGAGCGCCTCCCACCTCTTCGTAGTCCACCCGCTTCTTCACCTGGTCGAGCTGCGACTTCATCAGGAGCGCTCCCGCGGTCGCCACCCTGCTGGCCTGCACCTGGCGCTTGAGGAGCTGGCCGAAGGCCCACACCGCGCCCTCGGCCGTCTTGAGCAGCACGTTGCCGGTGAAGCCGTCGGTGGCGATGACGTCGAAGTCGCCGGAGAAGACGTCCTTTCCCTCCACGTACCCGGCGAACTTCACCCCGCTCTCCGGCTTGCGCAGGGCGCCGGCGGCGGCGCGGGTGAGGTCGGTGCCCTTTCCCTCCTCCTCACCGTTGGCCACGACGCCGATGCAGGGCCGGAGCACTCCGAGGACGCGCCGGGCGTACACCTCGCCCATCAGCGCGAACTGGACGATCTGCAATGGCGTACATTCGACGTTCGCCCCCATGTCGACGAGGACCGCGCGCCCGGCTCCCTTCAGGGTGGGCAGGGAGCCGCCGATGCAGGGGCGGTCCACATGCTCGAGCCGGCCGAGGACGAAGAGCCCGCCGGCCAGCACCGCGCCCGAGTTGCCCGCCGAGACCATGCCCGCGGCCTCGCCGGACTTGCACAGATCGAAGCAGACGCGGATGGAGCTGTCCTTCTTGCGCCGCAGCGCCTGGCCGGGATGCTCGCCCATCTCCACCACCTCGGAGGCGTGCTGGATGCGCAGCTCGCCCTCGCCCGCCCCCAGACGGCGCAGCTCCGCGCGCACCCGCGGCTCGTCGCCCACGAGGAGCACGTCCAGCCCGCGCTCGCGGTGGGCACGGAGCGCCCCCTCGACCGTGGCGGCCGGAGCCAGATCTCCCCCCATGGCATCGAGCGCGATCACATGGAGCTATTCTTCGGCGCCCTTCTGGACCGCCTTGCCGCGGTACTGGCCGCACTTGGGGCAGGCCCGGTGCGGAAGCACGGGCTCGCCGCAGTTGGGGCAGGCGCCCACGTTCGGCGCGGTGGCCTTCCAGTGGGCGCGGCGCTGATCGCGCTTCTGCCGGCTGGTTCGCTTCTTCGGAACGCCCATCTCACTTCTCCTTCTTCTCGAGCTGGATTCCCTTCAGGGCGGTCCAGCGCGGGTCCATGACGGCGCGGTCGCAGCCGCACTCGCCTTCGTTGAGGTCCTTGCCGCACTTCGCGCAGAGGCCCTTGCAGTCCTCGGCGCAGAGCGGGGGAGCGGGAATCTGCAGCAGGATCTGCTCGCGGACGGCCGGCGTCAGGTCGATCTCCTTGCCGGCGTACGTCTCCTCGTCGGCCAGCTCGGGGTCGAAGCTGCCGTCGGACTCCGCGTCGTGCCGCTTCGGCGTCGCGGGCTGCGACGGCTCGGGCACCCAGGTGCGAGTCAGATCGACAGGCTCGTCCAGCGCCACCATCCGCAGGCAGCGCCTGCACGGCCCGGTGAGCGGCACGGTGAACTTCGCCTGCACCAGGACCTTGCGGCCCATCTTGGTGGCGCGGCCGGAGAGGTGGGCAGACCCGTTGGCGTGGAACTCGGTGGGGGGATCGGCCCGGAGGACGCCGTCGAGGAACTCGCGGGGGAGGTCCGCCTCGAAAGGCTGGTTCGCCTCTTCGAGGGCGTCGACGTTGAGGATGAGGTCGTTCACGGCAATTCTTGCGAGGCGGCTGCGCGGAAACGGGCTTTTACGAAAGCGGCGCACCTTAGGGGCGCAGGCAGCGGAAGTCAAGACGGAGCGGACGTTTGCGCGCCCGCCCGGCAGATTGCGCCGGTGGCTGGGCCTGCATTCGTGTATGCACGGGGACACCCGCTGCGGAACCAAGGCTTCGGGGCGGGGAAGGACCGGGGTACGCACATGAGAAGGGTCGTCATCTTCACGCTGCTTGGCGCGGTGGTTTTCAGCATCCTGACGACGTGGCTGGGGCCGAAGATGATCGGCTGGTACGTGACGCCGGCCGACCAGCCGGCGGCGCTCAGCTGCCAGGCCGCGGTGGTCGGGGCGATGAATCGCCTCGTCGAGACGCAGCTGATCGGGACCGCCGTGGGCGCGGTCGCGGGGCTGATCCTGGGGATCGTGTTCCGGCCCCGCCGCGTCCCGCCTCCGGCCGCGCCTCCCGCGGCGAAGCCGGTCCAGACAACGGAGAAATCGTAGCGGGGTTTCGCTGAAACTCCGTTTCGGCGCCTCGCTAGAGCCCGCTCCAGAGGCGGGCGACGAGGTGCGCGCGCCCGTCGCACTCCGACTTTTCCAGGAGCGCGGTCACGTGCAGCTCCACCGTGCTCTCCGCGCATTCGAGGATCGCCGCGACGGCGCGGTTGGTCTTGCCCTGCGCCACCAGATGGAGGACCTGCGCCTGGCGCGGCGTCAGCTTCCAGCGCGCCTTGGCCAGCGCCACCAGCGGCGCAGGGTCGGCGAAGTTCGGCACGACGGCGAGAAGCAGCGCGGAGCGGTCGTCGAGGCGCGCCACCTGCACGCCCGGAGTCGGCCCGCGGGCGCCCGCGGCCAGAAGCGGCTCGACAGAGGCGCGGTCGCGATCGAGGAGCGCACGGCCGGCTGCGTTGGCGTGGAGGACGAGGCCGTTGCCGGCAAGGACGAACGCGGCCGAGGGAACCTGCTCGAGCGCGCCGGCGATGTCCACCGCGCGGTCGTGCGCCTCCACCAGCTTGCGCTCGAGCGTCAGGCGGTCGCGCACCGCCGGAATGATGCGCTCGAGCAGCCGGACGTGTTCCCGCGAGAAGCCGGCGGCGCGAAAGGCGCCCAGCCAGGTGAGGAGCACGGGTCCGTCGCAGATGAGCACCCGCAGCACGTCGCTGTCCGCCAGCCCGAAGCGGGCGAGGAAGGTCCTGGACACCGCGGGCGGCCGGTTCCCGTTCAGCTCCAGCAGCTCCTTCTTCCGCAGCGCCCGGTTTCGCTGCCGCGGATGGACGTTATCGGGATCGTAGGCGGCGAAATTGCGAGGCGCGGTTGCCAGCCAGCGGTCGTAGGCAAGGCGGAACCCGGGCGGCATTTTCGCGCCATGGAAGAATTCCAGCCGGCGGCCGGTCGCCGTACTTCGCACCAGGAGCGCGGCCGCCTGGTCGGCATCGAGGAGGTCGGGGAGCTGCGCGACCACCTCGCGCAGAGGGCGCGCGCTCGCCGGCGCGCTCGTCAGTTCGGCGACGATCTTCTGTGCAAGCGCTGTCTGCCGGTCGCGAGCCCCCATTCCGCGCGGGAGCCTACCCCGCGGCCGCTCTCGCAGCCAAGCAGGCATCCGCCTGCTCGGGTTTCCCCGTATAGACGCCGACCCCCTGCCCGGCGGAACATCGCTTTCGTTCTGGGCGTGTGAAACCGGGGGGGATCACGCGCCGGGGGTGGGGCGGCGGAA
>DATDMU010000436.1:0-2667 GCA_036518615.1 Myxococcales bacterium
GCCGCCATCGCCGCGCTCTTCAAGAGCGGCGCCGACGCGCTCAGCATCATGAAGTGGAAGGAGGTCTACGACCTGATGGAGACGGCCACCGACCGGTGCGAGGACGTGGCCAACGTCATCGAGGGCGTCGTCCTGGAGCACGCGTAGATGTTCTCGATCGTGGTCGCGCTGATCGCGCTCGCGCTGGTGTTCGACTTCCTCAACGGGTTCCACGACGCGGCCAACTCCATCGCCACGGTGGTCTCCACCCGCGTGCTCTCGCCCGGCTTCGCCGTGGCCTGGGCGGCCTTCTTCAACTTCGTCGCGGCCTTCGGCGGCGGGGTCAAGGTGGCCAACACCATGGGCACCGGGGTGATCCAGTTCTCCATGCTCAAGGCGCAGGGCACCGCCATGGTGCTCTCGGTCATCTTCGCCTCGCTCTTCGGCGCCATCGTCTGGAACCTGCTCACCTGGTGGTGGGGCCTGCCCTCCTCCTCTTCGCACGCGCTGGCGGGCGGCCTGATCGGGGCCACGCTGCCGGCTCTCGGCCTGCGAGGGCTGGTGGGCGAAGGCATCGGCAAGATCGCGCTCTTCATCGTGCTCTCGCCGCTCATCGGCATGGTGCTGGGCACCGCCACCATGGTCGTCACCACCTGGGTGGTGCGCCGCCGCACGCCCGCCCAGGTCGACAAGTGGTTCCGGCGGCTGCAGATCGTCTCTTCCGGGATCTTCTCCTACAGCCACGGCACCAACGACGCGCAGAAGACCATGGGCATCATCGCGGTGGTGCTCTACGGCACCATCTGGCTCGACAGGCCCTTCCACGTGCCCTTCTGGGTGATCCTCATCTGCCACGCGGCCATCTCGCTCGGCACGGCGCTCGGCGGCTGGAGGATCGTCCGCACCATGGGGCACAGCCTCACCAAGTTGCAGCCCATCGGCGGCTTCTGCGCCGAGACGGGCGGCGGCGTCACCATCCTCGCCATCTCCAAGCTGGGCATTCCCGTCTCCACCACGCACACCATCACCGGCGGCATCGTCGGCGTGGGCGCCACCAGGGGCACGCGCGCGGTGCGCTGGGGCGTCGCCGGACGGATCGTCTGGGCCTGGGTCCTCACCATCCCCGCGGCGGCCGCGGTCGCCGCGGCGGTGTTCGTGGCCACGCGAACCCTGCTCGGGCTGCACTGACCTCCGGCCGTTGCCAACGAGCGCGCAGACCCGTATCTCTCGTCGCATGCCCATCCGGTCCTCTCCAGCCTGCGCAATCCTCGTGGTGCTCTTCGCCCTTCCCACCCGCGCGGCGGGCAGCGCGCCTGCCGCCGCCGGCCAGGCGGTCTACGACCGCGAGTGCGCGCAGTGCCATGGCCCGGCCGGAAAGGGCGACGGCGAGGAAGCGCAGTACCTGACCCCGGCGCCGAAGGATTTCAAGAGCGGCGTCCTCGACAAGCGGAGCGACGACTTCCTCGCCGCGGTGGTGGCCAGGGGCGGACCCGCCAAGGGCCTTTCCGAGGCAATGCCGGCGTTCCCCAAGCTCTCCAGGGCGGAGGTGGACGCGGTGATCGCGTACGTCCGCCAGCTCGGCAAGGACAGCGCGGGCCAGCGCCCGAAGTGAGCTCGCCGGCGCGCCGCCGGATTTGATTCTTGCGCTGGAAACACCCCGCCCGGCCATTCGACCTGGCGGGGGGCGATCGAGCGTCGCTGGGGGGGGATCACGGCACCCGACCGCAGCGTTGCAATATGCGACCCCCGTCGCCCGGTAAATCCCGTACGCACGCGACATGCGACGCGAGGTAGAATCCGGCTCGCTCATGGACATATCGGATCCGGAGAGAGAAGCGCTGGCGAAACTGCGCGCCGCGGGACGCGCCGGCGCTGCGCTGTTCGCGATGTCCTGCATCGAGCGCCTGCGGCCGCTGCTCGACCGCGTCCCGTCGGGCGCGCCCGCGCTGGTTGCGGGCGTGGCGCTGACGCAGCTCTGGCGCGTGCTCGAAGGCGCCGAGCGTCCGGACCCGCGCCGGCTCAGGGAGCTGTCGAGCGCGTGCTGGTCCCTGGTTGAAGTGGAGGCGGCGCCGGGGGTAGCGGCGGTCCATCTCGAGCTGCTCGTGGCCGGCGCCCACGACGCGCTGGAGACGTATCTCTCCGGCGATCCGCAGCACGCGATCCATGCGGCGCGAAAGCCCTGCGACGCAGCTGCGCACGCCGGCGCTGCGGAGCTGGCGGCGCAGGAGCGCGCCCGCCAGAATCGCGACCTCCAGGAGATCGCCGAGGCGGCTCGCGGCGGGGCGGCGCTCCCGCAGGTCGGTACGCGGCTGCGCGAGCGCGCCGAGGGCGAAGGGAAGAAGTTCGTCGCGGCGCTGCTCGACGCGACAGCGACGTAATCGGCATCGCGCCGCGGCGCACGGGGCGTTGCTCCTGCTCCGACGCGCGGCGCGGCTGGCGCCGGCGCGCTCGTGAGGCCGCGCGGACCAGCCGAAGCGCTGCTCGCCGCGGCGGAGTCCGCGACTCGCGGCGTGACCTGCTTGTCACGGCGGAGCCTCGAGCCAGCCGACGCGGAGCAGCCACGTCCGCGGCGGCGCGACCGGCGCGTTCTCCGCGGGCGCCGTGCGCAGGTAGCGCGCGGACGAGCAGGGATCGTCCCAGCGCGGCGGCAGCGTCTCGAAGGTATGGTGGCGGTAGTTGCCGAGGACA
>DATDMU010000437.1:0-5061 GCA_036518615.1 Myxococcales bacterium
GACCACCTTGCGCACCCCCGCCGTCCAGGTGAGGAAGGTGTGCGCGTAGCCGTTGGGGAAGGTGAGCACAGCGTTGAGGTTGTCCTCGGTGTCCCACTGCGGGTCGAGGGTGAGCGCCTTCGCGGTCACGTGGGTCGGCAACGTCCCCAGCCAGGCGAAGGTCAGGTAGAAGCTGTGCGAGCCGTGATCCATGGCGATGCCGCCGCCGGAGATCCTCTTCTCGCGCCGCCAGTCGGTCTTCCACTCCTTGACGCCCTTGGCGTGGGTGGTGCGGAAGGTGTTCAGGGTGACGGCCCTGATGGTCCCGATGCGTCCGGAGCCGACCACCTCGTTGGCGAACTTCACCACCGGAGCGTGCTTGTAGTTGTGCGCGGGGAAGACCACGCGGCGGTGCGCCCGGGCCGCCTCCACCAGCGCCCGCGCCTGCTCGACGGAGGTGGTGAGCGGCTTCTCGCAGAGCACGTGCACGCCGCGGCGCAGCGCCGCGAGCGCGATCTGCGCGTGCGCATCCGGCGGCGTCGAGATGTCCACGAAGTCGAGCCCGCGCTCCTTCTCCAGCAGCTCCTGCCAGGTCGGGTAGAGCCGGGCGCCGGGCGCCGCCGCGGACGCCGCCTGCAGGCGCGCCGGGCAGAGGTCGGCCACCGCCACGATCTCCACGTCGTCCCTCTGCAGATACGCCGGGTGGTGTCCCTTTCCCGAGATGAATCCGAACCCGACGATCGCTCCCTTCAGCATCCGGTCTCCTTGTCGCGCGCGGCTTTAGCAGATGCCGGACGTGTGGAAAAGAGGCCCGGCCACGGCTATAAGCGCGCGCATGGTCTCGCGCGGGTTCTCGTTGTGGCTGGCGCTCCTGCGGATCGCCACCGGCGTTTCCCTCTTCGCTGCCGGCCTTCACAAGCTGCAGTGGTTCACCCGCCCGCCGCTCGACCAGCGCTTCCTCGAATGGAGCCACCACCCCGCCAACGCGATGGTGGCGAAGTACCTGCACTTCGTCTCCAACCACCCCTCCATCCTCTCGCGCATGGTGGTGATGGGCGAGCTCGGGCTCGGGCTGCTCCTGATCATCGGCTTTCTCACGCCGCTGGCCGCGCTGCTCGCGTTCTTCATGGTCCTCAACTTCCAGTTCGCGGGCAGCTCGATGTTCTCGCTCGACTACCTCACCGGCCAGAGCGGGCTCGCCTACCTGCTCATCTACCCGGTGCTGCTGCTCGGCCGCGCCGGCACCACGCTGGGCGTGGACGGGATGCTGGCGGGCGGGCGCAGATCGGGCTGAGCTCAGTTCGAGCCCTGATCCCGCGGTCTGACGGCCTGCCCGGAGTTCAACGCGCTGCTGCGAGCCGCGCCTGCCGCCTGCGCCGGAGCGCATCGCGCGCCTCGGGGGCGCCGCAGTTCCTCGGCCCCGCCGCGGCGCGCGAGAGCAACGAATCCGCCTGATCGTCGTTCACCAGCGCGAGCCTTCGCGCAGCCGCCCTGCGCGCGCGGCAGGAGGCGTGCGGGTCGGCGAGGTCGGCGCGCGCGCTGGTCAGGCGGTCCTCGTCGGTGGCGGAGCCTGCCAGCTCGAGCGCGAGCAGCGCGTCCTCGCGGGATGCCGCCCGCTGCGACGAGAGCAGCCGGCGCACCGCCGGGGCCGCGGGCCTGCCGATGCGCTCGCCGAGCAGCCGGATGAGCGCGGGCCGCCACACCGCCGGAAACGTCTCGGCGTCGAGCAGGTCGGCGAGCGCGTCGATGGCGCCCTGGTCGATGACGCGCGGGTCCTGGCGCGCGGCGGCGGCGAAGTCGGCGAAGGCCGGCCCCATCTGCCCGAGCGCGTGCTCCGCCTTGCCGCGGATCACCTGCACCACCGGATCGTTGGCGCGCGGCGAGTCGGCGAGCGCGTCGAGCTGCGAGAGGGCCGCGAGCGGCTGGCGGCGCTCCACCATCTCCGCCGCGCGCGCCACCGGGTCCATGGGCGGGCGCAGCTCCTTCTCTCCCGCTGCAGCGGCGATCAAGACAAGGCCCGCGGCGGCCCAGACGGCGCGCTTGCGGGCGAAGTCCAGGGTCCGGTCGAGCGCCATGCGCAGGCGGATGGCCCGCACCGGATCGGGAAGCCTGCCCAGGCGCGAGAGCGCGCGGCCGCCGTAGGGCGCGAGCGCGTCCGGGCCGCGCAGCGCGCGCCGCAGGCGGATGCGACCGCCCCCGTTCAGCGCCACCTCGCCGACGATCTCGGTGGGCGCCTCGCTCTTGTTCATCGAGAGGTAGACGGCGTCGGTGAGCACCACGTCGCCCGCGTCCGCGCGCGCCTCCGCCTCCAGCGCGAGCTGCATCGGCTCGCCGTGGAGGTCGCCGCGCGATCTGCGGACTTCCCCCTGGCTCAGGGCGATGCGCACCTCGATGCGGTCGCGATGGTCTGCCCGGGCGTTCCAGGCCGCGAGCCGGTCCTGCATGGCGGTGGCGCAGAGCACGGCGTCGGTGGGAGAGAGGAACGCCGCGAGGAGCGCGTCGCCCAGGCCCTTCACCTTGTGGCCGCGGTAGCCGCGGAGGATGGGGAGCAGGAGCGCGTCGTGCAGCGCCAGCATGCGCGCGTTCTCCTCGCGGGTCTGGGCGCTGGTGCGCGCGGTGAACCCCTTCATGTCCGAGAGCAGGAGCACGAGGTTGCGGGCGGTCCGCTTCATGGCAGCACCCCCAGCCGCGCCAGCGCGAAGAACGCCGCCGCCACCGCCACCATGGCGGCGAGCCCGGCGCCGACGAACACCCTCACCTTGTCGGGAAGCTTCGGCAGCACGTCCTGCGCCTGTCGCGCCGCGGCGTCCGCCGCCGCGAGCAGGTGCCGGGAGACCTCGCCGGGGATCTCCACTCCGTCCGGAGAGGGCAGGGGCCCCAGCTCGGGCAGGGGCGACAGCGCTCCGAGCAGCCGGAAGACGCGCACCGGCTCGGGCACGCCCTTGAGCGCGCGCTCGCCGGCGTCCTCGCAGCGCACCTCGGCCCGGTTCATCGAGAGCCAGACCGATTCGCCGAAGAGCACCTCGCCGGGGCCGGCCATCGCCTCGATGCGCGAGGCGATGTTGACCGGCTCGCCGAAGACGTCGCCGCGGTCGAGGCGCACTTCGCCGAGGTGGATGCCCACCCGCGCCTGCAGCCGGCGCTCCGGGGGCACCGACTCGTCGAAGGTCCGCACCCGCTCGCGCAGCGCCGCGGCGCAGAGCACCGCCTGGGTGGGCGAGTCGAACGCCACCAGGAAGGTGCCGCCGGTCTGCTTCACCCGCCGGCCCCCGAACTTGCGGAACGCCGGGTCCACCAGCGCCTCGTGCAGGCGTAGCATCCGCTGGGATTCCTCCCACGTCTGCGACCCCAGCCGCTCCGCGTATCCGCAGAGGCCGGCAAACACGATGGCGAGGTTGCGGGATTTCATCGGTCCTCAAGGTAGACAGCAGGTCCGGTGCGGGAAGTACAGGAGCGTCCGCCCTATCTACGTTTCGACATCGGTGCGACGGGCGCGGTGGGCGCCCAGGTCCAGGCGGGGTGGCGGCCGATGGCGTAGTTGAGGTTCCATTCGCTCTTGAACAGTGCGATGGGATTCTGGTCGCGGTCCTCCACGCAGAGCGCGTCCACCTCGGTCTCCAGCCGCGCCGGGTCGAAATCGGCCCCGCTCACCCAGCGCGCCACCTGGTAGGGCAGCCGCTCCAGCAAGAGATCCGCGTTGTACTCGTGCAGCAGCCGGTACTGCAGCACCTCCAGCTGGAGCGCGCCCACCGCGCCCACGATGGGGTCGCGCATGCCGCCGCCGCGCGGGTGGAAGATCTGGATGGCGCCCTCCTGCGAGAGCTGGGTCAGGCCCTTCTCGAACTGCTTGCGCTTGAGCGCGTCCTTCGCCCGGACGCGGGCGAAGATCTCCGGGGAGAAGCGGGGCAGCTCCGCGTACTCGAACGCCGGGCCTTCGCAGAGGGTGTCGCCGATGCGCAGCGCGCCCGTGTCGAAGAGGCCGATCACGTCGCCGGGCCAGGCCTCCTCGATGACGTGCCGGTCCGCCCCGAAGATCTGGTGCGGCATGGAGAGGCGCACGGGCTTCTCCTCGCGGGGCAGGTGGGCATCCATCCCACGGTAGAACCGCCCGGAACAGATCCGTAAAAAGGCGAGCCGGTCGCGGTGGGCGGGGTCCATGTTCGCCTGGATCTTGAAGACGAACCCGGAGAAGCGGGGGTCGGCCGGGTCCACCGCCTCGCCGTCCACGCGCACCCGGGGCCCCGGAGGCGGGGCGATGCGCACGAAAGCGTCGAGGAACTCGTCCACGCCGACCTCGGTCATCGCCGACCCGAAGAAGGCCGGCGACAGCTCGCCGCGCAGCACCCGGTCCTCGTCGAAGGGATCGCCGGCGGCCTCCAGGAGCTCGATCTCCTCGCGGACCTTCGCCGGCACATCTCCGGCCACGGGGCGGCGCTGCCACGATGCGTCGAAGAGCTGGGCCACCCCCTTGAATTCCGGTCCCTGGCCGAGCGGCCAGGTGATGGGGCAGGTGCGGATGCCGAGAAGCTCCTCCACCTCGTGCAGGTTGTCGAAGGGCTCGCGGCCCAGCCGGTCCAGCTTGTTGACGAAGGTGAAGATGGGCAGGCGGCGCAGGCGGCAGACCTGGAAGAGCTTGCGGGTCTGCGCCTCCACGCCCTTGGCGCTGTCGATCAGCATCACCGCGGCATCGGCGGCGGCGAGGGTGCGGTAGGTGTCCTCGGAGAAGTCCTGGTGGCCCGGCGTGTCGAGCAGGTTGATGCGGAAGCCTCCGTGCTCGAACTGCAGGACCGAGCTGGTGACGGAGATGCCGCGCTGCCGCTCCAGCTCCATCCAGTCGGAGGTGACGTGCCGCTGGGCGCCCCGCGCCTTGACCGCGCCGGCCAGATGGATGGCGCCGCCGTGGAGGAGGAGCTTCTCGGTGAGCGTCGTCTTGCCGGCGTCCGGATGGGAGATGATGGCGAAGGTGCGGCGGCGCTGCGTCTCGGCGCGCAGTCTCTGCTCGGGATCCACGTCAGTTTCCTAGCAGCAAACAGCAGGAAATCGCGCTTTTTCGCGGCCCGCGGCCCGGGCGCCCCCCGACTC
>DATDMU010000438.1:0-7797 GCA_036518615.1 Myxococcales bacterium
GCACCACAGGCGCCGCCGCGTTGCTCTCGACGCTCAAGCGCAGCGAGCGCGGCGAGAGGCCCGGCCCGGCCGAGACGCGCAGCGAAGGAGCCACCACGGCACCCACCTGGAAGACGGAGCTCTTCCTGCCGGCGGCCGCCGGGAGCGACAGCAAGAGAGCGAGCGCTGCGCCGCGGAGCGTGGCGGCCATCGGCTGGACCATGGCGATGCGCGCGTCCGTGCGCCAACCCTGTCGCCGCTGAACAGTCCAGCCGGCGACACCTTGGCGGGCGCCGGGCCGGCCCCTACCTTGCTTCCGCCATGCGAACTCCGCTCCTGATCGTCCTGTTGGCCGTAGCCTCGTGCGTCCGCAATCCCGCCACCGGCAAGCTCCAGCTCGACCTGGTCTCGGAATCCCAGGAGATCGATCTCGGCAAGCAGGCCAAGGTGGAGGCGGAGCAGCAGTACGGCGTCTACAAGGAGAAGCCGGCGCTGAACCAGTACGTGGCCGACCTGGGCAAGCAGCTCGCGGCGGTGAGCGGCCGGCCCCAGCTGCCCTGGTCGTACGAGATCGTCGACGACTCCAGCGTCAACGCCTTCGCGCTGCCGGGCGGCCCCATCTTCGTCACCCGCGGCATCCTCACCTACCTGACCAGCGAGGCGGAGCTGGCCGCGGTGATGGGCCACGAGACCGGCCACGTCTCCGCGCGCCACTCCGTCAACCAGATGAGCAAGGCGCAGATCGCGCAGGTGGGGCTGGGCGTGGGCTCGGTGATCTCGCCGACGCTCGGCTCGCTCGCGCAGGTGGCCGGCGCCGGGCTGCAGCTGCTCTTCCTCAAGTACTCGCGCGACGACGAGACGCAGGCCGACGAGCTGGGCTTCCGCTTCATGACCAAGGTCGGCTACGACCCGCGCCAGATGATTCCGCTCTTCGAGATGCTCGACGGCGTGACCAAGCAGGCGGGCGGCGGCAAGACGCCGGAGTGGCTGGAGACCCACCCCGACCCCGGCAACCGGCTGCAGGCGACCGAGCAGCGCCTGAAGACGGAGCTGAAGGGATCGCCGGAAGGCATGAAGGTGGAGAGGGACAAGTATCTGCAGATGGTGGACGGCATCGCCTACGGCGAGGACCCGCGGCAGGGCTACTTCAAGGGCGACACCTTCATCCACCCGGATCTGAAGTTCCAGTGGACCTTGCCCAAGGGCTGGCAGCACCAGAACACGGCGCAGGCGGTGGCGGCGGCGAGCCCCAAGCAGGACGCGATCCTCAGCCTCCAGTCCGCGGGCAAGATGTCGCCGGAGGAAGCCGCGCAGAAGCTCTTCTCGCAGCAGGGCGTGCAGCAGGGGCAGCCGGTGAACGTCCACGGCGCCAAGGTGGCGCGCAGCTTCCAGGCGCAGACGCAGCAGGGCAACGTCGAGGGCGTGGCGGCCTTCATCCCCTACCACGACGTCACCTGGGTGCTGCTCGGGTACACGGCCCAGGGCGGGCTCGGCAACTACGGGAACACCTTCCTCGACTCGATGAGCAGCTTCGGAGAGCTCAAGGACTCGGGCGCCGCCAACGTGCAGCCGGCGCGGCTCAAGATCGTGAAGATCGATCAGCCCATGTCGGTGAACGACTTCAACGCGAAGTACCCCTCGAGCATCAAGCTGGAGGAGGTGGCGCTGATCAACGGCGTGAAGAGCGGCGGCCAGATCCCCGCCGGGTACGCCAAGCAGGTGACCGGCGGAGTGGCGCAGAAGTAGCCGGCGCCGCCATTCGGGGATGCGGCGCGGGCCCGTCCGGGCGCCCGCGCCGCGTTTCCGTCCTACCTCACTGCACCACGGTCAGCGCGGTGTCGTCGATGAAGAAGCTGGTCTGGAGCGACGCGTCTTCCGCCCCGACGAATTCGACGCGGATGGTCTGGCCCTTGAACGCGCTCACGTCGAACGACTTCTGCAGGTAGCTCGTCCCGTGGTTGAGGTTGCTGTAGGTCGCGAGCGTGGAGAGCACCGTTCCGGCGGTGTTGCGCACCGTCACCGTCAGCTTGTCGAAGGCGGTGGTGGTGGTGGTCTCCGCCGTGGTGATCTTCAGCCAGAACGAGAACGTGGCCGAGCACGCGGTCGAGGGGATGGTCACGTTCTGGTAGAGGGTATCGGTGTGGGTGGTGCCGTAGCCGTCGAGCCACGCCTTGACGGTTCCGGTGCGCGGCGCCGAGCCGGAGGTGCTGGCGTCGATCACGCCCGCGCTCGCCGTCCAGCCGGTGGCGCCCGACTCGAATCCGGGGTTGGCGAGGAGCTGCGAGCTGGCGGTGCAGCCCCCGCCGCCGGCCGCGGTGACGGTCAGGCTCACGGTGGTCGTGTGCGAGCCGGAGGCGGCGGTGCCCGTCACCGTCAGCGTGTAGGTGCCGGCTGCGGTGCTGGTGGCGGTGGAGATGCTCAAGGTCGAGCTGCCGCCCGAGGTGACCGAGGTGGGCGAGAGCGTGGCGGTGACGCCCGCCGGCGCGCCGCTCACGCTCAGGCTGACGGTCTGCGCGCTGCCGGAGGTGGTGGCGGTGGAGATGGTGGAGCTGGTCGAGCCGCCCGCGACCACCGAGACGCTGGAGGGGCTGGCGGAGATGGAGAAGTTGTTGGCCGGGGCGGCCTTCTGCACGATGCAGCTGCTGGTGGCGTTGTCGAACTCGGTCTGCACCGTGTAGGTGACGCCGTCGCCGCCCACCACCGTGCCCTGCTGGGCGTTGCAGATATCGCCGATCTCGCCATTGACGCTGTCATACCAGGCGAGCGGCTTGGCCACGACCGAGGCGATGCCCACCTCGGCGTCGGTGACCGTCTCGATCATCTCGTGCGAGGCCACCGAGCACTGGTTCTGGAAGGTGGTCGGGGAATTTCCGCAGCCGGTGGCGCACCCGGAGCCCGAGCCCATGTGCGGGTGGACCCCGTAGTAGATCTCGTGGCCGCCGACGTTGGCGATGGTGCCGTGGTAGGCGCAGAAGCCGCCCGCCACGCAGGAGCTCGATCCTCCCTGGGTGATGGTCTTTCCCGAGGGGAAGAAGATGGCGTAGTAGGTGTTGGTGTTGCCCGCCGCATCGGTGGTGGGCGCCGGCAGGTGGCCCGCGGTGATCTGCGCGGCCAGCTCGTTCTGGATCTGCGTGTCGTCGATGGTCGTCCCGTTGTTGGCGGCCGAGGGCGTGATCTGCACCCGCGAGAGGAAGTTGCCGCGGCCGATGGCCTGGTTGGTGCCCGCGCCGCCGCCGTTGGCGGTGATGTTGGTATTGTATTCGGTGAGCCAGTCGAAATAGGCGCTATTGGTCACGCCGCCATAGAAGGTGGCGATGTTGGGGGAGACGGTGCCGGCCACTTCGGGAATGTAGGTCCCGGTGCCGTAGAGCACCTGGACCACCTGGACGTTCGAGACCACGCGGCCACCGTAGTAGGTGAGGTGCGATCCGGCGGGCGCGGCGGCCGGAGTCGGCGCCGCCGTATCGCGCATGGGCATCTTGTGGACGTGCGTTCCCAGCACCACGTCCTGCGAGGACGTCGAGGTGTCGGCTTCGGGAACGGCGTTGCCACAGCCGGCCGCGAGGAGCGCGGCGAGGAGGGGGGCAAAGGAGAGGGTGAAGCGGGCGCTGTGCATCGTGGTGTAACCTCCGGGAACGCCGGCGGCTCGCCGGCGGGTCGGAGCAGTGTGAGGGAGTTCGTCGCGCGGAAGAATGAGTGCGAGGCGCTCGCACCGTGCGGGACTTGCGCCGCACCCCGTCAGGAGCGTGCGATTACCGGAGGTTGCGTCGCCGCCGGCAGCGAATGCGGTCCAATGATCGTCGATTGGGGGCCCAGAATGCCCGCTGACCGACATACGACCAACGCCCGTTGCGGCGAGAACGATGCGGCCGCGCTCATTGCGCGCCGCGGGGCAGCTTGCTGCCCTCGGCCATCGAGCGGAAGCACGCGATGGGCGGGTCGCCGGGGAGCAGCGCGGAGAGCGCGTAGTTCGCCTTCGCGAAGCGCGCCACCTCCGCCTCGACCGCCTGGGCCAGCTCGACGCCCTGCCGGCCTTTCGCGTCGTCGATCTGCCTGCAGACCACGGGCTTCATCGCCGTGACGCCGGGCCGCAGCGGCGCGGAGAGCAGCAGCAGGAGCGTCCAGGTCATCGCGCACCTCGCAGAAGGAAGGGTCGAAACGTAGCAGGGCGTCGCGGGCCATGCTACGCCTCCGCGCACCGAGAGGTGCGTATGCGCGCTGGATTCATGATTGGCCGGATCTTGCTGGGGCTCTATTACCTGGTCACCGGGATCATGGACGTCGTCAATTACAGGATGCTCGCCGGGTATGCCGCCTCGAAGGGCGTTCCGGCGGCGGAAGCGGCGGTGATCCTCGCGCACCTCCTGCTGGTGCTGGCGGGCTTCTGCTTCCTCACCGGATGGAAGCCGCCCCTGGGGGTGGCGGCGGTGGTGGTGTTCCTGATTCCGGTCACCTTCACCATGCACGCGTTCTGGGCGGAGACGGCGCCGCAGATGAAGCAGATGCAGATGATCAACTTCACCAAGAACATGGCGCTATTGGGGAGCGCGCTCATGTTCCTGGGCATCCCGCGCCCGTGGCCGTACGGCGTGGAGTCGCGCGTGCCGGGCGGCCGCACCGTCACGCCGTAAGTCGCACCGCGCGAAATACCGTCCTGGTCGCGCCGTGAAACCGGCGCGGGCGAGAAGTCACAGCCGCTCGGCGGCGGAGCCCGCGGGAGGGTCGCATGCGACTTCCGGCTGTCTGGCTGTCCTTCGTTCTTCTGGCAGGACCCGTCCTGGCCGCCGATGCGGATGGCCCGGCGCGGCACGTCTACGTGTGTCCCATGGACGAACACCCGCAGGAGTTCGACCATCCTGGCAGCTGCCCCATCTGCGGCATGGAGCTGGTCGAGAAGGAGAAGCGGCTTCGCGTCGCGGTGCTGGTGTTTCCCGGGGCGGAGCTCATCGACTATGCCGGCCCCTGGGAGGTGTTCGGCCAGACCGGCGCGAAGATCTTCACGGTGGCGCCGGATGCCGGCGTCATCCGCTCGGTCTTCGGCCTCGCGGTCAAGCCCGACTACGATCTGCAGCACGCGCCGCCGGCCGACGTCCTCCTGGTGCCGGGCGGATCGATCGCGCCGCTGCGGGAGGACGACAGGGTGATGAGCTGGCTCCGCGAGCGCGCTGCTTCCTCGCGGTTCGTCCTCTCGGTCTGCAACGGCGCCTTCCTTCTCGCCAAGGCCGGCCTTCTCGACGGCCTCTCCGCCACCACCACCGCGACGCTGCTCGACGAGCTCGCCGCGGCGTCGCCCACCACCAGGGTCATCCGCGACCGGCGCTTCGTGGACAACGGCAGGATCATCACCTCGGGCGGCCTCTCCGCGGGCGTGGACGGGGCCCTGCACGTGGTGGAGCGCATCTACGGACGCGCGCGGGCGGAGGAGATTGCGCGCGACATCGAATACCGGTGGGACCCGGAGTCGAAGTGGGCGCGGGGAATGCTGGCCGACGTCATGCTGCCCGACGTCCGCTTGCCCGACGGGGTGTCGTGGCGGAAGCTCGTCAACCGCGGCGACACGAGGAGCTGGGAGGTGCAGGGCCGGCTCAAGGCGCAGATGGCGCCGGAGGAGCTCCTCGAGATGTCCGCGAGGCAGATTTCGGCGAAGGGATGGGCGCCGCGCGGCGCGGCGAAGGGCAAGCGCATCTTCGTGAAGACGGACGGCGGCGGCCGCGCCTGGCGGACCACCCTCACGCTTGCGGACACCGGCGACTCCTCCGGCTTTCTGGAGACGATGCGCATCGAGCGGATCCCTGCGGTCCATTGAGCGCGCCGCGGCGCCAGGGGCGGAGTTGACGGGCTGCGCCGGCGGGCGCAGCCTCGGCGCCTCGCGGAGGTGTTCCATGGCCAATCCATTCGTTCACATCGAGCTGCAGACGAACGATCTGGCGAAGGCGAAGGCCTTCTACTCCCGGCTGTTCGACTGGAAGCTGGAGGACGTGCCCATGGAGGGCGGCTCCTACACCATGATCAACGTCGGAGAAGGCACGGGCGGCGGCATGATCAAGTCGCAGGCGCTGGCGGGCGCGCCGCCGCAATGGCTCGCATACGTGGCGGTCGCGGACGTCGCGGCCTCGACGCGCAAGGCGAAGGAGCTGGGCGCGAAGGTGGTGATGGACAAGACGGGGGTGGGGGAGATCGGCTGGATGAGCATCCTCACCGACCCGACCGGAGCGAACTTCGCGCTCTGGCAGCCCAAGCCTTCGCAGAAGAAGTGAGGCCCGGCGGTCAGGGTCCTCTCAGCCTCGCGGCGGCGCGCTCGACGATGCCGCGGCGCTCGTCGCCGATCGCCCGCCGCGCGGCGGTCAGCGAGGCCACAAGCTCCGGCCCGGCGCTCGCCGGTGAACCGGCCGCGTAGGGCGGCGCCGGGTCGTACTCCATCAGGAGCTGGATCTCCTTCGCCACCTTCTCTCCGCGCAGCTCGGCGGCGAGGCGAAGGCCGAAGTCGATGCCGGCGGTGACGCCGCCGCCGGTGGCCCGGTTGCGATCGATGACCACCCGCTCGCGGACGGGGATGGCGCCGAAGCGCGGGAGCAGGTCCATGCTCAGCCAGTGCGTGGTGGCGCGATAGCCCTGGAGCAATCCCGCGGCGCCGAGCACCAGCGCGCCGGTGCACACCGAGGTGATCCACGCAGCGCCCTGCGCCTGTTCGCGCAGGAACGTGAGCAGCGCCTCGTCCTCCATGGCGCCGTTGACGCCGGGGCCGCCGGGAACGCAGAGCACGTCGAGCTGCGGCGCGCCTGCGAAATCCACGTCCGGCCGCAGGCGCAGGCCGGTGTCGCTGCGCGCCTCCGCCCCCACGAGCAGCACTTGCGCATCCGGCAGCCGCCCGAACACCTCGTAGGGGCCGGTGAGATCGAGCTGGGTGAACCGCGGGAAGAGGACGAACCCGATTCGCGTCGTCATGGCCGCAGCATACGGCGCGGCGCGCGACTGCGCTGCGTTCAGAAGCTGAGCTGCTCCAGAGGCACTGGCCGGGCGAAGAAATACCCCTGCGCGTGCTCGCAGCCGAGCTTGCGGAGCAGGTCCGACTGCTGCGGATTTTCCACCCCTTCCGCCACGACGTCGATGCCGAGCCCCTTGCCGAGGAGCAGGATGCTCTGGACGATCTTGATCTTCCGCTCGTCGCCCACCATGGCGCCGACGAAGGAGCGGTCGATCTTCAGCGCGTCGATGGGCAGCTCGTGCAGGTAGCTGAGCGAGGAGTAGCCGGTGCCGAAGTCGTCGATGCACAGCCGCACGCCGGTCTCGCGCAGGTGCTGCAGCGCAGCGATGGCCGCGGCGCCGTTGCCGATCAGCATGCTCTCGGTCAGCTCCAGCCGCAGCCGCGAAGGGTCGATGTTGAAGCGCGCGAGCATCTCCTTCAGGTCGGGGATGAACTCCGGCTGCAACAGCTGCCTGCCGGAGAGGTTCACCGAGAGCAGGATGCCCTGGGGCAGCGCGGAGAGGGCGCGGCAGGCCTCCTCCAGCACCCAGCGCCCGAGCGGCACCACGAGCCCCGTCTCCTCCGCCAGCGGGATGAACTCGGTGGGCGGCACCAGGCCGCGCTCGCGGTGCTCCCAGCGGACCAGCGCCTCCACTCCGGTGGTCCGCCCGCTGGAGAGCTCGACGATGGGCTGGTAGTGCACGCGCAATTCCCCGCGCTCCAGCGCCCGGCGCAGCTCGTTCTCCAGCCGCAGCGCCGCCATGGCGCGCTCGTGCATGGAGGAGTCGAACACCGCGTGCCTGCAGCCGCGCACCTTGGCGCGATACATGGCGGTGTCGGCGTCGCGGAGCAGG
>DATDMU010000439.1:0-7551 GCA_036518615.1 Myxococcales bacterium
TCCGCTACGACACGCGGCCGCACGGCGACTATTCGGACACCGGCGTCTTCGCGCAGGCGCTCGCAGGCGTGGTGGAGGGCCTGTCGCACTCGCCCGCGTACGTGCAGGGGCGCGCGGAGGTGCGGGCGCTCTGGCGCGAGCCGGGGCCGCTCAGCGGCTCGGCGCGCGCGTTCTGGAGCGGCGTCTCCACCGCGCGGGCGCCGTTCTACCTGCAATCCTCGGTGGGCGGCTCCTTCTACCTGCGCGGGTTCACCGAGGACCGCTTCATCGACCAGGCCGCCTGGACGGTGGAGCTCGAGCAGCGGGTGCGGCTCTTCGAGACGCGCATCTACGGGGTGGTGGCGGACTGGCGCGTCGATCCCTTCGTCGCGGTCGGCCAGGTCTGGGGCGGCGCGGAGAGCGACCCGTTCTCGCATCCGCAGATCACCGGCGGGGTGGGCTTTCGCGCCTTCGTGCATCCCAACGTGCTCGGGCGCGTGGACGTGGCCTCCGGCGGCGAAGGGATCAAGGTCTACGTCGAGCTGGGCTACCCCTACTGAACCACCGCTCCCAGGGCGGACAGCTCGGCGGCGGACAGCGGCGCCGCGAGAGCGCCGACGAACCACGCCGTCGTCTCCGGCTTGCGGGCGGGCGGCTGTGGCCCCACCTCGGGCAGCGGCGGCAAGAGCTCGCGGAAGAGGCGGGAGAGCGCGGCGTCGTCGTCCACCATCTCCGCGGTGCGGCCCAACAGCGCGAGCGTCTCGGCGCGGCGGCTGTGGGGGGGAGCGTCGAGCTGGGAGAGCGAGGTTGCGCCGAGCATGAGCGACCAGGCGCAGAAGGTCCGGTATCCGCGCGCATCGCGCGGCAGCGTGGTCAGGTACTCCAGCGCGCCCCGCCCGTCCTCGCGGAGGCTGGCGAGGACCGCTGCGCGGTCGGGCACCATGAAGCGTCCGGCGGCCTCGTCCTCGCGCTGGTCCTTGAGGATGTTGACCTTCTGTAGATACAGCCCGAAGCGGTAGGCGGCGAGCATCGAGGGAGGCCGGCCGCCCTCCAGCGCCCACAGCCGGGTGAGCAGCTCGCCGACGATGCCGGCGACGAAGCAGCAGTAGCGGCAGACGTCCTCCACGTCGAGCAGCCGGAGCGCCGCGCCGCGCCGGGCATACGCCGCCATGCCCTGCGCCATGCGGTCGAGCGCGCCGAGGAGGATCGCCCGCGCGTCCTCTCGCAGCTCCCAGGCGTCGGCGAAGAGCTGGTCGGACACCTCCAGCAGCGCCGACTCCGCCTGGGTCAGGCCGGAGGGGAAGGCGCGCGCGAGCCGCGCCGCGGTGCCGTTCGCCGGGCGCTCCCGCAAGAGCCGGCGGAACTCGTCGAACAGCCGCTGCTGCTCTTCGCGATCGGCGAAGGGAGCGTCCTCCACCGTGTCGAGCACGCGGAAGAGCAGGTAGGCGAGCGCGACGCGGCCGCGGAAGGGCTCCTCGAGCTGGGGGATGCAGAGCGCGAAGCTGCGGCTGACCGCATCGAGATGTCGCTGGTAGAAGCTCGCGTCCTGCACGTCGCCCTCCTCGGTCACACGGGCTGCGCCGCGCGGAACCTGCCGAGCGCGAGCAGCGGGAAGCAGTTGCGGTAGAGGTGGTAGTTGATCATGAAGCCCGCGCACAGCTCGGTCCCCTCGCGGATGCGGGCTCCCTTCTCCTCGCCGGTGCCGTAGCCGGGAAAACCGCAGCCGGTGAACGCTTCCTCGTCCCAGGCGCCGTCCTGCCGCTGCCGCTCGCACAGGTACGCGGCGGCGCGATGGGCCGAAGCGGCTCCTGCGCGCCCCCCGGCGACGAAGGCGAGCAGCGCCCAGGCGGTCTGCGAGGCGGTGCTCCGGCCCCTGCCGCGCTGCGCGCGGTCCACGTAGGAAGCGCAGCTCTCGCCGAAGCCCCCGTCCGGGTTCTGCCGCTCTTCCAGCCAGCGCAGCGCGCGCAATACCGCCAGCGAGTCGAGGTCCGCGCCCAGCGCCGCGAGCGCGGGGAGGACCGCGCCCGTTCCGTAGAGGTGGTTCACTCCCCAGCGCCCGAACCACGAGCCTTCCTTCTCCTGCTGCGCCATCAGCCAGCGCAGGCCGCGCGCGGTGGCGGAAGCGGCCGGCGCCTGCTGCGCCACCCCGAGGGCGCCAAGCGCCTCGAGCACGTGCGCGGTCACGTCGCTGCTCGGCGGATCGACCACCTCGCCGAAATCGCAGAAGGGCAAGAACGACGGCAGCCGCGAGGTGTTGTCCTTGTCGAACGCCGCCCACCCGCCGCTCCTGCTCTGCATGGCCACGAGCCAGCGCACCGCGCGATCGCGCGTCGGCCCGTCCAGCGCGCGCGCCTTGTGCAGCGCGAGCAGCACCACCGCCGTGTCGTCCACGTCGGGGTAGAGATCGTTTTCGAACTCGAAGGCCCAGCCGCTCGGTTCCACCCCGCGCACCTGCACGGCCCAGTCGCCGGGGACGCGGATCTCCTCGCGCAAGAGCCAGCGGGCGGCGCGCTGCACCGCGTCCGCTCCGGCGGGGACGCCCGAGTCGAGGAGCGCGAGGAGCGAGAGCCCCGTGTCCCAGACCGGCGACAGGCAGGCCTGCACCCGCATGCTGCCGTCGGCGCGGCGGATCATCCAGCGGCCGTGCATTCCTTCGAGGCCGTTCTTGATGGCGGGATGCGAGAGGCCGTGGCCGAGGCTGTGCAGCGCCATCAGCGAATAGACCCACGGCGGCTGGATGCCGCCCCAGCTCCCGTCCGCCTCCTGGTGGGAGAGGATCCAGCGCTCCGCCTCGGCGCGGGCGCGCTGCCGCAGGGGATGGATGGGGAACTTCTCGTAGGCGCGCAGCGCGCGGTCCACGGCGCGGAAGATGCGGTCGATGGCATCGCGCGGCGGCGGCGCGTCGCCCAGGCGCAGCTCGTCGAGGCGGGCGGCGGCGGGGATGGAGCGGACCGGCCGGTCGTTCATCAGCAGGAGCAGCGGCACGATGGTGCCGCGCGCCCAGGAGGAGAAGCTGTAGATGTTGAGCGGCGCCGAGCGGGGCAAGAGCATCAGCTCCGGCGGCATCACGGGCAGCTCGTCCCAGGGGAACTGCCCGAAGAGCGCCAGCCAGATGCGGGTGAAGGTCCGCGCCCTGCAGAGGCCCCCGCGAGAGAGGATGAACGCCCGCGCCCGCGCCATGTGCGGCGCGTCGGCCGGGTCGCCCGCGAGCTTGAGGGCGAAGTAGCACTCGATGCTGGTGGAGAGATCGCCGGGAGCGCCGTGATAGAGCGCCCAGCTTCCGTCGTCGCGCTGGTAGCCGCGGATGTCCTGGGCGATGCCGCGCCAGATGGCATCGTCGCGCGCGCCGAGGAAATGGGTGAGGAGCAGGTACTCGGCGTCCATGGTGGCGTTGGACTCCAGCTCCGCCCACCAGTAGCCGTCGGCG
This sequence comes from Myxococcales bacterium, assembly GCA_036518615.1. GTDB lineage: Bacteria > Myxococcota > Myxococcia > Myxococcales > 40CM-4-68-19 > 40CM-4-68-19. Next base: position 3,407 of record DATDMU010000439.1, read on the forward strand.
TGCTCCTCGCGAAAGAACCAGCCCTGCGCGCGCTCGACGGCGAGGTCCAGCTCCTGCGCCGCCAGGGCGTCGACCGGGACGCTCACGAGGCCCTCCGCGCGGCGCGCGCCTGGAACCAGCGCACCGCCTTGACCAGCGCCTCGCGCACCGGCGTCTGCGGCATGCCCAGCTCGCGGACGGCGCGCGAGCAGTCGGCGAACATGATCTCGCGCGAGGTGCGCACTCCCTCCAGCGGCACCCGCGGCGTGCGGCGCAGGAGCATTCCCTCGACGAAGGCGTCGGCATGGGCCAGGGCGAGCGCCACCCCGTGCGGCAGCCGGATGCGAGGCGCGCTGCGGCCGGCGATCGCCGCCAGCTCCTCGAGCAGCTCGCGCATGCTGAGGTTGGCGTTTCCGAGCAGGTACCGCTCGCCGCGCGCGCCGCGCTCGAAGGCGAGCAGGTGCCCCTGCGCCACGTCGCCCACGTCGACCACGTTCATGCCGGTGTCCACGTAGGCGGGCATGCGGCCCTCGAGGAAGTCGAGGATGAGCTGGCCGGTGGGCGTGGGCTTCACGTCGCCCTCTCCCACCGGAAAGGTGGGATTCACGATCACGGCGTCGAGCCCGCGCTGCGCCTCTTCGCGGACCAGCGCCTCCGCCATCCACTTGCTCTTCTTGTAGGGGCCGGGCGGCGGCCCCACCGGCTGGTCGGACTCGTTGGCGGGCCGCCCGTCGCGCATTCCGCCCACGGTGGCGATGCTGGAGGTGTAGACCACGCGCGGGACGCCTTCCGCCCGCGCCGCGTCGAGCAGGTTGCGCGTGCCGCCCACGTTGACCGCCAGCACTTCGCTGGGACTCGCGGCGAAGGAGTAGAGGGCGCCGACGTGGAAGATGGCGTCGCAGCCGCGCGCGGCGGCCCGGACCGCGCCGGCGTCGCGCAGGTCGCCGCGGACGATCTCCAGATCGCGCGCGTCGGGAACGTTGGGACTCGTACCTGGCCGCAGGAGCACGCGGATGCGGGCGCCCTTGCGCTGCAGCGCGCGCGTCACCGCGCCGCCGATGAACCCCCCCGCGCCGGTCACGAGCGCGTTCACGGCAAGGCCGCTCCGAGGGCGACGAGGGCGCGGGAGAGCGAGGCCGAGGCCGCGCGCTCTGCCACGGCGAGCCGCCACAACTCCCACACCGCGGAGGGGCCGCTCAGCGCATGGCGCAGCGCGGGCCAGAGGAAGTCGTCGCGGGGCTCTGCCGCGAACGCGGGGAGCGAAGTCCGCGCGTCGTCCACGATGGCCCGGAGCGCGAGCCAGGGCACGCCGGCCGCGACGGCAGCCCGGGCGACCTGCGCGGACTCGAGATCCACCGCCACCGCGCCGCCCGCGGCGAGCGCCCGCTTCTGCTCCGGCGTGGCGACCACGCGCTCCGCGCAGGCGATCTCGCCGCGCGCCGCCTGCGGCAACGCGCGAGACCAGGGCAGCTCCGGCGCCGGCAAGAGCTCGCCGTCGGCCGCGCGAACGGCGCTGGCCATCAGCAGCTCACCCGCGCGCAGCGCGGGCGACAGCGCTCCCGCAAAACCGCAGCTCACCACCAGCGCCGGGTGCTCCGCCTCGATCGACGCCGCCGGATCGCCGCCCATGCCGACGGCGACGGCCGCTACTTCGCGGCCTCCCAGGCGGCCGCGCACGACGCCCCGGTGCGGCCGGCTCCCCATCGCCTGCGCCACGACGCGCAGCTCCCGGTCCAGCGCCACCACCAGGAGCGCCGGCAGCGTCTCGGCCCACTCGCCGTGCGCCGGCGTGTCCCGCGGCTCCAGCGCACCCTTGCGCCGCTCCCAGTGCGCCTGCGACCTTGCCGCGGCGTCTTCGCCGGTCAGGCGCAGATCGGCGATCTCCGCGAGCGGCAGGCGGGTGCGGACCTCCGCCCGCTCGTCGAGCAGGTCCACGTGCGCGTTGCCGCGGTCGTAGAGATAGCCGACGAGCTGCGAGCCGTCCCTCCGCACCACCGTGACGTAGCCGCGGTAGTCGAAGGCCCGCTCCACCAGCTCGGCGATGCGCGCGTCCATCAGAGCCGCCCGCTCAGCATGCTCGCGACGGTCGCGCCCATCGCCTTGGGAGACTCGAATGCCGCGCGGACCGCGCTGGGCTCGTATCCGCAGTGCACCATGCAGTCCTGGCAGCGCGGGTTGCCGCTCTTGCGGCCGTAGCGCGACCAGTCGGTCTCCTCGAGCAGCTCGCGGAAGCTGCGGGCATAGCCGTCCTGCAGCAGGTAGCAGGGCTTCTGCCAGCCGAAGATGTTGAAGGTGGGGCTGCCCCAGGGGGTGCACTCGAAGTCGCGCTTGCCCATCAGGAACTGGAGGAAGAGCGGGCTCTGGTTGAAGCTCCAGCTCGACTTCGCGCCGCCCAGCATGCGGGCGAAGAGCGCGTTCGACCGCTCGCGCCGCAGGAAGTTGTCCTGGTCGGGCGCCTTCTCGTACGAGTAGCCCGGCGAGATCATCATCCCCTCCACGCCGAGCGCCATCATGTCGTCGAAGAAGCCGCGCATCCGCGCCGGGTCGCTGTCCGCGAAGACGGTGGTGTTGGTGGTGACGCGAAAGCCGCGCTTCACCGCGGCGCGGATGGCCTGGACCGCGACGTCGTAGCCGCCCTCGCGGCAGACCGAGCGGTCGTGCTGCTCGCGCGGGCCGTCCATGTGCACGGAGAAGCTGAGGTGCGTGTCGGGCTCGAACAGATCGAGCTTGCGCTCGAGCAGGAGCGCGTTGGTGCAGAGGTACACGAAGCGCTTGCGGTCGGTCAGGGCGCGCGCGATCTGCACGATGTCCGGGTGCAGGAGCGGCTCGCCGCCGGCGATGCTGACCACCGGCGCGCCGCACTCGTCCGAGGCGGCGACGCACTCCGCCACCGAGAGGTGCTTCCTGAGGACGGGCATCGGGTACTGGATCTTCCCGCACCCCGTACAGGAAAGATTGCAGCGGAAAAGCGGCTCCAGCATCAGGACCAGGGCATAGCGGTCGTTGCGCGCAAGGCGCTGTTTGACCAGGTACCGCGCAACAGCTGCCATCTGGGCTGCAGGAATTCCCATCGCGTCGCCTCGAGTCCCAAGCTGAAAGATGCCTTTCGCGCCGCGCGGGATTCAACATCCGGGCAGTCCAATACGCAATTGCATTTTTCGCGCCGTTCGGCTGCGGCCGGCGTGCTATGCTCGCTTGCCCGGACGGCCGGTCAGGCGCCAATCCGCACCAGCTCGAGCAAAGGCTCGTCCTCGGGCCGCGCCTCGGTCAGATCGACCACGCAGTCGAGCATCCACTCCTCCTGCGCGTCCGCGGCGGAGGCGTCCTCCAGCTCCGATCCGGTGGCTCCCGCCGCCCGCGCCATCGCCTCGATGGCGCTGCCCTTGCCCGCCGGGGCGAGGAGCTTCTGCTGCGCGCGGAACCGTTTGGGCCCGTCGGGCAAAAGGACGCTGCGGTCGGGCCTTCGCGCCCGCGGCGTGACGTCCAGCGCGCCCAGCGCCGCAAGGCAGGGTGCGAGCTCGCGCTCCAGCTCCGCCGGCGTCCAGGGCGGCTTGCCGGGAGCGACGCGCAGCCCCGCCGCGGCGGCCGCGAAGTCCCGCCGCGCGAGCGCGACGAGGAGCCGGTGCAGCTCGGTGCGGACGCGGGCGCCGAGAGCGCGCGGATCGGCGAGCAGCATGTCGGTGTCGCGCGGCCTCGCGGCCAGCGCCTCGCGGTGCGCCTGCACCGCCGCGAGGCGCCGGATCTTCTCCTCCGCCGAGGCCTTGGGGTCGAGCAGCGCCTCCCACTCGTCGAGCACGCTGGAGTCCGCGCCGCGCACCGTGGCGCGCAGAAAAGCGAGGACGTCGTCGAGCGCCTCGTCGCGCACGCCCTCCGGCACGCTCTGGAGCAGCGTCTTGTAGGCGTCGTTCAGGTAGCGCAAGAGCACGCCCTCGCTGCGCTGCAGCCCGTAGTCGCGGACATAGTCGTCGAAGGAGCTGCCCTTCTCGAACAGCTCGCGCGCCACGCTCTTCGGCCGCACGTCCTCGGCGCCCACCCAGGGATGCTTGTCGGCGAAGGCGTTGAAGGTGTCGTAGACGAACTGGCGCAGCGGCTTGGGCCACTCGACCTTCTCCAGCTCCTCCATGCGCTCGGCGTAGTCCATGCCCTGCGCCTTCAGCTCCGCCACC
>DATDMU010000440.1:0-4417 GCA_036518615.1 Myxococcales bacterium
CCACTGCGAAAGGAACACACCATGAAGTGTATCGGACGAATCGCAGCCCTGGCGGCGGCATTGGGCCTCTCCGCCACGCCGGTCTTCGCGGCAGAGACGTCGCCGGCCTCCGCCGGACCCGCGAAGCTCAGCGACGGCCAGCTCGACGAGGTGACCGGCGGCGACGGCAGCCTTCTCAACCTGCCGCTGAACCTCAACCTCACCCTGCAGAACATCTCCATCGCGGTGAACGTCTCGAACGTTCCCATCAACGCGGCGGTGGCGGTGCAGGCCAACGCGCTCGGCCAGGCGATCCAGAGCGCGACCGTCCTGGCCGGCCAGACGGTCACGCAGGGGCAGATGTTCCAGTAGTCGAAGCGCGGCAAAGCACGAAACAACCCAGAAAGGAGAGAAGTCATGTCGAAGTACATCGCAATGTTCGCGGCGTTCTTTGGCCTCGTCGCCACCCCGGTCCTCGCCTTCGCAGCGGAGCAGCAGCAGGACGCTTCCGCCCAGGGGCCTGCCAGGCTCAGCGACGGTGAGCTCGACAAGGTGGTCGGCGGCGACCCGCTGCTCTTCGTCAACGTGCAGGCTCCGATCGGCATCCACATCGAGCCGATCACGGTGAACGTCGCCATTCCCGTCAACGTGGCTGCAATCGTGCAGGCCAACGTCCTCGGGAACGGGTCGTTCGACGCGCTGGCGGTCGGCACGCAGAACAACTTCAACTTCGCATCCGGCATCACACCGGGTGGGTAGCCCCGCGAAGTCGAGGGCAGACGTGGACGACTCGCGTGCGCAACATCCCGGGATGGACTCGGGCAAACAGCGTGCGTGAGCATCGAACCAGGGGAAACCGGTGGAGCGCAGGGCCCGGGCGAGGTCTCGGCCCTGCGCTCCTCCTCTCGCTCGCGGCATGTGCCGGAGCCACCGGGCCGCGGGGAACGAAAGCGGTCCGCTCGCTGCAGGAGATCCGGCACGACCGGGTGGTGCTGCAGAAGTGGGACCTGAGCTGCGGCTCGGCGGCGCTGAGCACGCTGCTCACCTACGACGTCGGCGATCCGGTCGACGAGGAAGAGGTCATCACCAGCGTCCTGCAGCGGGCGGATCCGGTGAAGATCCGCGCTCGCCAGGGCTTCTCGCTGCTCGACCTGAAGCGCTACGCGGTCTCGCGGGGGCACCAGGCCGACGGATACGGAAAGCTCGACATGAAGCACCTTGCGCAGCTCGCGCCGGCCATCGTGCCGACGAAGATCGGCGGCAACGATCATTTCGTCGTCTTCCGCGGAGTCCAGGCCGGCCACGTGCTGCTCGCCGACCCGGGATTCGGCAACCGCAGCATGACCGTGGCCGAGTTCGAGGACGTATGGCCTCGCCGGATCGCGTTCGTGGTCACGCCGAGGCAGGGCGAACACCCGCAGGCATCGAGGCCCGAGCTGACGGTGGTGCAGCCCCCTGCGGTGCGCGAGGCGCTCGGAGCCCTGCGATGACGGCGCTCGCAGGCATGGCCGCGCTCGTGCTGGCGGCGGCCCGGCCGGCGGTGGGCGGTGAACCGGATGCTCGCGCTCCGGGGCTGATGCTCGCGCAGGGGGGTGAGTGGACCCCGCCGGCGCAGATGGACGCGCCGCCAGAAGATGCTGCGGACGACGACGAAGAAGCTCCGGAAGAAGCTGCTCCGCCGCCCAGGCCTGCGCAGCGGCCATCCCCTCCAACGCAAGCGCCTCGGGAGGAGCGGGCACCGCAAGCACCGCGCGAGCAGAGGGCGCCGCAAGCACCGCGGCCGCAGCCGGCGGCGCAAGCGCGGCGCGAGCAACCGCCGCCGCGGCAACCCTCCTCTCCGGCTCAGGCAGCGCCTCGCCAGCCGCCGCCGGTGGCGCAGGCCGCGCCCGCCGCGGCGCCGCCGCCCGGACAGACGCCTCCGTCCTGTCCGCCGCCGCAGCCGGCCGCTGCTCCATCTCCGCCGTCGCCAGGGACCATCGCCGGCAGCACCATCTGCGGAGCCAGGATCATCGGAGGGACCATCTCCGGGGCGACCATCATCGGCGGCACCATCTCCGGAGGCGCGATCTCCGGCGGCACCATCTCGCAGAGCACCGTTTCCGGCGCCAACGAGGCTGCACCCGCGCCTGCCCCGGCGAAGCCGTCCGGCGATGCGCAGCCCGCCGCGCCGCAAGCTGCAGCCCCGCCGGGCGATCCCCCTGCGCAAGCGGAGCCCGCCGCGCCCGCCAGGCCTGCTGCGAGGACGCCACCTCCGCCGCGACGCAACCCCGGAAGCGGTTCGGCGCCGCAGGGCCGCGCCGGGGAGAAGCGCGAGCGCCCGCGCGACGGCAGCGCCGCCGACGACGACGAGGACGAGGAGGATCTCGCCGCCCGCGCTCTGGAGCGCGCGCTGGTGCAACGCGGGGCGCTGCTCTTGCCGATCTGGGCTTTCGAGCTCGCCCCCGGCTTCACCTACGGCCACTCGAGCGAGGACTCCTTCACCACCGTCCCGGGCCCCTCCGGCGCGCCCACCACCCTGGGCGTGAGAAAGCGCGTCCACCAGATCACCGGAACCCTCACCGCGCGCTTCGGCCTGCCTCTCGATCTCCAGATCGAGGCCGCTGTGCCGGCCTCGCTCGTGATCAGCGACGTGACCGTCGCAGGCGCCGCCAGCGACAACGCCTCCGCGTTCGGCCTCGGAGATCCGCGGTTCTCCTTGACCTGGCAGATGATCCACGGCGGCAACGTCGCCCCGGACATCTTCCTCGCGGGAAACTGGAAGTCGAAGCTCGGCAGCAGCCCCTTCGAGGCCGGCGCGGGGAAGCTCGGGCTGGGCAGCGGCTACAACGCCGTCGGCGCCACGGTGACGGCGGTGAAGAGCGCCGATCCCCTCGTCCTGCTCGCGAACGTGGGCTACACGGAGAACCTCGCCGTGCGGACGAAGCAGGGCCGGCGCAACCTCGGCAACACCTTCGGGCTCGGCGGCGGGGCCATCCTCGCCGTCAGCCCGGACACCTCCCTGTCGTTCCTGCTCGACTTCCACTACAAGCCCGACGACACCATCGCCGGGAAGGCCGTTCTCGGCAGCGACGAGACGGTGGCGGTGCTCCAGCTCGGCCTCGGCAGGGTGCTCTCCCGCAGCGTGCTCTTGAACGTCAACGCCGCGCTCGGCGTCACCGCCGACTCTCCCAACTTCCAGCTCGGCGTCTCCATGCCGGTGCGGTTCTAGCCCGCCGCCGGGCAACGGCTACTTCGCCAGATCGTCCACCTTCTTGTGGGCCGCGCTCGACGCCTTGTCGCTCTTCTTCCTGGTCCCTGCCTGCGCCTTTCTCGCGTGGCCCTTCGCCTTCTCCGCGGCCGCGCCGGTCGCGCCCTTCACCGCCTCGCCGGCCACCGGAAGCCGGCCTGCCTTCGCGTCGGCGGCGGCCTTGGCGGAGTCGGCCTTCGCTTCCCCGGCGCTCCTCGCATCGTCGGCCTTGCTGGTCGCCGCGCCCTTGCCGGTCTCCACCGCGCTGTCGGCCTTCTCCTTGATCGCGCCCTTCACGTCGCCGCCGGAAGGGACGGCGGGAGCCTTGGGCAAGGGCGGCATCTGGGCGTAGGCGCCGAGGGAAATCAGCCCTGCGAATGCGGCGATGGCGAGTTTCTTCACGGGTTGCTCCAGGAAATGGGTGAACGCGGTTGCATGGACGAGGCCCGCCCTGGATTCAAGGACCGATCGCCGCATGCCCGCCGCCCGCGGCCCGGCGGGGCAAATCGCCGCGCGCGCCCTCGCCGCCCCTCCGCTAGGCTCGCGCAAACCCACGGGGAGGTGCGCGATGGGTCACCAGGGCCATCTCAAGCAGGAATACCAGGAGCTGGTGCACCGCCTCGACGCAGGCACGGCGCCGATGCCCGAGCCCACCGACCCGGCGGCCTGGGAGGGCTGGAAGGAGATCCTCGAGATCCTCTTCACGCCCGAGGACGCGGCGCTCGCTTCCAGGCTGCCGGTCCTGCCCGCCAGCCTCGAGCGCATCGCCGCGCGCACCGGAATCAAGCCGGAGATCCTCGCGCCGCGCCTCGACGCCATGGCCGACAAGGGACTCGTGCTCGACCTGGTCAGCAAGCGCACCGGCAAGACCACGTACCTGCTCTCGCCGCCCGTCATCGGATTCTTCGAGTTCTCCATGATGCGCGCCCACGACTCGATCCCCAAGAAGCGCATGGCGGAAGCGCTGCAGGCGTACATGCACCACGACGAGTCGTTCGCGCGCGGCGTCTTCGGAAACGACACCGTCCTCGGCCGCGCCCTCGCCCACGAGACGACCTTCGGCGACGGACCCATTCCCGACGTCCTCGACTGGGAGCGCGCCACCCGCGTGATCGAGACGGCCACCGACGTCGCGGTGTCGCTCTGCTACTGCAGGCACAAGGCCGAGCACCTGGGCACCTCCTGCGGCGCGCCGGTGGAGGTCTGCCTGTC